>DASRRM010000161.1:0-9930 GCA_035695715.1 Tepidisphaeraceae bacterium
GAGCCAGTGGAAGCGGGTCGGCTTGGAATGGGCCATCGGTTCTTCGGGCGCGCTTGTCCAGAGCGGGATGTACCTTGGGCAGGAGGGTTGGATCGCCGCCGCTCAGGAGTGCGGCGGACTCGGGAAACAGCTTTAGCTGCGGGAAGCCGGGGTACGCAAGCGGCGGCGTGATGCGCGTGTCGACGGCGACTAGATCATCGGCCATCAGCGCATGGCCGCGCGCATGCAACGCGGCGGCCATGGTGGATTTTCCCATTCCTTTTTCGCCGACGAAGGCGATGGTCTGACCATTGATGCTGACGGCACTGGAATGGAGCACGAGGAATTGCCGTTGATGCAGCAATAGCGCGAGGATGGGACCGAGCAGATAAAGACGGATCAGACGGTCGTCGGCGTTGGGCGTGGGGGTGATGGTGATTTCGCTGCCGCGGGTGATGAGATAGCCGGCGGTGCCTGGATAGTCGATGAAGGCGCTATCGGGGGTTGCGTAGGTTTGGTCTTGGGAAGCGTTGTCGGCGGCGGCGTGATCGGGCGGCGGGGAAATGGAAATGAGAACGTCGGCATTGCCCTTGGGCCGGGGCGCCGACGCTGAATTGAGCGTCGACGCCTCGACCAATTCGGGCAATGCAAGTGCCGAGCGGATGAGAAGCCCGTAGGCGGCGTAGTCGTTCATTGAAGACTGCGACCTCCGCGGGCCAGAAAGTGCCGGCTACCAGGTTTCCCAGCCACCTTTTGACGGAATGCGGAAATTGCTTCCATCATTGGTGGGAGTTGGGGTGTGATGACCGCCTTCGGTCAGTTGCTGGACACTGCCATGAGTCAGCAGTTCCGGCTTCACATAGGGCTTCTTGCTGGGTTCAACAACAACCTCATTGGCACGCATGGAAGACTCCTTAATTCATCGGCTGCCTCGCGGCAGTCGATTACACAGGGAACAGAAACGTCGGCCATCAGCCGGCTCGATAACAAAGTGAATTTAACTTTCGGGCGCGGACGGTCCAACTGGGAATTCACACATTCGGTAATCAGTTCGAATCGGGGGCGATAAATGGGGTAGTTTGGACGGGTGAGCGGGGTTATTGAACGTGGTGCAGCGCATTTTGATTCGCGAAGCCGCAAGCGGCAAAATCACAAAGCCCTCAAACGCCCAGAACCCGCGGTACTGATCCGTGTCACGTCATCTCCTCTCACCATCTGGGCAACTTGTTTCGCGCATAACGTTTATCGCGGTGGTTCATTCATCATTCGATCTATCCGATCTTCCAAATAGAGGAAAACCACGCGCTACGACTGCGCCGATGCGTAGATTAGTTGTTGCCGGCTATGCACGATGTCCACACTTGAATGCATCCCTTCATCGCCTTCCCAAAATCGCGCCGGCGCGTTCGGCGCGATGTGGAGGAAACTGTTTACCGGCCGCGGGCCATGGGGCTTTGCCGACCAGGTCCTGATCAGCGGCACCAATTTCGTCACGATGGTTTACGCCGCCCGCGGCCTGGGAAAAACCGGGTTTGGCGAATTCAGCAACGTTTACAACGCCCTGCTGTTTGTCAACATCATTCAGGTGTCGATGGTCAGCCAGCCGCATAATGTGCTGGGCACCGGGCATGGGCGCGGGCAGAAATACAAGGATTACACCGCCAGCACCGCCGCCGAGCAGGTAGCGATCCTGATCGTGCAGACGGTGATCGTATTGGGCTTTGTGCTGCTGGCGCAGGCGCGGGGATGGAATTGCCAGGGGCTGCTTTTGGCGCTGGCGGCGGCAATGCCGGCCTGGGCGATCCAGGAATTCTTCCGCCGGATTCTTTACACCGAAGGACGGCGCGCTGCGGCGTTTGCCAATGATATTATCAGCTATGGGGGACAGGCGGTCTGGATCGTCGCGCTTTATTGGCTCGATTTGCACAAAGCGCCCGGCGCGCCGGCCCGGCTTACCGGCGCCTCTGCACTTTACGTTCTGGCGATTACTTCCGGGGTGGCAGCGATTATCGGATTCCTGCAGGTTCGCCCCAGCATGATGGGCCGGATCAGCCTGAAAACATGGGTGGAAAACTGGCATTTCGGCAAATGGCTTTTGGGCTCGGAAGTGCTGGTCTATTGCTCATCGCTGCCGATGTACATGTATTTGGTGACCTGGTTTGTCGACGCCGGCGCCAGCGGGCAGTTAAGCGCGGCACAGAAGCTTTTCGGACCCACCCGCATCATTTCCTATTACCTGGCGACGGTGCTTCCAATCCAGTTTGCCCATCAATTGGCCGAAGGTGGAAATGAGGCCCTGCGCCGCGGGATGCGGCAATGCTCGATGCGGGTGCTTCCGATCGTGGGCGGGTTTTGCCTGCTGATCGCGTTATTTGCCCGGCCGCTGCTGTCGATCTTCGGCCGCGATTTCGCCGCCGAACCGGGCGTGCTGGCGATGTATGCCATGGTCGCGTTCGCGGCTTACATCCAGATGGTGCTGTCGGCGGCGCTGACCGCCAAGCGCGTCACGCGGGTGATTTTTATCGGCACCCTCGGCGGGGCGCTGGTGACGGCAGTCCTGAGCTGTGTCCTGATCAAGTGGATGGGAATTTACGGCGCGCTGATCGGCATGCTGCTGACGGCATTGGTAATCGCGGCCCTGCTTTGGCGCGGCTACCACAAGAGCCTGCAGGTGGAATCGACCCAGCGCGTCATTCCGCCGCGCGACATTGCCAGTGAAGAGGTGACCGGCGGATTTCCGGTCATTGTTACCAGCGCAAATGAGCCGCCGCCGGAGTTGCAAGACGCGGCGACTCGATCGGCGTTGAATCCTGTTGTTTGTGAGGATTGAAAAGATGCCAGTTTCGTTAGAAATCCCGACCGAAGCGCCGGCAGCCCCCGCCGCCGCCGTTGGCCCTTGCCCCAAGGGTGAGTTGCTGCTGCGCGTGCTCGATCTGCTCGATCGCGAGGAGATCCCCTATTGCCTGCTGCACGGCTACGACCAATATCCACAAAACATTCCCGGCGATGTCGATTGCCTGATTCCGCAGTCGTTCATGCCTGGCCGCCTGGCGAAAGTTCTTCACGCCTTCCGCGAGGAAATCGGCGCGCAGGTGGTGCAATGGTTTGAAGACGGGGCGCATTTTATCGTCCTGGCCGGGCGCGGCGAAGATGGCTCGCCGGTGTTGTTGCAGCTTCACGTGGCGACGCGTTACACGATGGCCGGCCGGGTCTTCTTTGAGGCGCGGGATATCATTTCCGCGCGCCGCCGGCACGAGCAATTCTGGGTTACAGCGCCGGCGGTGGAATTTGCCTGCATCCTGGCCAACCGAGTCGCCAAGGCCGACCTGACCGACAATCACGCCCGGCGTTTATCGCAGCTTCACGCGCTCGATCCGGCGGCGTGCGACTATCACACGCAGCGGCTGCTGCCGAAAAGCGCCGCCGTCGTCATCAAAGCCGCGGGCAACGACAATTGGGAAGCGGTTCGCGGATCGATGCAATCGCTGAAGCACGAGCTGTTGAGCAACCCCGCGGCACCGTCTGAAGGGTTCTGCCCGAGAACCTACGCGAAGAAAATCGCCCGGTGGATTCGCCCGCGAAATGGCTTTCATGCGGTGTTTCTCGGTCCGGACGGCGTCGGAAAATCAACTACCATCGAATCGTTTCAGCGCGATTTGTCTCCCGTTTTTTTGAGCACGCTGTATTTGACGTTTGCACCGGGATTGCTGCCGCAGAAATTTGCCCCGCCCAAACCGGATGGCCCGCATTCGCTGCCGCCGCGGTCTTTGCCGGCGTCGTTGCTGAAAGCCGGGTGGTGGCTGGTGTGTTACACGGTTGGATACCTGCTCAGCATTCATCCAACGCTGGCACGCGGCGGAATGGTGGTGAATCACCGGTATCTGGTGGATGCCATCGTCGATCAGAAGCGCTATCGCTACAGCGGGCCGGTCTGGCTGCTGCGGATGATCTGGATGGTTGCGCCAAAGCCGGATGTGGTTTTTCTGCTCGACGCGGCTCCGGAAATTATCCAGCAGCGCAAGCAGGAAGTGTCGTTTGCCGAAACCGCCGCCCAGGTGCACGCCTATCGCAATGTGATCGGCAAGCTGCAGATGGGAATGGTCATTGATGCCGCCCAGCCCCGCCCGCAGGTGGCGGCCAAGGTTGAATGGATCGTCCTGGACCGTCTGGCGGCACGCGTGGCCCGGCGATTTTGCAAGGGAGGCCTGGCATGAGCAGTACACGCCATAGACAAACTCCGCCTCCGTGTTTGACCTGGGCGCACCTCTTCCCGGCCAACGCCGCGTACGACTGCGCGACTGGGCCGGATTGGTTTGGCCTGAAACTTTTGACGATCGCTCGCGGATCGGGGCAGATTCTCTCGATCAGCTCAGGGCAGGCCCATTCGACGAGCTCAGGGCAGGCCCATTCGATGAACTCAGGGCAGGCCCTTTCGACGAGCTCAGGGCGGGCCCATCCGACGACACCAACGCCTGCGCTGAATTCCGACCTGCCGGTTCATGTGATGTGGAATGACGCCTCGCCGGCGCTGGAGCGTGCCGCGGCGGGCGATGGAATTGTCGCCATCAACTGCCGCAAGTTTCCGGTCGCGCGGCTGGAGGCGGCGGGCTACAAATACATCCGCCATTTTGCGGCGCTGCCAAACTTGAAGAATGCCCGGTGGTTTGTGCCGCTCGATTCCCCCGCCGTCGCGTCGGCCGGGCTTTCGCTTTACACGCCGACGCGCATCTCGGCCAAAATAAAACGCGGCTTGCTGCGTACGGCGATGCATTCGCGGCTGCCGATCTGGTATCGCGATCATGTCTGGATCGCGCAGCGCGAAGTGCCGCGAATTGAATCGACGATCAACCCGCTCTTCCCCGGGCAGGATGTGCGCTGGGCGCTTTCATCCGGCGCGCCCGAAGGCGCGCGAAACCGCAAAGCCTCGGCACTGGTCATCGCGGCGGACGGGAAAATGCTGGCGTTTGTGAAGATGGCGCAGTCCGACATTTCGCGGCGAATCCTCAGCCGCGAGGCCAGCGTGCTGGAACACCTGGCCAAGGTTCCGGGCGTGATGAATTCCGTGCCGCAGCTGCTGTTCAGCGGCGAGATCGAAGACCTGGGCGTCTTGGCGCAAAAGCCGCTGGCCGGCGCACCAGCGCCGCTGGGCCTGACGGCGGCGCATCGTGCATTTTTAACATCGCTGCAATCGCCGCTGATGGTCAAGGCCGCCGACACGTCCATGGCCGCGGGTTTGCAAGTCCGGCTTCGCGCGCTTCCGACGCTTCGGCCGGATTTGGCCGCCATCTGCGAGCGCGTGATGGCCGAGCTGCGCCAGTTTGAAGTGCCGATGACCATCGTGCATGGCGATTTTGCGCCGTGGAACCTGCGCATTGCCGGCGGAAAGATTTCCGCATTCGACTGGGAATACGGCGAGGTTCACGCCCTGCCGCTCATTGACGAAATTCATTACCTGCTGCAATGCGGCTGGCTTCTGGAGGAATGGACCACGCCCGAGGCGCTGGCGTGCCTCGATAAGCTGGCCGAGAACCGCCCGCTGGGACTTGAGCCGCGCGAAGTCGAGTCGATTTCGTCGGCATACCTGCTGGACGCGCTGGCCCGGCTTTTAGCCGAGGGATACGAGGACGAGGAAGAGGTGATTTCATGGCATCGCCGTCTGCTGGACTGCCTGGACTTTCGCGCCGCCCACGGCCAGATGGAGGTGGCCGTCGCATGAGCCAGGCCCGCACCACGCTCCCGGCCTTCTGTGCAACCGCGATTCCCGCGGCTGGCGCCCTGCCGCGCGCCAATGACACCGGCGCCACGCCCAGCCAGGCGATTTCCAAAGTCGTCATCGCCACTATCAGCCCGCTGGTGGGCGACACCGGCGTGCAGACGCATACGCGTTCGCTTCACGATGGATTGATCGCCGGGGGAAATGAATGTGTCATCCAGACCCCGCACACCGGGCATCCGTGGTGGCTGCCGATCTTTGGCGTGCGGCGAATTTTCGGGCCGCTCAATCAAAGCTGGTCGACGCGGTGGTATCGGCGCTGGCATGCGATGGCGCTTCGCAATGCGCTGCTGCGGCTTTTGCGAAACCGCCAGACGGATGCCGTATTGGCCCAGTGCCCGGTCAGTGCCGCAGTTGCACTGGATGTGCGCAGCCGGTTGGGGATGAACTTTCCCATTTCGATGGCCTGCCATTTCAATTACAGCGAGGCCAAGGAATATCGCGACAAGGGCGAATTGGCCGACGAGGCCAGCTATCAGGAAATCCTGCAATTTGAGCATCGCGTGCTGGGCGAAGTCGACAGTGTGGTTTACGTGTCGGGATGGGCCAAGCGCGTGGTCGAGCACGAACGAACGATTAAGGTGCGCAAATCCGCGGTCATCTGGAACGGCATTTCCGCCGAAACGGGGCTTGACCCCGCAACGCGCTTGCAGCTCGGGCTTTCCGCCGACGATCTGGTGCTGATGAACGTCGGCACGCTGGAAAAGCGCAAGAACCAAGCCGGGCTGATCGATCTGTTTGCCGAGATTTCCCAGGAATGGCCCAAGGCAAAGCTGGTGCTGGTCGGCGATGGGCCGCAGCGCGGCGAAGTCCGCCGGCGCATCGAGGAACGAAAGCTGGGCGACAAGGTCGTCATGCTCGGCATGCGCCGCGATGTTCCGGCGTTGCTGGCGACGGCGGATCTGTACATCCATTATTCCGCCATGGAAAACTGCCCGGTGGTGCTGATTGAAGCAGCGCGGGCTTCGCTGCCGATCGTGGCCGTTCCCGGCGGCGGCGTGCCGGAACTTCTGGCGGCGCTGGGCGGATTTGCCCTGGACGCAAGGAGCAACACCGCCTCCATCGACACCCTTCGCCCGCTCATGGGCAACCTTGCCGCCCGGCGGCAGGCGGGCCATCTGTCGCGCGCCGCGTTTGTCCGCTCCTTCACCCGCGAGGCGATGGTGAAGGAATATCTGAGCGCGATGCAGGCAGCCGCCGGTGCGCCGGAGGTGACGCCGTGACTCTCACCGCCGCCCCCAATACCCCCGCTGCCATGCATTATTCCCCGCTTTCGGTCCGGCATTTGCGCGCCGGACGAATGGGCGGGCGATTTCTGCTTTTCCTGGCGATCGTGCTGGCCGGTTATGCGATGGATGGGAAGGGTTTTGCCTACCTCGGAATTCCCCCGCTGTTTATCGGGGAAATAACCCTGGCGATCGGCTTGTTCATATTGCTGCGCACCAGCGGCTGGCATCGGCTTTGGGAATCGCCGCAGATCATTGCCCTGTCGGCGTTCATCCTGTTCGGCGTGGTGCGGACTGTCCCCTATATCAATATTTACGGCATTGATGCCCTTCGCGACAGTTGCACTTATTATTACGGCGCATTCGCCTTCATCGTCGCGGCGCTGCTGATTGCCGAGCCCAATCGGCTGCTGACGCTCCTGGCCTGGTTCCGGCTGTTCGCCAAAACCTTTCTCGGCGTGATTCTTCTGGTTTTCTGCGTCTACCATTTTGCCGCCGGGGCACTGCCGCACTGGCCCTGGGGTGATATTTCGATCATCAACGAGAAGGAAGGGGATGTGCTGGTGCATCTGGCCGGCATCGTGGCGTTCTGGATGAGCGGATTGGCCGGGCCAGTGCCCACGAAATGGTCGATGTTCCTCGCGCTCGATGCGGCACTCATGGGCGCGATCGATCGCGGCGGCATGGTTGCCTTCGCCGCGGCCATGGGCCTGGGCATGGCCCACCGGCCGCGAAGCCCGATGGGCTGGCGGATGATCGGCGCGATCATCGGCGCGATTGTTCTCCTGGGCGTCACCGGAATCCACGTCGAAGTGCCCAACGGCAAACATCGCGAGCTTTCCTTCGAGCAGATCGTCACTAACGTCGTCAGCACCTTCGGTGACGTGGGCACCGACGGACTCGATTCCACCAAGCAATGGCGCACCGACTGGTGGAAGGATATCATCCACGACACCGTCAAAGGCCCCTACTTCTGGGATGGAAAAGGTTTCGGGCTGAACCTGGCCGACTATTACGGCTACCAGGTCGGCGACCGCTCGCTCCGCAGCCCGCATAACGCCCACATGACCATTCTCGCCCGCATGGGCGTGCCGGGACTTGTGCTCTGGGCGATCGTGCAGGGATCGTTCGCGCTGGCGATTCTCGATCGCTATTACAAAACCCGCCGCAGCGGGGATGTGAGGTGGAATGGATTGTTCCTTTTCATCGGCGCGTATTGGCTGGCGTTCCTCATCAACGCGAGCTTCGACGTGTTTTTGGAAGGGCCGATGGGCGGCATCTGGTTCTGGTCGGTTTACGGATTTGGCGTGGGGGCGCTGTGGATTTTCAAGCATCACCCCGAAGTGTTGTACCCGGCTGAGCCGGCCCGCGAATGAAAGGCAAAGACGTGCTCGAGAAGCGTTTCATCCAGACCAGCGAATCGCGCGAGAATAACCTCGATATCCTGAGGTTTTTCCTGGCATGCGTCGTCATTCATTCGCACTCGTACATGCTGACGGGCCATGAATATTTCTCGCTGCGCCAGAAGTTCATCCATCTGCAATTTGGCGGCGGATCGTATGCCGTCGATTTCTTTTTCATGCTTAGCGGGTTTCTCGTCGTCAATAGCTGGCTGCGCAGCCGGGGGCTTTTCGATTATCTGAAACGGCGCACGCTGCGCATCTATCCCGGCTTCATTGTCTGCCTCGCATTGTGCGTTTTCGTGGCCGGGCCGCTGGGCGGGGCGGATTTGAAAAGCTATTTCCAGAGCGGTCAGACATATACTTTTTTCCGCCCGCTGATTCTCGGCCCGCTGGGCACGTTGCCGGGCGTTTTCACCAATGCCCCGTGGCCCGGCGAGGTGAATGTGCCGCTCTGGACGATTCGCTTTGAATTTCTCTGTTATCTATTTCTTGCCGCGATAGGAATGGCCGGGTTGTTGCGGAAGCGCACGATTGTGCTGGGCTTATTCATCGCGGCGGCGGTGTTCTTCACCATCCAGAAGCATGGACAGGCCGAACTGACCGTCTATGAGATTCCGCTCTTCGGCGCGGTCGAACAGATTCCCCGATTTGTCGCCTTTTTCCTGGCCGGCGTCGCGTTCTATCTATATCGCGATGTGATTCCGCAGAGCGGCCTGCTGGCGCTCGTCTCTTTGTTTGGCATCGCCGTCGCCACTGCGCTTCACGCATTTGAGCCGGGCCTGACGATTTTCGGCACCTATCTGATTTTCTACACCGGGTTTCATCCGAAGGTGCATTGCCATCATTTCGCCAAACACGGCGATTTTTCCTATGGCATGTACTTGTATGGCTTCGTCGCCCAGCAGTTGCTCGTGCGCCATGTGGCCTTTGCGCGCCATCCCCTGCAACTGACGGCGCTGGCGCTTTGCGCGGCGCTGACAATGGCGTTTTTAAGCTGGCATCTGGTGGAAAAGCCGTTCTTGAAACTCAAACGCAAGAGTGCTGCGCCGCGCGAAAAAGTTCCGATGAATTCTCCGGAAGCGGCGCAGGCGGTGCTGGCGTGATTCAGCGTATATGACGCAGCGTTGCTTAAGATTTCCGAAGTGGGCAATCGTCATTCTGAGCTGAGGTACTCCGAAGGATCTCGCTGGTTCCCGAGGGCGGGCCAGATCCTTCGGAGTACCTCAGTCTCAGGATGACAGTAGGTCCGCTACGTCACAATAACCGACGAAAGCGATTTATGTAGGGTCCGCACTGCGGACCATAACGTTTGAGAGCGAAAACACGGTCCGCGGTGCGGACCCTACGAAGATGTGTGCATCGCGTAGGGTGGGCGTACTCGCCCACCGTTTTATGAGCGGACTATAGCAATGGTGGGCGAGTACGCCTCAAGTTGAGGGACATCTTTGTTACACTCTTGTAGTTGATAATGGACTGGAGGTCCATCAGTTACGAACCGGGAGTTGGCATGGATGTCACAAATGTTTCGACGGCCGCTTTGACCTTCGGC
>DASRRM010000162.1:0-2558 GCA_035695715.1 Tepidisphaeraceae bacterium
CGCCGGTGTCTGAGGTACTCCGAAGACCCGGATTGTTCGCGCGATCGATCCGGGTCTTCGGAGTACCTCAGACACCGGCGTGCGCCTTATGCCCCTTGCCCAAACGCGCGTCGGCTTTGCGGACGCAGGACAATGGTGCGATGATTGTGTCCGCGTCGGATATTTCCACGGGAACTATTGCTTCCCATGCCTGTCTAATCTGCCATCCGATCCCCTCGATTCCGGCCCGGGAGGATCGTGCATTGAACAATCACCGGCGGAAACAACGGCCCATCGGCCGAGGTGGATTTATGAAACTGATCGCGCTTTTGGCTCTGGTCACATTTCTCAGCGGCGGCGTTTATTTTGCCATGGCCGCCGATCCATCGCCGGCCGAGCGCCGCGACTCCGCCGACTCGGCGTTTAAGAAGGGGAATTTTAAGGATGCGTTTAGCCTCTATCAGGAATTGGCGACCAGCGCGGATGACGAGGCGGGAAAAGTGCCGCACGATCTGACGCGGGCGATCCAGTGCCTCGAGCGCCTGGGGCGGGTGGATGAAATCGATGACTTCCGCGAGAAGGTGATTGCCGCCCATCCACATAACTGGCGGCTGCTGGAGACCGCCGCCGAGAGTTATCTCGGCGGGAATGAAAGTTTCGGCTTCATCATTGCGGGGAAGTTTTATCGGGGGAATCATCGCGGGGGCGATGGAAGGCAGGTTTACACCATCGAGCGCGACCGCATTCGCGCATTGCAGCTCATGCAGCAGGCGCTGGATGATGTGGAGAAGGATGACAACAAGGCCGACCGCGGGACATTTTATTTCGCTCTGGCCGACATGCTGATGAACGCCCGCTATGGCGGCGGGGCCTGGCAACTTCAATATCTGAGCGATCTGTCGAAGCTGCCGGACTATGAAGATGGGTATCCGGCGTACATGTATGGCGGCCAGAACAACGGCGCGCCGGTGAACGCCGATGGAACGCCGGTCTATCACACGATTCCCAAGAGCTGGAAGGAAGCGGCCACGGATGGGCAGCGCTGGCGCTGGTGTCTGGTGCAGGCCGCGGAGATGTCGCCGGTGGATGCAAGCCGGGCGCAGTTTATTTTTGCCAGCTTCCTGCGCGAGCAGTTTGGCGTGCAGACGATGGCACAATATGGGTACGGCGGGCGGGCGTTTTCGGGGCCGAGCTCCGATGATGACACCAAGAAGAACGAAAGCGGGCCATTTGCCGTCAGCACGCTGGGTGAAGATGAAACCATCGCCCGGCTTGCCAGCGGCATCAAGCGATTCAAGCTGCCGGCGGAGTTCGATTTCATCCACATTTTCCAAACCCTGTCCGATAACGGAAAGGGAGTTTACGCCGAGGACGCAACCAACGCCCTGGCCAGCCTGTTTG
This sequence comes from Tepidisphaeraceae bacterium, assembly GCA_035695715.1. GTDB lineage: Bacteria > Planctomycetota > Phycisphaerae > Tepidisphaerales > Tepidisphaeraceae > RYN-428. The sequence goes on from DASRRM010000162.1 coordinate 1,381, forward strand.
AAAATCGCCAGCAATACGACCGCGCGGCGGAATATTGGAAACAGAGCATCCAGAAATTCGGCGACCCTCATTCCAACAAGAAGCAACAGCTCGACCAGATCATCGGCAACTGGGCCAGCTTCGAGCCGATGGAAACCGAGCCGGCGGGAAATGACGCCGTCGCCTGGCTGCTGTTCCGCAATGGCAAGCAGGTCAGCTTCGAGGCGCACGAAATCGATGTGCCGAAATTGCTGGGCGATATCAAGGCGTACATCAAATCCAAGCCCGCCCAACTCGACTGGCAAAGTGTCGACGTCGACAACGTCGGCTTTCGGCTGGTGGAGAAAAACGAGCTGCAATACATCAAGGGCAAACCCGTGGCGCAGTGGTCGATGGAACTGAAGCCGCGCGAAAAGCATTTTGATCGGCGCGTGAAGGTGACCATTCCGGTGAACAAAGCCGGGGCGTATCTCATCATCGCCAAGATGGCCGATGGGAACATCACCCGCATTGTCCTCTGGCATGCCGACACAGCCATCGTGAAAAAGACGCTGGACAACGGCTCATATTATTTTGTCGCCGACGCCACCACCGGCCAGCCGATCGCCAAAGCCAACGTCGAATATTTCGGCTATCAGCAGCAATGGACCGGCAATGGCCAGAATTACCAGATCAACCTGAAGAACTTCGCCGAGAACACCGACGCGGATGGGCAGGTGAAGCTGACGAAGAACCAGGCGGATGCCAACTATCGATGGCTGATCACCGCGACCACCGATGATGGGCGATTTGCGTATCTGGGTTTCACCGGCATCTGGGGTGGGCAATATTACGATGCCGCTTACAAGCAGGAGAAGGTTTACTTCATCACCGACCGCCCGGTTTACCGGCCCGGCGATACCGCCAAATTCAAATTCTGGCTCGGCCAGGCGCAGTATGATCAGCAGGGAACGTCGCCATTTGCCAATAAGGCGTTCACGGTGATCGTGAACAATCCCAAGGGTGAAAAGGTGATGGAGAAGACCTTCACCTGCGACCAGTTCGGCGGATTTGACGGCGAATTCCCGCTGCCCAGGGACGCCACGCTCGGCCAATTCCAATGCATGGTGCAGCGCGCCCCGAACAACTTCATGGGCGGCGGCAGCTTCCGCGTCGAGGAATATAAAAAGCCGGAATTTGAAGTGACCGTCGATGCGCCG
>DASRRM010000163.1:0-13802 GCA_035695715.1 Tepidisphaeraceae bacterium
CTGCCGCCATTCAGGATCCCAATCTCGTCTCCCAGGGAATCGTTCTGCTCGATGCCCTTCCCAATCGCGATTCGCTGGAGCTTCCCGCCGGGGTGCGACTGCAAACGATGTTCAACGGCATCAACCCCACGAGCTCGATCGGCGGGAACGATGACCGATATCTGGGGTTCAATCCCCTCACCTCCTCCGGCAATCCGCCATTCGTCGGCGGGTGCATCCTCTTCGACGGCAACGGCAAAATGATCGTCCGCCAGTACGGCTTTCAAATGAGCCAGTTGACCACCACCGGCGCATTCGGCCCATCGAACCTCTGCCTGATGCTGTCCAACGCTTTTCCCGCCGCCGGGCTGACTTACACCTCGGGAACGGTTCAGAACTCTTCGGTGGGCAGCTATGCCTTCCTGCCGTCGGTTAACAGTTCCTCGCCGTCGTCCAGCCAACTGGCGTCTGTGCCTTATTCGCAGCTTGGTCTGGTGCTGTTCGATTACGATGCATTTAAGGCCCAGGGATTCAGCGACCTCGATGCGGATATTAACGCGCAGGGCTACACCAGCAGCTCGTGGCAGGTGGGAAACACCAAGCAATCGCAATCAGAACAAATGGAAGAGACCTGGGTCGACACCCACAGCACCCCGGTGCTGGTTAATCGGTTTAATGGAACGTTGATCCGTGGCGAATGAGTCTGGAGTGAACGATGAAGCAGGTTTGCGTCACAGTGGCACAGGCGTCCGGCCGGTGTATTGCGCAGAGACAAAACTTCCCGGCGATGTCCCTGGCCTCAGTGGCATCGGGCCGGTTGGCCGATGGCCTCAAGAGCCGATCGGGCAGCCGTGAATCAGCCCGGGTGGCAGGCGGGTCGATGCGCCGCGGCCGGCCTGCGTTCTCGTTCACTGAAGTTCTTTTCGCGGTCATGATTCTGGGAATTGGCTTCATCATGGTAGCGGCGATGTTTCCGGTGGCGATCAAGCAGACCCAGGAAACCGTCGAAGAAACCACCGCCGCCGGCGTTGCCAAAGGCGCTGCCAGCTATATGGCGCGGGTTGGAACCAATTCCAACTTCCCCAGCACCCTGGGAAAGGTGGTCGGCTACGCCGGGCCGGCGCCAAATGCGACCGCCATCCCATTCTGGCAGGCGCTCAGCGGCAACCTGATCCTCTCGACCGATTCGCGTTACGCCTGGGTGCCTTTTTACAGCCGCACCCAGACCGCCAACACCACCAATAACACCGTGACGCTTTCGCCTTATGCCCAGGTGACCATCATCTGCGTCTCGGCGCGCAATTCCGCCAACTTCACCAACGCCGACCTGAAACTTCAAGCCCTGGCCAATCTTCAGGGCCGGCCGGCACTGGCCGTCTTTAACGATGGCAGCGCCAGCAACGTCCCCGACACCATCACCCTTTCCCAGGACACGGCCAATGGCGGACCGGCAAATCCGGGGGCGGGGATGGCCGAGGGCGCATACATTATCGTCGCCGACGACAGCAATCTGCCCAACGTTCAAGCCAACCCGCTGGCGTCATCCAATGGCAACGTCTATCGCATTGGGATTGCCAGCAACGGCAGCACGACAACCTGGGAATTGCTGCCCGGCAGCGACATGAGAAACGCCCGCTATGTGGTCGTCAATGGAAATCCTACGCCCGCCCGCCCGGTCGGCGCGGCAGTCCATGTCTATCTCGTGGGCCGCGGATATGGCAATTCCAACGGCGGGGATACCGGGGTTGCCGGCCCGGCGATGGACGTGGCGGCGTACAGCACCTTCATCCAGGTCCGCCCCGACCCTTCCAGTCACTAATTACGTCCTCCTTTCGATTGGATCTTTATGCGTCGCTCCTCTTACCATTCCGCCTTCACGCTCATCGAGCTGCTCGTGTCGATCGGCATTGCACTGCTGCTGGTGGTCGGCGTGAATACCGTGTTTAAAGTGACGGCCCAGACAGTGGGCGCGGGTAATTCGCTTCTCAACGCCAACCGCGATGCCCGGACGGTCTTCCAGACGTTTTTTGTGGACATGAGCAGCGTCGATCCGGTTCCGGCGGCTGGTTCCACCAGCGGCGACGGCCCGTTCTTCGTGATTCGCTCCGAGCACTGCTTCGCGTTTCGCAATCGCGACGATCAGCAGGGTGCAACCAGCCAGACCGACCCGTCCACTGATGCCAACCTGTTTCCAAATTATCCCGGAAATCAGATACCGGTCGTCTTGACCCACTTTCGCAGCCATCGGGTCGACCGCATGGCCTTCTTTGCCCGCGGCCAGTTCGCCCGGCAAACCACGTCCAACGGAACCCAGTTTGTTTCGCCGACCGCGGGTAACGAGGCCCTGATTTACATCGGTCATTCCCAGCAACCCAGCAGCGCGGCGCTTTCAACTGGCGGCACCTGGTACGATCCGGCATCCGGCACGCAGAACTCCAATCCCAATAACTATTACGCCAGCGACTGGATGCTCTCGCGAATGGCGATGATCCTGATTCCCAAGCCCGCGGATTCGAATTACCGTGCCGACAACGGGGGCCTAAGCCCGCTGGCCGGCGGAAACCCGTTTCAGCAAACTCAGGCTGCATCCTTAAGTGCCTCAACCGACCTCGCTGCCACAAGCATCGCCATCTACGGCTCACCCGCCCGCGCCACCACTGGCGGAATTGAAGCCTACTCGTATCACCTGGCGGCAACCAACGCTGCCGGACCCAATCTCGGTGGCGCGTGGTGGCCTCAGGTCATCGATTATCGATACCAGGCCAGTCCGTTCATCCTTTCAGGAACGACCACGCCTAAAATCACCCCCTCCACGTTGGCGCAGTGTGCACCGGATTTGATTCGCGGCTGCTCGCAATTCATCGTGGAATACGCGGGAAATTATTACACCAAGGATCTCACCAGAGCCGATGGGAGCGCCTCGGCAACCCTCAACGACGGAAGCGGCACCACTCAGACGAACCCCACGCCCGATGCCACCGGACAGCTCGATTACATCCTTGTGAACGGCGTGCGGCAGATTCGCTGGTACGGCTATCCCCGTTCGACCACCGGAACCGCCGGTACGGTCAGCGCCGCCACCGGCGATGTGGTGCCGCTTCGCGACGTGCTGGCCATGGTGAATCCGGCCTGGGCTGGGACCACCAACAACGGCATGAACCAGGCGCCATTCAGCACGCTGTCGGGCCAATATGCCGATGCCGAGCGTTTCAGCAACAACTTTCCCAAGCCCAGCGGTTCCAGCCCGCTGAACTACTGGACAGCGCTCAATTCATCGATTGATCGCGGCACGCGATACACCTACACGGCGGCATGGGGACCTGATGTGAAGAATGAGGCGTTTCCCAAAATGATCCGCATCATCATCGAAATTGACGACCACGACGGCCGCCTCAATCAACCCCAGCGGTATGAGTTTATCTACGATGTTCAGCAATGAATTGTCCACGGAGTTCCAATGTCCAGAATTAAAAAACAAATCCGCCGGTTGATGAACGAAATGGATGCGCGATCGGCGCGGGTGCGGCCGGGGTCGGTGTTGATCCTGGTCGTCGTGCTGCTCGTGCTGATGGCGTTGCTCGGCACCGCATTCCTCATCACCGCCCGCAATGATCGCGATGCCGCGCGGCTCTACTCGCACAACGTGCAAATTGACATGCTCGTCCAGGGTGTCGAGAACATGGCAATCGCCGCCCTCAGCGATACCAGTTATCAAAAGTCCGACCTGCAGCGCTACGATGATTGGTACACCGACCTGAATACGTCGATTCCCGGCGGCACGCCGGTGGATCATACATGGCTTGGCGCACGCTATCCCGACACGCTGCTTAACTCACTGGGCTCGCTGAGCGCCGCGCCGAAATATCCGGTTCCCAAGGGCGTCGTGGTGAACGGCTCTGCCGGGCAGTTCGTGTCGCTGGTGGATAACAACACCGCCGCCCCGGCGCCGGGCGGGAACTGGCAGTCGGCCAGCGGATTTTTCACCAACATCAATCAGCCCACCTGGTCCGCCGTCAGCGCGCCGCTGGCAACGCAATGCTTCTTCGAGGACCCGCGCTATCCCACCGTTCCCGTTGGCGACACCGTCTCGCCGCGTCCGGCGGGCGTGAGAACGCTGGTTTCGCCAACCTATACGACCTTCGGCGGAAAGAACTATCCCGCCCTGATGTACGTCAGCGCCTTGAACAACAAATACGAAACCGCCCTGGCCGCCAGCGCCAGTGGAAATGGAATTGCCGATGCGTTTCTGTGGCGGCTTCCGATCGGGACCATCGACGGCATCACCTATTACGCCGCCGTCCGCATCATCGACAACAACTCCCAGATCAATGTCAACACGGCCAACAGCCAAAGCTACGATTTCAATTACGATGGCACGTTCAACACCAATCCCGCTTTCCTGCCGGCGATATTCGGCTCGGGCATCGGCCTGGCGGAGTTGACCAATACTTACAACGCCTCGGGCACCAACGACCAGACCATCAGCCCTGAACTGACTGCTCTCAACGGTGTGCGCTTCAACGTCGCCCCCCCCGGTCACCCCTCGGGCATCGTGGGGAGCGGCACAACGCCGTTCGATGACAGCGGCAATCCGCGACCTGATTTTAATTACATCACCGTTGGCGATGCGATGGGAATGGGATTGTCGCGCCGCCTGAATAATCCCGGCCGGTCCACCGCAAGCGTCACGTTCCAGGCTTTTTCCTGGGGCGATGCGGCGGCGCTGGCTTATAAGTTCGATCTCCCCAATCCCTTTGCCAGTCCCACCGCCACCGAATACTGCCTGATTAACTCGGTGTGGAATCGCACCGGCACGCCCGGGATTGTCAGTTCGTCAGTTCACACCAACGGCTTTCAGTCAACGCCGTGGGACCCGTCGCAGTGGCAGCTTTGGTTCAATCAGTATCTCGAGGGAAACGCGTCGATGAACCGCCGGGCCTATGTCACGCCGCATAATCCGACCAGCAACGTGATGCCGGTGCATGTCCTGAGCACCGCCACGACGGGACTGACGTCGATGAATTTTCTGCAGTACATGGTTCCGCCAAGCCCGAATCCCAGCGTGAACTACCTGACGGGTGTCGCGCCAAAAGTTTCGTTGAATACGGCGGATGTGGCGCTGTACGACCGCAACACGCTGATCGGCAGCAAAGGTCCGACGCTCTGGTTTGGTTTCTATAATGCCATGCTGGATGCGATTCCCCCGTCGGCCACCGCCAACCCCGCGCTGCTCACCACCGCGCAAGGCGTCGCCCAGTTCCGATCGCCCATCCGCGATTTGAACGGGTTTCAGTCCACCTATACCAAGTCCACCAGCTACTTCACCGGCCCGGAAACGGTGCTGCTTCGCTCGCTGCTGGCGGCAGTGAACGCCAAGGACCTGCGCGACAGCGGCGACAACGTCGAAGTCGCCAATATCCCGACCTTCCCCGCCTCGCATCTGGGTGGCGCTGGAGCGGTGAACCTGTACGCCTATGGAACCGAGCGGCAGGTATTCATCACGGAAATCTACGTGAACAACGAAGTGAACGCTCCGAAGACCCTGCCCGCCGCCAACGGCCAGCCGGCCAATGCAAATCCGAATTTTGGCAAGACTAACCCCAAGGGATACGTTGCGGTCGAAATCTATAACCCCTACGACTATCCGGTGGATATGTCCTGGTGGACGTTGGCGGTTGTGGCGCGAACCAACGCCGGCCTTACCGCCAGCCCGATCACCAATTTCAACGGATTTGCCCGCACCGACGGCCAAACCGCGCTGCTGGGCGGACATCAGTACATGCTGCTGCAGAATATGCCGCCCACCGGCAGCAAGATTGCCAGCGCCAGCCCGAACGATGCGCAGTATCTTCCCTCGAACATCACCACCAACAGCCCGCAGATCATCTATTACGTGCCGAACTTGCACGAGGTGCTGCAGAGCCCCGGCGCTAACAACGGCGCTGCCGGTGAATTAGTCATTCTTCGCCAGCCCAATGCCCACGGCAGCAGTCCGAACAATTTTGATCCGGAAAATCTGCAGACCCCGGCCAACATGCCCGGCGCCATGGCGAATTTCGCGCCGGTCGACAGCTTCGACTTCACCGGAATGCAGCCCAGCGACGGCGCGCCGGGATCAACCCTCCATGCATGGCACTATGTCCGCGCTAACCCTGGCAACAATGCCGGCACGCCCACCACGTCCTGGAAATTTGTCTATCCGGGCCGATGGGATCCGACGGCGTATTCGCCCTATCGGCAGGAGGGAATCCAGTCGTCAACATGGGTTGCCCCCGATCCCAACGTCGATCCCACGCCCGCCGGCCAATGGGATCCCTGGATCCTGACCCCGCCGACGCCGGGAATTAATCTTGGCCTGAACACCGGCGATCCGGTGGCAACTTACGCCAATAATTTCCCCGCCATCCAGTTGAATAACACGGACATGGGCGGGCCGAACAAACTCTTCTCCAACCAGACGCCTTATCTTTATCCCTTCGGCGGATTTGCCCGGCTGGGCGATGTGCTTCAAGTGCCGTTCGTTGGCGCATACATGATTTTCAATGGGAATGTCCTGTTGGAATGCAACCCGGTCACGCGCGATGTGGCCGCTGCCGACGACAATGACAATGGTGTCGATGACAGCATCGAGCAAGTGGGCCGATTCTGTCCGCTGCTGGCCGCCGAGCAGACGTCCAGCGGTGCGGAAAACGTGGTTCCGGTTGGCGGGTACGATGCGTACGCCTGGGCCAACCACATTTTGGACTACTTCACCACCAACCAAAACCCCAATGACGATTATCTGCCGAATGTCGATCCGACGGTTTACCCGTACGGCTCGTGGAACATGGGCGGCCTGGTCTACTCCAATCCCAACGGCGCGGTCGGCGGCGCGGGCGGAAATATTCCGCCGCTTCCTGTTGGCAACACCGTCAACGTCGGCAATGGTCCCAACAAGGGATATGAAGATACGGTGGGCGTTGAAGGGCTTATCAATGTGAACACGGCGAATTACCGCGTTCTGGCGGCGATTCCGTGGGTGGTGCCGCCGCCGAATCCCACGCCCGCCCAGATCGCCCAGACCTATAACCAGAACGTGGTCATCGGCAAGGCAATCGTCAACTTCCGCAACACCTATGGCGCCTTTAAATCGCTTTTCGAATTGAACCGGGTTCCAGGCGTGCAGAACGCACCGTATTGGTCGGGCGGATCGCTCGTGGTCTATAACCCCGCGGCGACGACTGCCACGCCCGCCCAGGGAAATATTTCCCCGCTGTGGGCGCAATACCCAACCTGGCAGTCGGCCATGCCTGCCGGTGCTTTCCAGAGCGATAACGTGGTCGGCGATTTCGAAAGCCGATTCGCCACGATCATCCGCGTCAGCAACCTGATCACCACGCGCTCGGACACCTACACGGTCTATGTGCTGGTGCAAGGTTGGAGCGGCGTGGGAACTGCCAACCCCTCGCTCATCGTGCAACGGCGGGCGGCCTTCATCGCCGACCGAACCCAGTTGACCACCAGCAACCCCTCGCTGAATATCACGCCGGTGCAGGCGTATTGATCGGCGGGTTGAATAGGCATTCATCGCGGCCGTTACAACGCCCCTGCAGAATCCAATGAGGATTCGGCAGGGGCGTTGCCGTCGCAGGCGGCGGGAGTACCCTTCGTGCGCGGCTCAGTGCGGAGGGATTAACGCGAGCGTTTTAGATAAACTTAACCCGATCCTCACAATTAGTTAAATTTATTTTCGAGGAGTGATCGATATTGGTTGAGTTCGCCGGTATATTCTGTAACGTGAAAAATCCCATGAATAATCGAGCAGCCATTATCCTCGCGGCCACTGCCACGGTCCTGTGCTATTCCGGATTGGCCCTCGCCGCCGATCCGGCCCCAGGCCAGCCTGAGATTTCCCAGGAAATAAAGGCCCTGCGCACGCGCATCGACCAGTTGGAACAAAAGGAAAAAGCCGAGCAACTGCAGCGGCACGAAGCCGAGCAGAAGCTCGACGAGAAGATCACCACCGAAAAGCTTGCCGGTGATGTCGCCCAGCGGGATCAGTTTCTGTCGGCCGAGGGATTTACCGCCGGGTACAGCGACGGGAAGTTCATCATCCAGGATACCGAGGGAAATTTCACACTTCACCCCTGGGCGCATTTGCAGCTTCGCGGCGTGGTCAATCAACGCAACGGCCACCAAGGGTCGGCCATAAACCCCGAAGACGAAGTCGATTCCGGGTTCGAAGTGCGGCAGCTCCGCTTTGGCGCCGACGGGAATATGTTCTCCCCCGACCTGACCTATTTCTTCAACTGGGCCACCCAGCGCAACAGCAGCAACGTCAACGTCGTCAGCACCACCGGCACCACCAAGGGAACCGTCATCGGCACCGCCGGCAACAGCCTGGGAGGCGTGCCGGTGCTGCAACAGAGCTGGGTGAAATATCACATTCCGACCTCGCCGTTCTATCTCAAGGCCGGAGAAATGAAAGACCCTGTCCTGCATGAGCAGATCGTCGATACCCGCTTTCAGCAGGGTGCTGAGCGCTCGATCGCAGCCGATATCTTCGTCAACGGCGACGCCTTCACCGAAGCCGCCACCATCATCTACGATCCCAACACCTTCATCCGCGCCGAAGGCGGCATCAATCACGGCATGCGCGGGGCCAATACCAACTTCGAGTCGTATCCCAACAACGGTTCATTTAACCAGTTCAACTACGGCTTCGTCGGACGGGTCGATTACAAAGTCAAGGGCAACTGGAAGGACTACAACCAGGTCGGTGGCGCGGGAATCAAGGACCCGCTGCTGGTGTTCGGCGTCGGCAGCGATTATTCCGAACGCGGCCACGATGGCCAGCTCGTCTCGGTCGTGGATGCCACGTACGTCGAACCGAGCGGTCTGAATCTGTACGGCGAATTCCTCAATCGTTATACGACCCACAATTTCGGGTATTACATTAATTCACCCACCGGCGCCAGCATCAACGCCGGCGATCCCGCCGTTGCCGGCCATGCGACCGACGAATACGCCGTCGTGCTCCAGGCCGGGTATATGCTCGACCAGCACTGGGAGCCGTTTGGGCGATACGAGTACATGCACCTGCAGGGCACGCCCGCCGGCAGCCACAATTACATCCAGGCCGTCGCCGGAGGTATCAACTATTACTTTCACGGATACCGCCTGAAGGCGACCGGCGAATTGCAATGGCTCCCCAACGGCCTGCCCTTCGACGACATCTCCAACGATGTGCTGGCCAACACCAACGGCAAATCCGAGATCACCTTCATCGCCCAGTTGCAGTTGTTGCTGTAGGTTCTGCTGCAAAATAATGGTCAAAGAAAGTTGCCGCTTGCGGCTTCGCGAGCCAACGCCCGTCCTTCCCCAACGTCAAGCGAACAAAGACAATCCCCGCGAACCGGCAACTGCTCTGAAAGCATCAGTCCGATCGCGCGGATTTCCCGCTCGCTTATACTCTCGGTTCCGTCGCGGGATGTGAAAATCTCATGGTCACTGAAGTGACCACGCCCGGACTCAATCCGTCCTCACCGCCCCATCCGCTCCCACCTCCATCCCACGATGCTTCCTCTCCAAAAACGGCTTCACCCGAATCTTCCCATCCCGATCGATCTCGATCGTGATCGCCCCGCATTGATTCGTGCGATAGAGCGGCCGATGCTCGATCATCTTCTCGAAATCGCGCTGCTTTTTCGTCAGTTTGGCCGCGTTTGAGCTGATGATGACCTCCGGGTCGACCGCCCGCACGAATTCCGCCGTCAACGTTTCACTGCTGCCATGATGGGCGGCAACCAGGATGTCCGATTTCAGCTTGGCCGGCTTCTTCAGCAACTCGCGCATGGCGGGATCCTGAATGTCGGCGGGAAAAAGAATCGACTTTCCGCCGAAGCTGACGCGCAAAACCATCCCCGCGTTATTCGAGTTCATGTTGCACGACTTTGGCGGCCAAAGCACTTCGGCAACCGCGCCACCGCCCCAGTCGAAGCTCTGGCCCGCCGTCACTTCATGCGGGGTATGGCCGTTTCCGTCGAGAAATTCCAGCAGATGCCGGCAGGGCCGGCTTTCGTCGGCGTGGGCACGGAAAAAGGGTGTCGTCAAAATCGTGTGCACGTCCAGCTCGTCCACCGCACCTTCAGTGGCGCTGATGTGATCGTAATCGCCGTGGCTGAGATAAATCGAATCGAGCGCCCGCCGTCCTTCGTGATGCAAAAATGGGCCGACGCACTGATGCAGCGGATCGCTGAGCGTCGTCGACCCGGCATCCACCATCAACGCGTCGCCGATGGGTGGCTCAACGACCGCGCACTGCCCCGCGCCGATCGAAAGCAGCGTGATCCGCACTGTGCCGCTCGAAGGGCTTTGGCGGACAAAGCCGAGCACCCCCGGCATGAAGATCAGCAGCGGGCACACCCCGGCCGACACGCAACGAAACGCCCATTGCACCCGCCTGCGCGTCGCCGGTATCAGCAACAGGCAAAGCAGCGCATAGAACAGCACAATCGCCCATACCGGTGGCTGGGCGATGGGAACATCCGCAAACGGCAGATGTGCCGCCAGCGCCATTGCCCGCCGCAACAGCGCAACCGGCACCCCCGCGATTGCCGCCCAGGTCGGCGCCATCGATGGCATCAGCATCGACAGGATCAGCTTCAAAAATCCCGCGCACAATGCCGCCAACACCACCGGCGAGAGCACGATGCCGATCGGCAGCGCCCACGGCGTAAACTGCTCGAAGTGATACGCGACCAGCGGAAGCGAAATCGCCCACGCCACCGCCGACGCCGCAATGAGCTGCACGAAATGGTGGACGCATTTTCTGCGCAGAAGCTGCCAGCGGGTCAGTTTTCCAAAGCGCGCCAAGGCAGCCTCGTGCGGATCATAGAATTGCGTCAATTGCCCGGTGAAACGCCGCGTGAAGAGCAGCATTCCCGCTACGATGATGAAGCTGAATTGAAATCCGGCGCTGTAAATATCCAGCGGCTGAACGATAAGAAGAAGCAGGGCGGCGAAGGTGAGAAACTGGAGCGCGTCGCCGGTCCGGCGGCGAATCAGTCCAATGCCGATGATCACCGCCACAATCATCGGCCGCCAGGCCTGCGGCGTGGAAAGCGTCAGACAGCCCCATCCCAAAACACCAAGCGTCAGCACTGTCACGGCCAGTCGCGGCCTGGCGCGCACCAATCGGCACAGGAGATACAGCATCCCCGCCAGCACCGACATGCGCACGCCGCTGCTAGAAAGGAGATGGCTGGTCCCGGTTTTCTGAAAATCGCGTTGAACGCTTCGCAATTCCGGCGCGCGGTCGCCGAGCATCAGTGCCTGCAACAGCGCGCAATCGACCTGGTGGTCGCGGGAAAATCCCAGCGCAATCCAGTCACGCACGCCAACCCGCGCCTCGGCTATTGTCGGCGCAACCCCGCCGTGCATAACCTGCACATCGCAGGCGCGGTTGACGCGGATGGAGGCGAGAATCCCTTGCCGGCGGCAATAAGCTTCCCAGTCAAACTCGCCCGGGTTCATCGCCGCCGCCGGCCGGCCAAGCATTCCCACCACGCGTACGCGCTGGCCGGCGACGATCCGCGGCTGTGTCTGCGAAACCGTGAACAGTATTTCGCCGCTGGCCTTTTCCCAGCCCTTCCATGTCTTAACGGCGACTACGTTGGCAGTGCCCGACTGTTTGCCCGGCAAATGCCGCGACCCGGATTCGGCCAGAAGCTCCGGCGTTTGGTCGAATTGCAATTCAAGCGACGCCAGCCGCGGCTCTTCGGTCGCAAAGTGCCCGATATGGTTCGGCCGAAACTGGTAAGCAGCCATCTGCGCAATCGCCACGCCCGCCGCCACAATCGCCAGCGCGATGCATGGCGTCATCAATCGCGGATATCGCCGAAGCTGCAACGATGCCAGCACCAGCATTGCCAGCAGGATGAGGGATGCGAGTGCCGAGCGAGGGAGATAAGAATGAAGCGCAATCCCCAGCGAAAAAAGCAAAACCACCGAAAACGCCGGCCTCCCCGGCAGCCACCGGCCAAGCGGATCGAGGATCACCTTGAGAGCCGCCATCGCGATTTAACGTAATCGTGCGGGAGGGATGTGTCGAGAGAATTCCGTGGGAAAAACTGAAGGGCGTGCGCGATTTTTCGGCACTTGAGCGAAAAATGGTGGGGCAGACATTCATTCTTGCCTGCCTCGAATCGATGAGTGGAGGACATTCCTGTCCTCCCGAATCATACCCAACGAGCACGCTTAGTTCACTTCCCCGCCATTGGCAGCGTCGGATCTCCAAAAAGCATGTACTTCATCCCCTGAAAGAAAATGCTCGGCGGATACCAGTCGTTATTGGGCTTCAGCGTCGCAAGATGTTCCTTGTCATAGTAATACGCGATGGCGTGACGCCAGCAGTCGCCGATGGTGGGGTGGTTGGGTTCGGGCCATGCCTTTGGATCGCCCAGGCCGTCGAGGAGTCCTTCCAGCAGGGTGACGCCGCATGGCTGGCCGCCGGTATTGCAGCCGATGTAGGCCGCCGCGCCGTTTTCGCTTTGTATCACCAGAACTTTTCCCAGCCCTTCGATGATCCGGCGTTTCTGGTAGGGCGACGGCGGCGGGGGTGGCGCGGTGAAAACTTCGCCGTGATCGGTGCCGGCGTGGTCCTTGCCGTCCACGTCGGTGTATGGCTCATATGGGCCAAGTGGCGCAAAATAAGCCGTGCTGCAACCAGCGGAAAAAACGATCGGCAGGCGGTCGGCGTTGTGCAGGCGTTTCACGTCGCCGGCCCCCAGCGCTCCGCCGGCCCAGCTTGTTTCGCTTCCATGCCCCACATGCGCGCAAAACCCCGCACCGTTGTCCATGACTTCCAACACATGTGCCAAATCCGGCGGGACGGTCTGAAACTTATCGTTTGCATCGCGGAAAAATAACTCGGTCGTGTTCCATCCGACCGGCCCGTGCGCCGCCATCGCCGCCAGCCGATCGCGCGCATCCACCCATCCATGCACATTGAACAAAGCCAGCTTCCGCATGCCCGGATGCGTTCCATCGCGAATGCCGGCTTCATATTTCATCGACTTGGCGACCACGATGGCGAGATGCTTTTCGTCGCTCACCGGCCAGCGCCCCACCGCCACCTGGCAGCGATAATGAATCCGATCGAAATTGATCGGGTCGTGCTTGTTTTTCTCGCCATGCACTTCGCCGAAATACCCGGCGTGAAAGCCGTCAGCCGCCGCGTTCCAATTGTCGAAGCTGCCGTCATCGCGGGCGACATCGCCGTAGTAGAGGTCGGATGGGTAGAACGCGTAGTCAAACGCCGCCGGCGTGATGCGGTCGAGCACCATATACCGCACCGGCATGATATCCCGATCGCCGACGAGCAGGAGGTAGCCGAGCGATTTGCTTTTCCAGAGATCGTAGATGAACTGCTTGAGGCGTTCGGGATCATCAACGCCCTTGCTCGTTCGCAGCACGTCTTCCAATGAAGCGAATTGCACGGGCCGAAACTTTTCCTTGAAGCGCAGGAATTCCTTGAGCGGCTCGTGGAATTTCTCCGGCGCTACGACCAGCAACAGCTTGCCGCCTGCTGGCGAGGCCGGCTGCGGCGCATCGGCGGCCCGGGCAGCGGAGCAAATGAGCAGGGCGATGAGAACTGCGACGTGAATGGCGTTACGCATGATTCGGGCACCTTGAGATTTGCCCCCGGAATAAGTAGCGTAATCTTGCAAAGCCCGGCCGTCGAGAAAAATCCGCCCGCAGTTCATCTACCATCGGGTGCGGCGTGAAGTAACGGGATCATCGCCTTTGGCAAATGAATCGCGAAATCGCAAGCGACTCCGCGG
>DASRRM010000164.1:0-13214 GCA_035695715.1 Tepidisphaeraceae bacterium
CTATCAGCCGCCGCAGGTGGATGCACTGGCATCATTGCTCGACGCGAAGAAGGACGTCGAAAAAGCCCTGCAAAAAGCCAAGGACCAGTTGCAGGACCAGGACAAGGAAACCATCAAGCAGGCGTATGTCGAGCTGCTGAAAAAGCAAAAGGAAATCAGAGTTGGCCTGTTGAAGGTGGATTCCGCCCCCAAGGACGCCAACGGCGACATTCCGCACGAGGAGCAGGTGCTGATTAACCGCCTGCCGGGCGACCAGGGCGCGCTGATCGAAAAAGCCGCCAAGATCGGCGAGCAGCTCAAGACCCTCGACAGCGTCGTTTACGACTGGGCCAACAAGGACATCATGAAGTCGATGGGCCAGGTGAAGGACAACCTCGCCAAGCCCGACACTGGCAAGCCCACGCAGGTTGCCGAGGGCGACACCGAAACGCAATTGCAGAACATGATCGACAGTCTGGTCACGAAAAAGCCCGACGATCAATTCGAAAAGCGTCAAGGCGGCGGCGGCGGAGGCAACGGCAGCGGCAAGGCCAAGCTTCCCACAGAAGCCGAGCTTCGCCTGCTGAAGAAGAACCAGGAAGTCGTCGATGACCGCACCAAGGCAGCTGACAAGCAAAAGGAAAAGGACAAGGAAGAGTTGCTCGCCCTGAGTACCCGCCAGAGCGATTTGCGGAATTTGCTGGATGTTCTGGTGAAAAAGGCCACGGGGCAGGGTCTTGGACCGCCCCCCGATCCTAAGGACGAGCTTCCGCCGGATGTGAAAAAGGAGGACCTGGATAACAAGGAAATCGACGACAAGCTGCTGAACGACAAGGTCGATGACAAGGCGGTTGACAGTGGCATCAAAGGCACCGGCGATAATATGGGCCGCAGCGCCAACCGCCTGGCGCGAAACGACCCCGGCGAAGTCACGCAGGAAATCCAAAAGCGCATCGTCGTCGACATCGACCAGCTTATTAAGATGGCCCAGCAACAGCAGCAGCAATCGCAGAGCAAGCCCGGCAGCGGCAAGCCCGGCGAGCAGCAAGGCCCGCCCAAGCCCGCTCCGGGCCAGGGCCAGCAGCAAGTCGCCCAAGGCAAAAAGCCCAATCAGCAGGGCAAGCAGGCCGCCCAGGACAGCACGCTGCAACAGGCCAACAACATGGACCCCGACCTCAACGCCCAGATTAAGGAAGCGCAGGCCGAGTGGGGCAAAATCACCGCCCGCAACCGCCAGGCCGTCCAGGAAGGGGCCGGTGAAGAAGTGATCGGCAAGTACCAGAAGTTGGTGGAAGACTATTATCGCTCGCTGGCCGAGCAAGCGAAGAAGTGAGCGGCTTACACATCGTAAAGCCGTTGTGTAAGCGAAGTGTTTTCCATAAGCCATTGCCTGTTATTGAGATAGTGATCATTTAGAGCAAGAAAATGACAAATTACCCATTTTTCTTCCAGAATGGGTAATTTTGGGTAAAAACCGCTCTGGCGAAGCGGAATCGAGGGTGCCGGTTACACGAGCCTTCCCAATGGGTAAGTGATCGGAACCGAGCTCGCGCGGAGGTGTGGCCGTCTTTTTAGTGCGGTCGTTCGTGACACGGGCGTCCCGCGCGTCCCGCCCGTGCTTGGTGGTACTTGCGCCGAAAGCATAAGCCAATGTAGGGTGGGCGTACTCGCCCACCATTCGTCACCCGCGAAAGATGGTGGGCGAGTACGCCCTCCCTACGGGTGATCAAGAAAGACGGCGACACCCCCGCGCGGATATGAATTGACGCCTTGCAGCTTTTCCCGATGGCAGGCAATATAATTTCGGATGGGAATAAAATTGCACCTGACCGAACGAATACTCGAACACCCAGACGGGACAAAACCTTCTATGAAATCCGTCATCTCATCGCGAATCGCCATTCTTTCCCTGGCTGCCACTCTGGCCGCGCCGAGCTTCATTTCTCCGCGTGCCCAGGCCGACGAGGGGGAAAAGCCAGTCATCGTCGGCGGCCAGGTCGTCAACGGCGGCCGGATCAATAGCGGCCCGGCCCAACCCGATGCGGCACCCAGGAAATCCAACCCAGCCGGCGTGGCCGATCAGCCCAGCCAGGTTCGGGGCGACGAAATCACCCCCGCCCAGCAAGAAGCGGTCCGCAAGGGTTTGGAATGGCTCGCCCAGCGGCAAAAGACCGGCGATGGGAACTATGGCACCGGCGTCCAGGGTTATTCCAACCATGCCGGGATCACCGCCCTTGCCGGGCTGGCCTTTATGCAAGCGGGGAATCTTCCCGGCCGCGGCAAATATGGGAAGGAAGTTCAACACTGCCTCGATTTCGTTTTGCAAAGCTGCCAGGACTCGGGCCTCATCGCCTCCGACGCCAGCCAGGGACCGATGTACGGCCATGGGTTTGCCACGCTGTTTTTGGCCGAGGTGTATGGAATGACAGGCGATGAAGCCGTCAAGGAAAAGCTGCAGAAAGCAGTGCGGCTGATAGAGAAGGTGCAGAATAATGAGGGAGGCTGGCGCTATCAGCCCGCGCCGCTGGATGCCGATCTGTCGGTCACAATCTGCCAGGTGATGGCCCTTCGCGCCGCCCGTGACGCGGGGATCAAGGTGGAGAAGGACGTGATCGACAAGGCGATCAAATACGTCCGCCGCTGCCAGAACCAGGACGGGGGATTCAGCTACATGGCCAACATGGGCGGCATGGGAATGGGCGGGATGGGCGGCAGCGCCTTCCCCCGCTCGGCGGCGGGCGTTTGCGCCCTCTACTACGCCGGGGTCTTCGAAGGCCACGAGCTGGAAAAAGGCCTGGAATACATCAAGAAATTCACCCCCGGCGCGGGCGGCCGGCTCAATGAAGGCCATTTCTATTATGGCTATTACTACGGCACCCAGGCCATGTTCCTTGCCGGCGGCGACTACTGGAAGGAATTCTACCCCGCCATCCGCGACGATCTGATCAAACGCCAGGAAGCCGACCGCGACCACTGGTCCGGCGATTTCAGCGACGACTACGCCACCAGCATGGCGCTGATTATCCTGCAAATGCCCAACCGCTACCTGCCGGTCTACAGCGGCAAGGGACCGGGGAGCTAGGTCGCGTGGGGCGTGGCCAAAAAAAAGTAGAGCCGATTGAGGACATCATGGCAGTGCTCGTAACCGATCCCGATCTCCAATCGCAGTTGCTGGCGGATCGTCAAACCTCCGGCGCTGACCGGTATGATGAGGTGTGGGACGGGGTGTATATGATGGCACCGTTGCCGAATAACGAGCACCAGGATATCCAGGCGGATTTCGTCGCGGCGTTGAAGGAGATTTTCGGGTGGGATCACGCGGCACGAATCTGCGCCGGCGTCAACGTCAGCGATCGCAACGAAGACTGGACCCACAATTATCGCTGCCCTGACGTGGTCGTTTTTCTTCCCGGTAATCCCGCGATCGACCGGGGCAGCCATTGGCAGGGTGGTCCCGATTTCCTTGTCGAAATTGTCAGCGAGGCGGATCGCTCAGAAGAAAAACTTCCTTTCTATGCAAGCGTCGGCGTGCGGGAAGTGTTGCTCATCGATCGCAATCCGTGGAAGCTCGAATTGTACGTTTTGGACAATTTAACGCGCTCGTTTCGGTTGGCCGGAACGTCAACGCCGGCGGCGGATGTTAAATTGGAGAGCGCGACGTTGCCCGTGGTGTTCGAGATCGTTTCCTCACATTCGCGTCCACGGGTCAGGCTTTCCCTCATCCCCTCCGCCGCCGCCACGACCGCCGGCAGAGCATCCTGGCTTCTGTGAATCTCTCCCGCGCGATTGACTTTTGCGGCGATGAGATTACATTTACTTGCGGGCATCGTCCTTCTATCTCAATTGCTCGCGGGCGAAATGAAAATTGCCATGCGCATCCTCCCCTTGTCTAACCGCCAGGGCTCCCTGGCAAAACTCTCATTTACAACCGCGCTGCTTTTATTTCTGTACTGCCAGGCGCCCGCCGTTGCCGCCACGTTGAATACCTGGGTGGTGAATTCCAGTGCTTCGTCCGGGTCGTCGGGCACCTTTGATGTGGCCATCAATTCGCCCGGCGGCGCGATCGCGATCAACTCCTTCACCATTATGGTTTCCGTGCCGAGCAATTCCGGAATCACCCTCTTGTCCGCCTCGTCGCTCACCAACGCTCTCAATGAGCCTTACGTTTTCACCGGCATCGCCAATTCCACTTTTTCGCCGGTGGTTAACAGCGCCTCGGCGATCACCATCACCGCCACTGCCAGTTCATATTCGGTTAATGTCGGCGCGGCAACCGTGGGGCTGGCGGATGTTTCGTTCGCCGTCAGTCCAGGCGCCGCCGGCGGCCCGGTGACCGTCACCCTCAGCCCGTCGGTCTTTAGTCCCAACGGCGATCCCGTTCCCACGGGCGCGAGCAACGGCTCAATTACGGTAACGCCCGAACCGGCCCTGCTTTCACTCTTCGCCCTGGCCGGGAGCTTTTCCCTGTTGCGCCGCGCCCGCCTGCAAAAGAGGTGACTGGCAGCTCGTCATTTGGGGCGTGAAGGCGTTACCAATTTCGTTGTTTTCCTTTCAAGCCGGGGTGTGGCCGTCTTTTCTGGCGATCGGTTGTTCAATGTAGGGTGGGCGTACTCGCCCACCATTTGCCACCCGCGAAAGATGGTGGGCGAGTACGCCCACCCTACGGGTCGCCTAGAAAGACGGCCACACCCCTCAAGCCGCGAAATCTTCCTCCGGATTCGCACCGCTGCGCCAAATCCCTATAATCCCGCCACCATGAGCAGCATTCCCCCGCGCATCGCCAAACTCGCACTGGAAGATGGAACCGTCTTCACCGGACGCGCCTTCGGCCACCACGGAACCTCCGAAGGCGAAGTGGTCTTCAATACTTCCATGACCGGCTACCAGGAAATTCTCACCGATCCCTCCTACAAAGGTCAGATCGTCACGATGACCTACCCGCTCATCGGCAACTACGGAATCAACCGCCAGGACATCGAAAGCCGCCAGCCGCATGTGGCTGGGTTTGTGGTGAAGGAACTGCCGCCGGTCTATTCCAATTACCGAGCTGATCTCAGCCTCGACGAATACCTCAAGGAAAACCAGATCATCGGCATCGAAGGCATCGACACCCGCGCGCTGACGCGCAAGCTGCGCATCAGCGGGTCGATGCGCGGGATTCTCTCCACCGAGATTCTCGACGACATCGAGCTGGTCGACCGCGCCCGCCACGCTGCCCAGATGCAGGGAGCCGACTGGGTGCAAGCCGTCAAGGCCACGGGTTGTTCGGACTGGACCGAAGGTCCGGGGGAATGGGCCGTTGGCCCGGTGGAGCAGGGAAAGGGGTTGCATGTGGTGGCGCTCGATTGCGGCGCAAAGAGCAATATCCTGCGCCATCTGGTCGAACGGGGCGTAAAAGTCACCGTGCTGCCGCCGGAAACCAGCACTACCGATATTCTAAAGCACAAGCCCGACGGCCTGTTCGTCAGCAACGGCCCGGGCGATCCTGCCGTGCTCGATTACGCCATCACGCCGCTGGTTGGCGCCATCGGCAAGCTTCCGATCTTCGGCATTTGCCTGGGCCACCAGCTTTTGGGCCGGGCCTTGGGCGCGGAAACCTACAAACTGAAGTTCGGCCACCGCGGCGGCAACCAGCCGGTCAAAAATCTCGACACCGGCCGCGTGGAAATCACCAGCCAAAACCACGGCTTCGCCGTCGAGCAAAAGAGCCTCGAAGCCAACGGCGGCATCGTCACCCACATCAATTTAAACGACGGCACCGTGGAGGGCTTCCGCCACAAGGATCTGCCGGTCTTCAGCGTGCAATACCACCCCGAAGCCAGCCCCGGCCCCCACGACGCGGCCTATTTGTTCGATGCGTTTATCGAGATGATGAAAACAAAGAAGCCGGTGACGGGGGAAAGACTAAAGGCGTTGCAGGCGATGCGGGAATAAGAAGTGAAATGCGTCAAAATGGGGCGAGATGCGGTATGGGAAAGGACCGCGCACAATAAGTAGGTAATAGACCATTAACTAAATTTAGGTAATAAACTAGGTAATTGGATGCTCTGCCGATTACGAGCGCTGTCGGGTCTTACATTCAAAATTCATTCCCGCCGTTCCTCGCGGCGGGGCTTGGCGTCGGCGGGGATTTGCTGCGCCGTCCTGGGAATCCATTCGACATCGAATGAGCCGGAGTATCCAAAGAGCGGGCCCCACGTCTTGTTGCTGACGTTCACATCGATCCGGAATTTTCCGGCGGCGTCATCGTACCATTCGCACACGTCGGCGATCCCGGAAAAGAACACGGGAAAGCGAAAGCCGAGCGGGCCTTCGTAGAAGCGCTGCTCACCGCTAACCAGCTGCAGGCCGCCGCGGGCGTCGACGGACAGATCGAGGTCGACGGCCAGATGCTGGTGGGTGCCAAGGTAATCGACGATCCTGCCGCGGGTCTGGCTGTAAATCATGTAGGCGTCAAAGCGGCGCGGCTTTTTCGTGTAAAATGTGCGGAGCCAGGTAATGGTTTCACGTCCGAGCGAATCGCGGTAGGCGTAATTTTCGATTTGAAACGGCACATTGACGCCGCGTTCCGGCAGCATGATCCGCCGCCACGATCCGACGTAAAGGAACGGCAGCGTGTAAAAACGCCCGTGCCACAGGCGGTCCATCACACCCTTTCCGATGGCGCAGATTTGATCGGCGCTGCTGAAGCCGAACCGCTTTTGTATCTGCGGATGCAGGCGCGAAAAATCGGAGCCGAGAACGGTTTGGTAAATCGATTTCACGGCTTTTCTCCCGCATCGGGCCGGCGCAGGCAACGCCGGGCCGAAGGCAAATCGCGCGCGCTGATTAGCGCGACAGCCGCCAATGCAAAAACCGCGGCGTTCAGCGCGATCGGATTAAATGCACCGACTATCATTCGCGGAGAGGCGATTGCCACGCAGACGGCCATCGCCGGCATCAAGCTAAGCGTAACCCACAACGGCCACCGCGATTTCCAAACGAGCAGAATGATCAGCCCCGCAACGATCTCCATCGCGCCGGTGGCGAGAGATGCTACTTTTGCCGACCCGGTCGATAAGCCGACATCATGCAGCATCGCCAGCTCGTCCTTATGCTGGAACAAAATCTTGGGAACAAGCCCTTGATAAATCCAGATGAATGCCAGCGCCACCCGGCTGACAAAATGAATGAGCCAGCGCTGCGCGGAAACGGCCGGATCGATGTCTCTTTCCGCCCACAGCCGTAGGCGATCGAAGCTCCACGCCGTCGCCCAGCCGAGCAAGGGCCGAAACGCCAGGCGGTCAACCCATCGTCCGGCGATCCCGAATCGCACGTCGTAGTCATATCGGGTGAGGAACCGAACGCGCCCCGTGGAATCTGCCGGCGGAATATATTTCCAGAATCCCGAGCCTTTGCGGATCAGGCTTTTCGGATCATCCGACCAAAACTTCAGCGCGCTGCTGCGCTGGCCCGATGGGGCATCGAACGATCCAGCCGTTTCTCCTTCGCCGCAAACGCCCATGCCCATGCCGATGCGGGTTGTGTAACGGAATCTCTGCGGCTGTTCGGGGTCAGGCCGCGACAGGTATTGGATGTCGCTGAAGCGCAAATCCCATCGATGGTGCAATTGCGGCTTTTGGGTCATCTCCCAGATGCGCTCAAGTGGAGCGTCAATTTCGATTTCAACGTAAATGCCTGGGGCGTCGGCGGACATGCTGGAGAGTAGTACATCGCTCTTTGAAAAATGTATTGGGTGAATTGCTGGTTTCAAAACTTTCACAGGTAGCTAAATAACCCTGCCCGATCATGCGCTGCCAAAGCAAGGAACCGTCATCCTGAGGTACTCCGAAGGATCTAGCCGTTGCGGTAAAACAGCAAGATCCTTCGGTGTACCTCAGGATGACGGTAGCGCGTAATCGCCCAGGAACATTTAGAACCCCATTCGGCCGAATCGACTCACATTTTATCCGCTGCAAAAACCCGTGAATTCGACCACAATCGCACGCAGGCGATTGGAGCTTGCTTATGCCGGATTCTCCTGCAATTGAAGACTATGCGCTGATTGGGGATCTGCACACCGCTGCCCTGGTGGCGCGAACGGGGTCGATCGACTGGCTATGCCTGCCGCGGTTTGACTCGGGGGCTTGTTTCGCGGCGTTGCTGGGAGGCGAGGAACAGGGCCATTGGCTTGTCGCGCCGGCGGGGCGGACGAAATGCGTCAGCCGGCGATATCGCCCGGGCACGCTGATCCTGGAGACGGAATTTGAAACCGACGGCGGGGCGGTGACGCTGATCGATTTCATGCCGCGCCGGGAAAGCTCGCCGCACATCATCCGCACGGTTGTCGGCCGCCGCGGGGCTGTCCAGATGATGATGACGTTTCTGCCTCGCTTCGATTATGGCTCGGCTGCAGCCTGGATAAAGCCATTGGAATCCGGGCATGGCGTTCGCGCTGCCGCCGGTCCCGATGCGATCTATTTGCGCACTGAATTCGCATTGAAGCAGGATAACCAGTCGGCGTCGGCTGCATTTGAAATCCACGCCGGCCAGGAGGTTTCGTTCACGCTGACGTGGGCGGAGTCGCACGAAGAGGAGCCGGCCGCTCCGGATGCCGGGCGGGCGCTTCGTGAGACAGATGCCTGGTGGAGCGAATGGTCGGGCCGCTGTGAATACCGTGGGAAATGGAGCGAAGCAGTAGTGAGATCGCTCATCACCCTTAAAGCACTGACCTTCGCGCCAACCGGAGGCGTGGTGTCGGCGGCGACGACATCCCTGCCGGAACATTTCGGCGGCTCGCTCAATTGGGATTATCGCTATTGCTGGCTGCGCGACGCCACGTTCACGCTGATGGCCCTCGATGCCGGGGGATATGCCGAGGAAGTGGCGGCGTTTCGCGGATGGCTTCTCAATGCGATCGCGGGGGAGCCGGACAATTTGCAAATCATGTTCGGCATCACCGGCCGACGGCGGTTGCCGGAACTGGAGTTGCCATGGTTGGCCGGCTACGAAAAAAGCACGCCGGTGCGAGTTGGCAACGACGCCTACCGCCAGCGCCAGTTGGACGTTTACGGCGAAGTGGCCGATGCGATGTATCAGGCGCGGCGGATGGGGCTTGGGGAAAACGCCGACATGTGGAAAGCCGAGCGGACGGCAATCGACTGGCTGGAGAAACATTGGACTGAGCCGGACAACGGAATCTGGGAAATGCGCGACAAACGCCGCCAATTCACGCATTCGAAGGTGATGGCGTGGGTGGCGATGGACCGGGCGATGCGAATGGTGCAGGAGTTCGGCCAGAGCGGCGAGGAATCGCGCTGGCGCGCCCTCCGCGATGTGATTCATGCCGACGTTTGCAAGCACGGCTTCGACGAGAAGCTCAATTCCTTCGTGCAGTGTTACGGATCGGAAGATGCGGATGCGAGCTTGCTGATGATGCCGCTGGTTGGGTTTGTTCCGGCGGATGATCCGCGGATGATCGGCACGATTGAGTTCATCAAAAAGCAATTGATGCGCGACGGGCTGGTCTGGCGTTATGCCACGGATGATGCCAGCTTCGGTCTGCCTGCCAAAGACGGGGCTTTTCTGATTTGCTGCTTTTGGATGGTGGATAATCTGGCGCTGCTGGGCCGTCGTGAGGAAGCAGAGCAGATGTTCGAGCGGCTCTTGGCGCTGCGGAACGATGTCGGCCTGCTGTCAGAGGAATACAATCCCAAATCCGCCCGCCTGCTCGGAAATTTCCCCCAGGCCATCTCCCACGTCGGTCTGGTGCACAGTGCCAGAATTCTATACGGCGATTCGTCCGGCCAAGCCGCGGGGCGAGCGCCGCGCGATCCGCAAGGTTGAATCAATAATCAGGCTATCGCGCCGGAACAACGCGGGGGAGAAGGGCTGCTATCGGCCCGGCTCATTCAACGTGGCAACCGCCGCGATCCCCAGCGGAAGGCCGATCACACACCATCCGCCGGCAACGCATATCCAGCTGGAGAAAATGCCCGCGGACAGGTCGAAGGGATTGGCCGCCATGGGAGACGTTGGGCGCATGCTTGAACCGCTCGACGCGTGCGAGGTGGCCGAGGCGGCGACCGATATCAGCCATCCGCCATACGATAGAGTCCATACCGCCAGCGCAATTTGGAAAATGAAGCTGCGCAGGCCGACTCGTGCGATGTAGCCGACGGGCTTGCGGCGATCGCCCGCCTGCTGCGGCGCGGCACTGGCTGGCGCGGCATACTCGTGAACAACCTGCGGCGCGGCAACAGGCTCAATGACGGCTTGCGGCTCAGCCGGGGGCTGTTGCACCACAGCAGCCAGTGCAACGACCTCGCCGGCCGGCTCTACATGACCGCTTGCACTTCCCTTCGCCGCGATCTGGGCCAGCACGCTGGGCAGAATTGCCGCGATCGGCTTCCAATCGGGCCAGCCTTCGCACCATACGTGAGCCGTCCCATCGACCATTCCCGCTTTGAACATCGACGCGATTTCGGCCCGCGTATGCGGGCCAAACTGCTGATCGCCGGCCTGGACCGTGTATCGTGTCGTGGGAGAGACGAGTGCCATGATGCTGATCGCCACAAGCGCGAAGACGGAGTCGAAGACCGTTGTTCGACAAACGCCGACGCCGAATTCGGGCAGCAGAGTACCCGCAGCGGCAGATTCGGGCAATTGCAGCACTTATTATGTGGATAACGCGTTGGGTGCATACGCGCAAGATCCAAGGCGGCAAACCAGATTTCCGCGGCTTATTCCTGTAGAATCCGATTTATGCGCAACGATGGTCGCTCAGCGAATCAACTCCGGCCTATCAAAATCACCCGCGGCTTCACCGAAACCCCAGCCGGATCGGTCCTTTGGGAGCAGGGTAGGACCATCGTCCTTTGCACGGCTTCCATCAGCCGCGATCTTCCGCCCTGGATGAAGGACGACAAGCCCGGCGGATGGGTGACGGCGGAATATGTGATGCTGCCGGCGTCCACGCCACAGCGCAAGCCCTGGCCGAAGATCGGGCATACCGATTCGCGCGGGACGGAAATTCAGCGGCTCATCGGGCGCACGCTCCGGGCGGTAATCGATCTATCGAAGATTGGCCCGCACACCATTGCCGTCGATTGCCAGGTGCTGCAAGCCGACGGCGGCACGCGCACGGCGGCGATTTGCGGGGCATACGTGGCGCTGGTGGATGCGATGGGAAAACTGCCGGCGGACCTTCCGGCGATGCCGATCGGCCGGCCGACAAATGCCGCCGGCGTGATCCCGGCTCGTTACGACCCAAAATTCTACGATCCCAAGCGCGGGCTCAGCGATCAACTGGCCGCCATCAGCGTGGGAATAGTCGACGGCGAAGTCCGGCTCGACCTGGATTACTTCGACGACTCCCGCGCCGAAGTGGACATGAACGTCGCCTACACCGCCGCCGGAAGATTCGTGGAGGTGCAGGGTTCTGCCGAAAATGGCGGCGGTTTTGACCGGGCCCGCGCCAACACGATGTTGGACATGGCCGTCGCGGGTTGCGAGGCGGTAATGAAGATTCAGCGCGAAGCGCTCGGGTTATGACACACGCCGGTTCACCGCAGGTTTAGTCTAGTAGAGCGATTTATTTATCATTCTGATAAATCGGCAAATACCGGTACGGAACGCACAGCGCCAAACAGGCCATCGCGGTTCGATAGGCGGGGCCGGCTTGTTGTTCCTGGCCGTTGCTTCCGTCGAAGTGGCCGTCGGGTTTTTGCTGGGCGAGAAGCGTGTCGCGGAGCTTTTTGGGGTAGATGGTGTCCCAGTATTTCCCGCCGAGCTGGTTGAGGGCCTGGGCGCAGTAGTAGACGCCGTAGTAGTAGAATTCCATGCCGGGGTTGTCCGGCGGATTGGTCATGAGATAGTCGCCCCCGGCAAGGGCTTCTTTGGGATGTTCGCCCGGGGGGAGCTTGTCATCGAGGCCCTTAAAAAGCTCGAGCATGAGAATGCCGGTGCCGGTGCGGGCCTGGTTGGGGGGCTGGTGGGGCTGATAGCTAAAGCCGCCGGTTGGAACGGCGCTGCGAAGGATATATTCCCGGGCGGCTTCGAGCTGCGCCTTGGGAATGTCAGCGCCGCAGTTGGCCGCTCCGCGAAGCGCCATCATCTGCCAGCCGGTGACGGAAATGTCGGAGTCGACGCTGGTGACCTGGTAGCGCCAGCCGCCGGCGTACTCCTTGTTGTCCTTGGGGCGGCCATTGGGGCGCTGGGCATCGAGAATCAGCTTCGCGCTTTTAGCCAGGGCCTTGCCGATTTTTTCCCGGCGGGCGTCGTCGACCATGCCATACACCTCGGCCAGCATCACCGTGCTGATGCCGTGCTCGTACATGACCTGGTTGCCGTTCTGATGGCGGCAAATCAGTCCGCTAGGTTGCTGGCTGTCGAGGATATAGTCGATGCTGCGATAGATGGTGTCGCCGTATGGACCCTGGCCCGGCACATGTCCGCGGGCGAGAAAGGCCATCACCGCCAGCGATGGCACGGCGGTTGTGCCGGCGGCATCGCCCTGCGTGAAGGTGCCGTCGGCATGCTGGTCCTTGGCCAGCCAAGCCAGCGCCTTATCGATCGATTCGCGAACGTTAAGGGGGACCGGCTCGTTCTGATCGGCGGAGGCAACAGGCATCGGCGGAGCCGAGACAGGCAGCGGTGAAAATACCGCCGTCCCGGCAATAGCGGCGGCGAGAATCCAGCGGTTATACAAACGAGTCATCTTCGGTCTCCGGTCGTCTTAAATAAATAACAGCCTGATCGTCTTTTCGTCGGCACTGACAGCGATGGTCTTTCCCAACCCGGCCACCCGCATCCTCGATTTTCGATCGCCAACGCGGTTTTACCCATTTTTACCCATTTTTGAAGAAAAATGGGTAATTTATCAAATAATTGCTTTGGCGGATTCTATCTCCAGTCGCCAGAACCATTTACTACGCCGACTATCGTTACACACCCTTCGGCGGATGGGTAATCATGGGAAACGATGGCGTGCGTTACCAGCGCATCCTTCCTCAAACCTCACGCCGACAACCGCCATCTGCGAGCCATGAGACTTCGCGCGGCGGGGCGTATCCTTCCACGGGGTTTTACCGCCCGGCGCGGAAATGGTGGGCGAGTACGCCTACCCTACGGAACTCGAATCGATCAGTGTCACATCCTCGTACACACGCCGCATCATTTTGTCTGTTTCGTACGCCAGAAGGAGCCGCGCACGAAGGGTACTGCCCGCATTAAGCGGATCCCCAAACCGCTTACTG
>DASRRM010000165.1:0-2942 GCA_035695715.1 Tepidisphaeraceae bacterium
CTGATGTGGCATCTGTTGTTCGATCCCTCCTTCGCCGCATTGTTTGTCAGCGCGGTCGCAACATTCGCATTCGGCTGTTACTGCGCCAACGGGATTCCGGTCCAACCGACAACGCAACCGCACGGGTTTGAAGTTCAACCGCGCCGATGAAGTTTTTCATTATTCACCACAAATACGCCCGCGGAATGTATCCTTTGTGTTGCCAGATCGCACGACTTACCGGCCGCGAAGGAGAAATGCACCCCTCAACACAACACGGCCGCCGCGTCGCTTGCGATTTCGCGATTGTCCCCGATTACAAACCATCGTTTAACCAACAGAAAGACCCATGCATAAGCCAATCCTTACCGCGATCTTCCTCGTCGCCCTGTCCCCAATTGTCAAAGCCGAGAGTCCCGAAGGCGGCAAGCAGGAATCCGCCACCGGCATCACCCATTCCATCCTTGCCCTGGGCGACGGCCCGCGCATCATCGCCGAGGACAGTTCCATTACCCACGTTTATCCCACCGACGTTCGCGACGGCTGGAAACTACCCAACGGCGACTTCCTGCTGGCCGTCACCAAAGGCCCCAAGGATTTCCCGCACGGCGGGGCGGTGGAAATCACGCCAGCGGGAAAAGTCATCTGGCAATACAAGGGCACGCAGGACGAGGTAAATACTGTTGAAGCGGTGAATGACGGCCACTATATCGTGACCGAAGCCGGCGATAAGCCCCGCCTTCTGGAACTCGATCGCGAAGGAAAAATTCTGGTCGATATGCCGATTCAAGCCCAGATCAAAGACCATCATCTGCAAACCCGCATGTCGCGGAAATTGCCCAACGGCGATTACCTCGTCCCGCAACTTCTCGACAAAGTTGTCCGCGAATACACCCCCGCGGGAAAAATCGTCTGGGAAGCCAAAAGCCCCGAGGGCGTCAAGGAAGACTGGCCCTTCACCGCCATCCGCCTGCCCAACGGCAACACGCTTTCAACCCTCACGCATAGCCGGATCGTGGTTGAATTCGACAAGGACGGCAAGGTCGTCTGGAAACTGACCAATGCCGACCTGGGCAGCGAGCTTCTGGTCGATCCCTGCGGCGCGCAGCGCCTCCCCAACGGCAACACCGTCATCACCAGCTACGGCCAGGGAAAACCGGGCGAAGTGAAACTGCTGGAAGTCACCCCGGAGAAAAAAGTGGTCTGGACCTATCGCGACAACAAGCCGCACGGCATCCACGAATTCCAGGTGCTGACGACCAATGGCAAGCCAGTCGAGGGAACGCCGATGAAGTGATGTGCCCGAAAAACAAGTGCGAGCGTTGAAAACCAGCCTGACGATGAGGCAATCGCCGAGGCGGAAGCCGCGTACGCTTCGGTCAAGACGACGGGTGAGTGACATGCGTGCACCGGACATCCTTTGTCCGGTGGGGGGCAATATGTTTTCGGCATGATTGCTCATGCGACACGTTCATTGATGCATCGTTTGTATTGCCCCCGTTGCGGCACACAGCTTCTGAAGATGCCTGGCGGCAGCCGGACTTGCTTAAACTGTGGTCGCGAAATCAATCGCCGTCTGCCTTTTGAACGCGCGTTTGACGTTGCCAGCGCATCGCCACCCGCCACGCCAGCGACAAGAGCGACACCCGGAATCGTCGTCGCTCTTGCACTTTCTTTCTTGGAAGGGTCGAAGAACGCGAAGAGCATCACACGGCCGAAGTGCCTTGCGCGCTCTTGTTTAAATACTCAAACCGAGCGATTTTGCTGCCCCGCGCGTTCCCCCGTGCTGACGATGTAATGAGTTCAACAATCATCCCAACGATTATTCTTCGCGTTATGTCCAGTCACCAGCACGGCCGACACGGCCGTGTCACGATTCCGCGTTTTAAAAAACCGGTCAGTTTGAGGCAATAATCCAGATCGAAATGCTCTTCGTCTCCTTCGCTTCTTCGCGCCTTCGCGACAAATTCATTGCCGAAAGCGCGGATCACGACGATTCGCCAGTTCCAGTGTTCTTCGGCGCGGCCGCGCACGAATCGCACGGCTCGTCCTGGCACGGCTCGATATGGGCCGTGGCATTGCCGATGGTGAGGGCTTTTTCAATTTCGTATTCGATTTTGCTGGCGACTTCGTGGCCCCGTTTGACATCCCAGTGTGCTGGGACGACGACGTGAAAATCGACCCAGTGATAGCGGCCATTGTGCCGATGGCGAAGCTTGTGATAGCTGCAAATCTGCGGGTCGGCTCCGGAGATTCCGACGTGCGAATCGAGAATGCCGCGAAGCAGCTTCTCATCTTTGGCATCCTGCTGGTCCATCAATCCGGCCACAGCGCCGCGCATCAGCTTGATCCCCATATAGCCGATATAGATCGCCACAAGCAGGCCGGCAATTGGGTCGGCATAGTTCCAATTCGTCACCTGCACGACCAGCAGCCCGGCAATTGCCGCCACGCTGATGATGGCATCGCTCAGCAGATGTTCGCCGTCGGCTTCCAGCGTGGCGGACTGCACGCGACGACCCAGCCGCAATAATCCCACGCCCACCGAGCCGTTCACCATCAAGGCAACGGCCAGCAGGAACAAGCCAAGCCGCAGATGATCGTGGTGAAGGTCGGCGTTGTGAATCATTCCATCCACCGCGCGGCCGACAGCCACCAGCGCTGCCGTCAGCACCATGCTTCCTTCGAACCCGGCGGATAAGAATTCGATTTTCCCATGGCCATAGGGGTGATCGCGGTCGGCGGGGCGATGTGCCAGGTCGAGGGAATAGAGGGCGAACGCCGCCGCCGCGACGTTGGCGATGGAGTCGAGGGCGTCGGAAAAGATGACGGAGGAATTAGTGAGGAAATAGGCGGAGAATTTGAGAATGAGCAGCGAGACCGAGGCCGCCAGCGAGGTGATCGCGGCGCGTGCCTCGGTGCGTGGAACATGCTTGAGAATAATCGCCATCTCGCTCGGTGAC
>DASRRM010000166.1:0-14450 GCA_035695715.1 Tepidisphaeraceae bacterium
CGCCGTCGTCCAGCAATTTGTCGGCGACAAGGTGGATGCCATCGTTCTGGCCCCGCTCGATGATACGGCCCTGCTCAAGCCCGTGAAGGAAGCGACGGCGGCGAAGATTCCCGTCGTCATCATCGACTCGGCACTGCAAGGCCAGGTTGGGAAGGATTTCGTCAGCTACGTCGCCACCGATAATCGCAAGGGTGGCGAGATGGCCGGCCAGGAAATGGTGAAGCTGCTCGGCGGCCATGGAAAGATCGTGCTGCTGCGCTATATGGAAGGGTCGGCCAGCACCAACGATCGCGAGGCGGGATTCTTAAGCGTCATCAAAAACAATCCAGGCCTGACCCTGCTCGTCGACAATCGCTACGCGGGCGCAACCGCCGCCGAGGCGCAAACCAGCGCCATGAATCTGCTCGATCAGATCAAGCAGGCGGATGGGATTTTCTGCCCGAACGAATCGAGCACGTTTGGAATGCTGCTGGCGCTGAAGCAGGCGGGCCTGGCGGGGAAAGTGAAATTCGTCGGCTTCGACGCCACGCCGCAACTGGTTGACGCGCTCAAGGACGGCAGCATCGATGCGCTGGTGGCGCAGGATCCGGTAAAGATGGGATATGAAGGCGTCAAGGCTGCGATTTCCGCAGTCAAAGGCCAAACGCCGCCACAGCGCATTGATACCGGGGTGATGTTGCTGACGAAATCCAACCTGGGAGAGCCAGCCGTGAAAAAGCTGCTCGGTTCGTGAGCATGCACGCCAATGCCCCGCCGCCATCTCCTGCCCCGCGTTTGCGCATGCAAGGTGTACGTAAGACCTTCGGCGCGACGGTGGCATTGGACGGCGTTGACATTCACGTGAATGGCGGCGAAGTGCTGGCGCTGGTCGGCGAAAACGGCGCGGGGAAAAGCACGCTGATGAAGGTGCTTTCCGGCGCGCATCAGCCCGACGCCGGGTCAATGGAGTTTGACCAGCGGCCTTATGCCCCGAAAAGCCCGCTGGATGCCCGTCGGCTTGGCGTGGCGATGATCTATCAGGAGCTTTCGCTCGCGCCGCATCTGACGGTGGCCGAAAATATTTTGCTGGGGATGGAGCCCGCCGTGGGGCCGTTTGTGAATCGCCGGGAATTGAAGCGGCTGGCGGCAGGCGGGCTGGCCGCGGTGGGCAGGCCGGATATTCCGCTGGAAATTCCCGCCGGGCAATTGTCGATAGCCGAGCAGCAACTGGTGGAAGTGGCGCGGGCGGTGGCGATCGGGTGCCGGGTATTGGTTTTGGATGAGCCGACCAGCAGCCTGACGCGGCGCGATGTGGAGAAACTTTTCGAGTTGGTGAAACGACTCAAATCGCAGGGGCTGGCGATCATTTATATCTCGCATTTTCTGGAGGAGGTGCGCACGGTTTGCGATCGCTTCACCGTTTTGCGCGATGGCAAGAGCGTGGGCGGCGGCATGACCAAAGACGCTCCCGACGCGAAGATTATTTCGATGATGGTGGGCCGCGATGTGCACGATTTGTATCCGCGATCGCAGCGCCAACCCGGCGAGGTGTTGCTTGAGGTCGAGCGGCTTTCCGGGCAGGATTTGCCGCAGTCGGCATCGCTGGCGCTTCGGCGCGGGGAAGTGCTGGGAGTTGCCGGGTTGATGGGCGCGGGACGCACGGAATTACTTCGCGCGATTTTCGGGCTCGACCCGGTTCGCGCCGGGTCTATTCGCCTGGCGGCATATGTCGGCCACTATTCGCCGGCGGCGCGATGGAACCAGGGCATGGGCTTTGTCAGCGAAGACCGCAAAGCCGAGGGCTTGGCGCTGAGCCTGAGCGTGGCGGAGAATCTGGCGATGTCGAAATTGCCGCCGATTCCGTCGGCGGCGAACCTGGACAGGGCCGCCGACCGCTGGATCGACCGGCTTGGCATTCGCCTCCGTACCCCCCGCCAACCCGTGGGAGACCTGTCGGGAGGCAATCAGCAGAAAGTCGCCATCGCCCGGCTTTTGCATCATGATGCCGATGTCCTGTTGCTGGATGAGCCGACGCGCGGGATTGATGTCGGATCGAAGGCGGAGATTTATCGTGTGATCGACGAGTTGGCGTGCCGCGGGAAGGCGGTGCTGGTGGTCAGCAGCTATCTGCCGGAATTGCTGGGGATTTGCGATCGAATTGCGGTGATGTGCCGGGGGGTGCTTGGCCCGGCCCGGCCGGTGGGCGAAACGAACGAGCACAAAATCATGGCCGAGGCAATTGGCTCGGCACAAACTGGAGCGGCGGCGGGATGAGTTCAACGCTGGAATACCAAACCTTGTCCCCGCGCTCGGCGCGAAATTCGCCGCTGGCGTTTCTTGCGCAGCTTGGGCCGTTGATTGGGCTGATTTTGATCATCGCCCTCTTCTCGATCCTGCGATCGAGGACTTTTCTTAGCTCCGGCAATACCCAGATCATTTTGATCAACACCGCCGTCGTGGCGACGGTGGCACTGGGCATGACCATCGTCATTGTGTCCGGCGGAATTGATCTGTCGGTCGGCTCGACCGTCGCGCTGACAACCGTCGTCATCGCGCTGTTGTTGCGGGCGGGATGGCCGCCGTGGCTGGCGGCGCTGGGGGGAATCGCGGCGGCGGCGATTTGCGGATTGCTCGTCGGCCTGCTCGTCGCTTATGTGCGGCTTGCGCCGTTCATCGTCACGCTCGGCACGTGGGGCGCTTACCGGGGAATTGCCGTGGGGCTGGCGAAAGAAACCCTGGTTCGGCCCCCGAAGAGCACCTGGATGAGCGATTTGCTGACGATAGTTGAAGCCGATCATTGGTGGATGCGTTTTTCGGTGGGCATTTGGCTGGTGCTGGGGATTGCATTGCTGGTGGCCGGCGCCCTGCGCTTTACGCGAATTGGCCGGCACGTTTATGCGATCGGGTCGAACGAGCAGACCGCCCGGCTTTGTGGAATTCCGGTGAATCGGACCAAGGTGCTGATTTACGTTGCGATGGGCGTTTTCGCGGGGCTTGGCGGCGTTCTGCAATTCGGTCGATTAACCGAGGGTGATCCCACCACCGCCAACGGGCTGGAACTGAGCGTTATCGCCGCCGTCGTGATCGGCGGGGCAAGTCTCAACGGCGGGCAGGGGTCGATCTTCGGGACGCTGGTTGGCGCACTGCTCATGATGGTCGTTGACAATGGATGTGGGAAGTTTTCCTGGATGCACAACTGGATCCAGCAAATCATCACCGGCGCGATCATCATCATCGCCGCCGCCATCGACCGCTTCCAGCACAAGCGGGATTCGGCGTGAGGTAGCCCCGAAGCGAGTGGTGCTCGGATGATTAACTCCGCTTACTCCGGGAGTACCCTTCGTGCGCGGCTCTTTCTACTGCACCTTCCTGTCAAGAAGTATCGCAAGGATTACGCGATCATAGATGCACCCGTCGCGTGTATACCCACCACTCGATCATCAGCAGCGGCAGCGCCAGGACCGCCAGGAGCCACCACCATAATTCCAGGCGGGCGCGCGTGGTTTTCTGCGCCTCGACCGGGGCGTTCATGTCGCCGGGGGCGCGGTCGGCGGGCAGTAAATTGCTCTCGGTGGCGTCGAGAAGATTTACCGCGATTTTCTCAAACTGTGGCACAGGCGGGTCGGTTTCATACAGGCCGGTATGATTCAGGGCCGGCAGTACGAAATCCCCGGCGTCGGGAACGCGGATGGTTTGCGTGCCGTCGGGACCTTTGAGCTTGATCGATTTTGGATCGCCGATCTTCTGCAGATTCGCCCGGGGAATGGTGGGTGTCGATCCGGGAGAAAGGCCCTGCCGCACGTCCATGTCGCTGCCGATGGCAAGATATTGCAACGCGTTATGCAGGAAGATCGGGAAGCTCACTTTCAGCGGCCAGTTGCTCTGCAGGCAGTCAAATGCCACCACCAGATTCGTCGCGCGAAGCGTATGATCCATCACCACCAATGGGCCTTTCAGCCCGTCGATCAACACTTCATCCTCCGGCGGCACATCAAGCTTCACCGCCTGGGCGATGTACAGCTTGCTGAGCGCCAGGTCCTTCAAAATGGCATGTTCGCGCTTCCAATCAAGCACGCCGACGTCGGTCAGCAAAATCGGCCGGCCATCCGCGCCTTTGGCAACTTTCAGCTTCATGTCCGGCAGCGCGGCGCGCGGGCCGTCGAGGAAGTAAATGAAGTTGCCTGCCGAGGGAAGATAGGTCGGCTTATAGCGGTCGAAGATGATGACATCATATTTGTCTGGCTTTTTATCTTCGTAGATATCGGGGCGAATGGTGTCGGGCGCTTTGAGGCCCAGGCTGTTGATGGCGCGCTCGAGGAAGTAATTGCCGTCAGTCACCAGCAAAACGGCGAGCGACTTAGGCGGCGGAACGACAAGCTGCGCGCTGTCGTCGACGGCCAGGGCATCGCCATCCTTGTTTAGCTGCTCGAGTTTCAACACCGCCGCCGTCGTCAGCTCGAGCTCGAAGTCCACACTGTCGACACCTGGCTTGTCGGGATGCGCGTGGTCCCAGGCATCGCGCTGGGTTGAATCCCAACGGTCGGGAAGGAGGAATGTGCTTCGCGTTTTACTGCCGGCCAGTGCGATGACTTCGCCGTCGACGCTGAGCTGCACGGGCGCGTCGACCGGTTCCGGCCCGAAATTCGCGAGCCGGGCGAAAACCTGCACCTGTGCCGGGCGCTCATAGTTGCGCTTGGCGTTGAGGGAGACAATGGCGATGTTCTTCGCATTGTCGCTGCCGATTTTCTCGAAGAAAAGCTGGCCATGAATGGTGGGCAATTCGTCGCCATCGGAAATCCGGCCATCGGAATAAAGCCGGATGTCCGGCGGCTCGGTGTTGGGGCGATACTGGTCGGGGTTAAAATTCGCCTGCGCCTCGGCCAACTGATACGCCAGCTTCAATTTCGTTTTTCGGTCGGTGGGTTGAATGCGATCGATCGCCGAGCGGAGGGCCGAGGCATCGCTGGTCATCGCCTGGATGGTTTCGGCGCTGTCATCGAAGGCGATGACCATGCCGGTCGCCCCGCGCTTCATGGAGTCGACCAATTCCTTTGCCCGCCGTTTGGCTTCATCCAGCCGCGAGTGGCCATCGACGTCCTTTGCGCTCATGGAAGCGGAGCGGTCGATGAGAATGACGGTTTGCTTCCCCGCCCCGGGGCGATAATTCGCCACGGGCCGGGCGAGGGCCAGCAGGATCGCAAACAATAAAAGCAATTGCAGCAGGAGCAGCAAATTCCGCCGAAGTTTTTGGAAGGGCGCGTTAACCTGCAAATCCTGGATCGCTTTTTTCCAGAGGAAGGTGGAGCTGACCGGCATTTCCTTCCGCCGAAGCTTCAGGAAATAAAGGACCAGCAGCGCGGGGATGGCCAGCGCCGCGGCCAGAAGGCCGGACTGCCAGTTGTCGAAATGGGGGATCCAGGACATGTTTTCACCGGGTGACTGTCACTACTGTTTGATCGGCAGATGATACACGCGATTCTCAAACTCTTCGGATGAGCCGGCTATAGCGATCAACTCAAGGTCGTCAACGCATTGCCCGATCGAAGCTCGCTGCTGATGACCATAGACGATTCCGCGAAAAAAAATGCCCTTCGCCTGTCGTTCTGCCGCAATCCGCAAAAAGTCGTCGTCGCGGGTGAATAGAACCCGTTCGAGTTTGTCACTGTGGTCGAGCACCGCCTCGTCATCGTGTCCCTCCCGCGATTCATCCTGAACAGTTCGCACATCCACCCCGCGCGAGCGGAGTCCACGGGTGATGGCCGATGGCACTTGCTCGTCCATGTAAATCTTAACACCCATTGACTTCCCCGAATGTCAACCCTCCCCAATGCGGCTAGGGGAGCTTGCCTTCCGAACGCATGCGCCTGACGAACGGCCCCTCGGGGGTAGACGACTGTTCCTGCTCCGCGAGCCGAAGACCGGCGTCAATTTGAGCATCGCACTCCGCCTGATGGTCATGATAATACGTCATCGCGGCATAGACGGCCGCGATAGGCAGGTGCGGAAAGTTTTGCTGCAATTCCTCGGGACTCCAGTTATTCGTCTGCTTCTCCATGACAAGATGGATTACTTTCACGCGCGACCCCGCAATCCGGGCCACGCCAGCGTCGTCGATCTCAATATGGCCGCTCAACGTTGTTGTCATGGCATTCTCACCGTAGGACCTATCGCTCAGCGGCGATTATAGCCAGACGGAGCGGATTACGCATCGGTGCCGTTTGGGGCTACAAACGTCGATCCTTCTCGGCCCTTACTGGACATCGGCTAGCGATGCCAAGCTTCCCATATCATCCAGATTATGAACGGCCCGCCAAGCACCCAACCCAGGAGATAAGTCGTTATTACCTGGCCGATGTGAAGCCTGGTGCGCCGGCTTATGTAAACGCCCGGGCCAATTGGAATAATGCGATACGAACCGCCAGGGAACAGCGGCACGCCGACGCAAGCCCAAAGAGTTTGCACGTAGGACCTGCAATGGGGACAGGCATCAGCGTGACCGAGCAGCTTGGTCCCCGTTATGAGATTGGAAAAAGTATCACCCGCCGGTCGATCGTCCGATCGGCTGACACATGCCGAACAAAACGCCGTCCCATATACGTCAGCGGCAGAATCGAGCCGTTTCATTCCCCACGCGAAATAGTACACCAAAGAGGAAAGCCCGAGGCTCAGTAATCCGAACAGGCTGAGGGCAATTGGGAGTTCGCGACCGATGGTGTAATTACGCCGAAACGCATCGATTATCAGCAGGACAATACCCGCAAATGCCCAGATGGATAGCCCTGCAAGAAACGCGCCCGGCATCTGGCTTGCCTGACTCTCCGCATACCTTCCGGAATGAGTCACTTGAAAAACGTAGGGCTTCCAAACGGCCACGTTGATCAGGACAATTCCGATGATCCCGATAAACTTCGCCCGTTGATAGTTCATGGAACTTCACCCAACCAAATCATCCCAACAACCCCCGCTCCCGCAGATAATTCAACACCAGCGTATCAAACGGCACCGCCGTGCTGGTGAACAAATACGTTCCGCCGCGGCGGGTGACATAATCCTTTAAACTCAAACAATACGCATTCAAATTCGCCTTGTATTGCTTGATGAGCGGCTGGGTAATCGACACCTCGGCCATGTCATCATCTTCGATATCGCGGAGCTTTAAATCGCCTTGCAAATCCGGCTCGATTTCCTGGGGGGCGAGGGTTTGGACGCAGAATAGGTCGTACTTTCCGCCGGCCACGTAGCGAAGGCCGTTCTCGTAGCCGCCCTTGTCGAAGAAATCGGACAGCACCACGCAGACGCCCTTCTGGCGATGTTGCAAGGCGAACTTTTTGCAGGCATCAGCCAGATGGCTCGGCCCGGCGGGTTTAAGCTTCTCGACCCAGTCGATCATCTGCGACACACGCCGCCGGCCGCGAAGCGCGCCGGTTTCAGAAACAATGCCGTCGGCCATGGCGCTGATGTGCACGCGATTGTAATTGACCAGGCCAATGTAACCCAAAGCGGCGGCCACCTGCTTCATGTAATGCGCCTTGCCGGGGCTTCCGAAGTCGGCACTTTTGCTGACGTCGAGCAGGATATAAAGCGAGAGGTCTTCCTCTTCGAGGAAAAGCTTGAGGAAAAGCCGATCGAGCCGGGCGTAGATGTTCCAGTCGATGAAGCGCAGGTCGTCGCCGACGACGTAATTGCGATAGTCGGCAAATTCGACGCTTTGCCCGCGACGTTTGGATCGCCGCTCGCCCTTCATTTTGCCGGCCAGTAGCTTGCGCGACATGACGTCAAGCTGGTCGAGCCGGGCCATGAAGGTCGGATCGAGCAAAAGGCCGGGCTTGGGGATGGGAGGGGGTTGGAGGGTCATTGCTGTCCTTAAGCGTCCGGCCCGATTGCGCGCACGTTTGAATAAGCCAAAATCGCACGATCAGTGGTAAGCAGCGGTGATCCAATATCGCGTGCCGTGGCAACGATGATCCGATCAGCGGGATCCTTGTGAAATTCACCCGGAAGCCTGGTTGATTCGATCAAAATCTTCGGGCTGGCGGGAAGAATATGCAGCGTGGGTATTGCCAGCAATTGATCGAGCCAGTGATCCACGGTGATATGCAGCGGCACCTTGTTGCGCGATGACAACATGGCCACTTCCCAGACCGTAAAAGAGCTGATCGCAAGGCCATCCGGCTCTGCTTCATCGATCAACTGACGATGGCGCGGGGACAACCGCGGCGAGTTGGTAGACCACCAGAAACAGACTTGAGTATCAAGAAGGATCATACCAGCCCGCTTCCGCTTATGGCGTCCCAATCTTCGGGCGGCACGGCTGGCTCGAACGGGAAATCGTCGCTAAGCACACTGCCTTTTAGCAGCTCTCTTATCTCCTTCGATCGCTGCAACTCCTCCTTCGTGTGACGTCTGGAACCAGAACGCTCCTCGCCCATTATGAGGACGCGCACGCGCTGCCCTTCCGGGAATGGCAATTCAGTAATACGTACGGACGCCGTGCCGTCGACTACTGCGTCCGTTTCATAGGCGTCAATGTTCTTCATAATGCGATTCTACTCCCGGTCCACGAGAACTTCATCCCACCAGCACTTCAATCTCCCCATTATGCCGCTTTTCGTTGATGATTTTCACCACCTCTTCGGCCTGTTTTCGGCTTCGGCAGGGGATGCGGAATTCGCCTTTGCCCTGTTTGCCGTTCCAGACCATCCAGAGATTGCCAAGGCCCACAGCTAGACGGACCTTGCCTAGGTTTTTAGGGATTGTGTAGGTCGCCATAAGCCAACTGTAGTTTTGTCACGACGCGTCGGGCACCAGTGCAGATCGATCACTCCCCGTCATTTTTTTGTCCTTTGCCTCGTACTGTATTCTTCTTGCGAAACCGGTCTATTGCATCTTGAGCCCGTCCCCGGTCATTCTCGATAACGATTACACGCCAGGTTCCGAGAGCGACGGTCAGTCCGTTTCCGACGTTACGGGCAATTTCCTTCCCCATATCAGACCAGATTCCGCGCGCGATAAGATGCGCGGATAAAAGTCGCGCAATTTCTCGATCGGTAGATTCCTGGAGTACGCATACCGTCTCGCTCGCACTTGGAGCCGTAGGCTCAACATTTTCGCTTGGCCAATCGCTCGTGAGGGCTCGCATGTCAAACGCTTCCGGATCAAATCCTATGGCATCTTGCTCCAGCGTCGATTTGCCACATTCCGGGCAACGGTCGTGACCGCCTTGCAGGTCATAGCCACATTCTTCGCACGCGCCCTCGTTCCGCCCGGAAGAGGCGTTGCATTCGGCTGTTCGGTCTACGAAGGAAGGCCAGAACACCCAGAAAGCCCAAACGGCACCCCCGACTAAGGCGGCGCCCACGATGAACACGATGATGTCGCCCATCAACGACATTACGACTCGCAATCTGCGTCGTTCATCTGCACAGACCGAGGCGCGGCTATATTTTCCCCGCCGCCAGTTCGGCTTCGATGGTCGTCGGCGTTTCCGCGACGATCTTTTCCAGCACCATGTCCGTGGTGATTCCCTCGGCTTCGCCTTCGAAATTCAGGATGATCCGATGCCGCATCGCGGGGACGGCGACTTCCTTCACGTCCTTGAACGCCACGTGGAAGCGGCCATCGAGCAGCGCGCGAACTTTGGCCGCGAGCGTGATCGCCTGGGCGGCGCGGGGGCTGGCGCCCACGCGCAAGAATTGGTTCACCATCGGCACCGCGAACATGCCCTGCGGATGCGTGGCGAGCGTCAGGCGAATGGCGAAATCCTGCACGTGCGGCGCGATCACCACCCGGCGCACGAGATCCTGGTGCGCAAGGATTTTTTCGCCGCCGAGGATTGGGTTAATGATCGGATTATGGCCGGCGGTTGTGCGGTCGAGGATCAGGCGCAGCTCCTCGCGTCCGCTGTATTTCACGACCAGCTTGAAGAAAAAGCGGTCGAGCTGTGCTTCGGGAAGTGGATAAGTGCCTTCCTGCTCCAGGGGATTTTGCGTGGCCATCACGAAGAAGGGCGCTTCGAGCTTGCGGATTTTCCCGCCGGCCGTCACCTGCTTTTCCTGCATGGCTTCGAGCAGGGCCGATTGCGTCTTGGGCGTGGCGCGGTTGATTTCGTCGGCCAGGACCATCTGCGAAAAGATCGGCCCTTCCTGGAAAACCTGCTGGCGGTTGCCGTGCTCGTTTTCCTGGATGATGTTGGTCCCCGTGATGTCGGCGGGCATCAAATCCGGCGTGAACTGAATTCGGCTGAATTTCAGGCTCAGCGCATCGGCCAGCGCGCGAATCAGCGCCGTCTTGCCCAGGCCCGGCACGCCTTCGAGCAGCGCGTGGCCGCCGACGAACAGGCAGGTGAGCACGCCATCGATGATTTCCTCATGCCCAACGATGGCCTTGGCGATTTCCGCCTGTGTCGCGCGATAATCGCGGCGAAATTCCTCGCAAAGTTGATGGACTTGCGGATCAACTGCCGGTGCTGCTGCGCTCATTATCATTTTCCTTTCGATCGCCGAGAGAAGCACGAACCTGAAAGATTATCCACGAATGAACACGAATGGACACGAACAAGAAATAGAATTATTGGCGTTTGTTTGTATTCGAGCGTTGCAAATAACGGTAAATGGACTTTTCTCTTTCCGATTCGTGTCAATTCGTGGACAAATTTCGTGCATGCCACGCGCTCGGTTATCCAGCGGCGCGCGCCAACCGGACTGCTGCAATGATTTTGCCGTCAGCAGTGTCGCGCGGCTGGCAAACGACCGTTGCACCTGGAGGAAACTGCCATTTTTCGTCCAGCGCGGCGGGGTCGAGCGTGGAGGCGATGCGATACGTGCCATCACCAAGTTTCTCGGCGTCGACTGGCCTCCAAACATGAACGTCTTCGTCGAGAAGCGCGACAAATATTTGCTCAGTCATATCGAAAGCCCTCTCCACCTACGTGGAATATTTCGCCTGTGGCATTGTCAACGACGACAGACTTTCCAGTTTTCGGATGCACGAAACGCGTGGCTGGACCGTGCTTTCCATCTGTTCTAATTCCAATGGTTGCAAGTGCCTCGAGAATCATGTCTTCTGTCCATCCGCGTTGCTTCATCTGTTTTCGAAGTTTTACTTCATTGCTGAATTTCAACGCGTTCTTCCTCGGGCTTACAATCTTAGTCATTCGTCATTCTTCATTTCCCCTCTTCTTCCTTCTTCTTGATCTGCTGCTGCGCTCTGCGTTTGGCTTCCAGCAGGCTTCCGGTATGGCCGCCGGGCGCGGGAGGGCCGCCTTTGGGTTCTACTTTCTTGGGGGCGGAGGGGATTGGCTTATCCGTAGCGCCGCCGACGACCTGGCTAATGTCTCCCTCCACGCCGGCCTTGGCCTGGAACTTGGCTTTGGGATCGGGACGCGCGCCGGCCCCGCCGGCGCTGGGAACGGGCGGCGGCTTGGCCGCAGCGCCTTCGGCGGGGCGGAATTTTGTCTCGGCAACGTCCTCGCGAACCCGCCGAAGCGCGTCCAAGCTCTGGCGGCTTTCAACTTTCTGAACCGTCGTGAACGACCTGACCCGCGCCCGTGCGGCCAATAGCATTCGGCGGGTGGAATTCCAATCCCAGGCTATTCGCCGAAGCGCTACATCCAACAGGATCAGCACCAGCAGAATCGGCAGCAGAATATCCCACACCGGCAGAGGCGAAGCGGTGACGGCGACGTTCTGGCGGCTGAAAAAGTCGGCTTTGGCCGCGTCCCAATCCGGCAGAATCCGCCCGCCGGTCTTGTCGGCAATTTCCTGCAATTGCGTGTCATCGGTTTTTAACTTGCGATATTCCGGTTCGCTGTTCACCGCCACGCCGCCGCGTAAAAATCCGTTTTGCTTGCCGTGATAACTGAGCGCGACGGCATAGCTGCCGGCATCGTTGGCGTCGAAGTTGGCCTCGTAGGTTCCCGGGCCGGTCTGCACCAGGCGCACGTTGATCGGCTTGCCCTTGGGGTCGAGTACCTGCCCGCCGATGTTTAGAAAGTTCTGGAAATCAGCGTTTTTATTGAGCGCTTCGACGGTGATTTTTCCCTTGGTGCCGGTGACGGTGGTCTGAACCTCAAAATCCTCGCTCATCGGCGGGCGTTCGACCGAATGCACCATGTTGCCGCAGAAGGCATCGTATTGCGGCGCGCTGATCCATGCCGAGCCCCATTTGGCGGTTGGATCGGAGGTGAAAACGATCGTTTTTCCCAGCCCCTCCTGCCAGTCGGCCAGGATCGGATCGCTCATCTTCCCCACCGACACCATCGACATCGTTACCTTCGGATCGTTCTTCTTGCTCGTCAGCACCATGCCATAAACGACCGGCGGCTGCGTGCCGGCAAATGCCTCTGCGGCCGGGTCGGAGCCGTCCACCAGCTTCACCTTGATGCCATCTTCCAGCTCGTGAATCAGGCTGCGGCGGACGATGGTTGCTTCCTTGATGAAAATCTGCGGAAGCTGGCTGGGGTTGGATTCGATCGGACCGTAAGGCCGCCCGCCAAGTTGGGTGGGAATATCCTCCATCACGGGCGGGCGCGTTCCCGAGCCGTGCGGATAAACCGTGATGGTCGAGACGCTGACTTTCGCGTTCTTATATTGTGTCATGAGCGCGGCCTGCGGCGGGGCCGGGTCTCCATCGCTGATGATGATGACATGCTTGTGGCGCGCCTTGGATTTGGCCAGGCTCGGGCCGCCGTTTGCGCCGTTAAGGGCCAGGTTCATGGCGTCGTCGAAGCTGGGCATGTCGCCGAGCTGCATTTTCTCGGCGGCGGCCTTGACGGCGCTTCCGTCCCCTTTTTCCTGGAGGGGGAAATCCCAGCTAGCCCCGCCGATGCCTCCCCCGCCGCCGCCCGCGCCGTTCCAGGAATAGCTGATGATGCCGATCTCATCATGATCGGAAAGCGTCTTGATCGATTGCAGGGCGCATTGCAGCCCCCAGTAATTTCCCGCCGGCATTTCGCACGAATGCATCACCAGAACCAACGCGCCCTGTCCGACCTGCCGCTGGGCGGGGATGTCCATGTCGACGGGCAGGACCTTCTCCATGGCCGACCCCTGCCAGCCGCCCGCGCCGAAGGTGTCCGGCCCGCCCATCATCACCACGCCGCCGCCCATGTCGTGCACATATTGCGACAGCATGGTGTCCTGGTCGGACGTCAAACCCCCCTGCCCGCGCGGCACGTTTCCCAGGATAATCGCATCGTAATTCTGCATGTCGATCAGATTCTGCGGAAACTGATCGACACTGATTCGGCGAACGTTGATCTTATTAATCGCCCTGCCCTTAACCGTCCCCTTTCCTGATTCCAAAGCCTGCAAAAAGCGGTCGCCCGGCCCGGGGTTTCCCGCATCATCGCGATAATTGTCGACGAATAAAACCTGCCCCTGCCCGCGCACAAAGGTGATGGCGTCGGCGGGCTGGTTGATCTTGTCAATGTTGGTGCTGATGGTGCCGCCCGAGGATCTCAGCGCCGCCGGGTCGGGCGTGAATTTCGCCACAAAGCGGTGAACGCCTCCGTTTTGCAACGCGGGCACGTGAAAGAATTGCGAATTCGTGCCCGGGGTGAGC
Organism: Tepidisphaeraceae bacterium; assembly: GCA_035695715.1. GTDB lineage: Bacteria > Planctomycetota > Phycisphaerae > Tepidisphaerales > Tepidisphaeraceae > RYN-428. Next base: position 13,540 of record DASRRM010000166.1, read on the forward strand.
GTGACATCCCGTGGCGGCTCGAGCAGCTCGTTCCTTTGTTCGGTGTGATGATAGACTTCCAGCTTGCCGGGGATCGGCTTGTTGCCGGTCGAGTGGAGGATGACCTCCAGTTGGAACGGCTCATTTTCGCGCTTCCAGGTCGGCGCGATAAACCGTTCGATCATCACGGCGTTCGCCACATCGTAATGCAGCGGCATCACGTCGATGGGAATTCCCTGGCTCTTGGCGGCGGCGATGGCCGCATCCACCGAGCCGGTGGTTTCGTTGCCGTCGTGAATCAGAATGATGCGGTGATTGCTGTCGGGAGACATCGAGGCAATCGCCAACTCGATTGCTTTAGAGACATCGGTGCCGTTGCCCTGGTCAGGGATGCCGCGGGTGTCGAGCTTCAGGTCGGTGCTGGGCATGGCGTCGACCTGGGCCTGCTCCTGGAAGCTGATGACGCCGATCTTGTCCTGCGATTTCTTGCGGCTGTCCCTGGCGGCGGCGCGAAGGTAATCGTCGATGGAATCCTGAAGGGTTTTGCCGGGGTAATCTTTTTTCTCGACGAGATTGGTCGAGCCGCTGATATCGCGCAGGACCCACACTTCCAGGTCTTTGTGCGGCCGCTGGATTCGCAAGCCGGCCAGAACCAGGATCGTGACGAGGACGACCAAAAGGCGAATGCAGATCGCCACCCATTTCCGCGCGGTGCCCAGTCCTGCCAGAGAGCGCAGCCCGAGCAGGACAACAAACGCGCCAATTCCGGCAAACAGCAAAAGTGCCGTCCACCAGGGCATGAATTCGAGCCGCACGGGGGAAATAAAGGCCAGGAGGGTCATCGCGTTGAAGCCTCCTGTTGGCGGTGCGAGGAATTATCATCACGAGGGCACGAAGACACGAGGATATTCCGTCGAATCTTGGTTTCCTGA
>DASRRM010000167.1:0-10105 GCA_035695715.1 Tepidisphaeraceae bacterium
GATAGTGTTCACTCGAAACGCCTCCGTGCGTATGAAGTTGTCGGACTTTGACAATCCCACTTCATACAGTAAAACGCGGGCGTTTCGAGTTTTTTTCTTCAATTCTGAGCGATTTTCGGCAGCGGCTGTACTGGTTTAAGGACTAGCCCTACCCCTTCTCATTTCCAAGGCGCCTACCGCGTTACCACAAAGCGTTTTGCCCGTAATGCAAAATTCAGTAGTTGAAGCTCTTGCCGATCCGTTCGGTCAAACACACAATAGAATTGAAGGCAATTCCGCGCCCAGCTAACTTATCATTCAGGAGCCTGATATGCCGCTTTCAGCAAAGCCTTGCCGATCTACTCGCCGTCATGTGTTGAAAGCCGCCGGCGCGGCTGCTGCGGCGCTTGCCGCGCCCGCATTCGCGGATCCTGCGAGCCACTTCGAGGTACCGCTCAAAGGCCGCATCAAGCAATCCCTTGTCAATTGGTGCTACGACAAATACTGGAAGGGCGAGGAACTCGCCAAAACCGCCAAAGACCTCGGCTGCGTCAGCGTCGAGCTTTGCGATCCCAACCAATGGGATACCCTGAAAAAATACGGCCTCACCTGCGCCATTGCCGGCAGCCATGGGTTTGTGCAGGGGATGAATAATCCGAAATATCAGGAAAAATGCCTGGCGATCCTGCGCGAACGCATCGATCAGTGCGCCGCGGCGGGCGTGCCCAGCGTCATTACCTTTACCGGCATGCGCGAAGGCATTCCCGACGATGTCGGCATGGATAATTGCGTGAAGGGATACAAGCAGATCATGGCCCAGGCCGAGCAGAAGAAGGTGAATGTTTGCCTGGAGATGCTCAACAGCCGTCATGCCAACGGGTTCATGCAGGGCCATCCCGGCTACCAGGGCGACCATACCGACTACTGCATCGAATTGATCAAGCGCGTCGGCAGCGAGCGGATGAAGCTCCTGTTCGACATCTACCACGTCTCCATCATGGACGGCGACATCATCACCCGCATCCGCCAGCACAAGGACTACATTGGACACGTCCACACCGCCGGCAATCCGGGCCGCGGCGAGCTCGATGACAAGCAGGAGATCGCCTACAAGCCGATCATGGAAGCGCTGATTGATATTGGCTACAAGGGATATGTGGGGCAGGAATTCATTCCAACGCGCGATCCGATGACGGGGTTGAAGCAAGCGGTGGCGCTGTGTGATGTTTGAGAAAGACGCAAGCGGGCAAGGTAAATTCAACGCCGAAGGCTCGGATGATGCCAGTTTGCTCTCGCTGACCACGACTGCCGGAGGCTTTTGGGAGGGTTGACCGGGCGGGGCGCGAACGGATAAACTTTAAACATGGTCGCCCTCAGCGAATCCGTCACCTTTACGATCCCACGCTCTGCGGTCGGCGATATGCTTTCGCTTTCGGCATCAATGATTGACCGCATGCACGAGTTACTTGAACGCAACACCGACGGCCGGCTTTCGCCGCTGGAGGAGGAGGAGCTTCAAACGCTGGTGCAAATGTCTCAGTTCGGGCAAATCGTTTCGCTCGCCCTTCAAGCGCAACTTAAACCGTGAGCAAATCGGACATCCCGAATTCTCTTCGATCGGCGGTTCATGCGCGCGATGGTGGCCGTTGCTGCTACTGCCACCTCGGTCAAACCGGCCAAGCGTCGGCATTCCACATCGATCACATAATTCCGCGCAGCAAGGGCGGACGCACGGCAGTCGAAAACCTCGCCCTGCAGTGTCCGAATTGTAGTCTTCATAAGTCGAATAAAACCGATGCGATTGACCCGAATACGGGCATCGCCGCAAAGCTTTTCCATCCAACAAACCATCACTGGACCGAACATTTTAGGATCGAAATCAATGGCGCTGTTATTGGGATCAGCGATGTGCGCAGGGCGACAGTGATTGCCTTGAGAATGAATGATCCGATGGCGAAAACCGCCCGAGCGATACAGATGATGCTCGGATTAATCTGAACACCAGGATTTCGTCGGGTGGGCGTACTCGCCCACCATTTCAGCGCCAGCCGTCCCAACGTGGTGGGCGAGTACGCCCACCCTACACAATCCGAGCTCGCGCACATCCGCTATTTCTTCGGCGTCTGCTTCAAGCTTTGCAGATACGCGATCAAATCCGCAAACTGCTGGTGCGTCAGGGCCGCCTGCAGGCCTTCGGGCATCACCGATACAGGGCTGATTTTTCGCACGTTGATGTCGGCTTTGCGAATGACGATTTTGTTGGCCGCTGAGTCGTACATCGTCACGTCCTTGTCGGTCTCGTTGCGGACGACGCCCGCTGAGACGTTGCCGTCTTTGGTGCGGATCATCGTCTGCTCGTAGCCGGGCTCGATTTGCTTGGAGGGATAGAGCACCGATTCGATAAGCTGGGCGCGATTGTATTTGGTGGCGACGGCGGAGAGATCCGGGCCGACGTTTCCGCCCTTGCCGCTGACAGTGTGGCACTTGATGCAGCCCAGGCCCTGGGCGTTTTGGAACAGGGCAGCGCCCCTGGAAGCGTCGCCATCATGGCCGACGGCAAAGGCATCGTAGGTTTTCACATCAGTCGACTTGGTGTCCATCTCGAAGAGCTTGCCCTTGTGCTCCCCGGCATAGGAAACCGAAAAGCCCCATGGCCCGGCGTCCTGCGTGATCTTGGCGATGATGATGTTTCTGCCCTTCACCAGATGGCCGGCGGCGTGGAACTGGTCGGCCTCCCAGCCGTGGTTGCCCAAGTCTTCGTAAACCTTGCTGCCGTTCACCCACAATGCCAGGCCATCATCATGGCCCATGGCGAAAGTCATGTCGCGATCCAGCGGCGAATTCAGCTCAGCCACGGCGTAGGCGTAGACATGCTCGTGCGGCTCAAACTGGGCGGCCAGATCGACAAATCCTTCGCGCGTGCTGCCGGTCTTTTTCCACGCAAGCGATTTTTTGTCCGCGCTTTTCAGATCGGTCGGGAGATGCCGCAGATCGGTCACCGATGCGGCCTTCAATGAATCGGGCGCATCGATCGGGAAGGGGCCAATGATCTGCCAATTCTTGATCGGTTCATTCTTAGCATAGATGCGCTGCAGCTCGGCGATGGCGGTCTTCGAGAGCGGCGGGCCGTTATCCAGCCGGGCCTCGGCAACGGGAAGTGCCGCGGCGCTGATCTGCTCGATCGCCTTTCGGCACAGGCTCCGCAAGCCCGCATCATTGCTGCCCAGGCCGTCCAGATATGCGTCGGCAGCCTTGGCGTCGGGATGTTTGGTCAGGGCGGTGATGGCCAGCGTTTGCGTCTCTGGATCCTTGCTGGCGGCAATCAGTGCCGGCACGGCGCTGGAATCCTGCGTGTTGCCCAATGCCACAACGGCGGCTTTGCGCACCTCGGGGCGCTTGTCCTGAACGATCGGCAACAGGGCCGTCGCCCCGTCGCGCCCGCCGATCGCGCCCAGCGCGCTGGCGGCGGCGGTTGCAACTTCAACATTCGCATTGCCCGCCTGGCGCGCCAGGACGGGGATGGCCTTTTTGGCGCGCAGCCGGCCGAGCGACTCGAACGCCGCCGTCAGCGACGCCGGCGAGCTGTCCGAATCCGCCAGCGAAATCAGGGCGTCGATCGCCGCGGTGGTGGCGATTCCCTCGGCCACCGTCGCCGCCTCGGGAACCAGGTCCGGATGCTGCTTGGCGGCTTTGAGAATCTGCGTGACGATCGACATCGCATCCGGCGATTTGGCGCTGGCCAGCGCATTGAGGATCGCTTTCTTGACGTTCGCGTCTGACTCGGCGTTAAACATGCTTACCAGCGCACCAACTGCCGCCGGATCGGGGGCGATTTGCAGCGCATCGAGCGATGCCTTGCGGACGGCCGGCTCGGAATCCTTCAAGCCATCTTGAATCGCCGCCAGCACCACAGGCGTTCCGGCCCATTCCACGGTTTTCGGCGGCAAAGGCGTGCGCTGCGGCTGGGTTCCCCACCATTTGCCATCCCAAGCCGGCCGCTGGCGATGCAGCGGCGCCAGCGCCGCCATCGCCGCGGCGCGGGCGTCGGCGGAATTGGCTTTGTCGGCGATGAACGCCGCCAGTGCATCGACGAGGGCCTTGTCGAACACTTCGTGAAGCGCCAGGCCGGCGCCGGCGCGGATGGCGGGGTTGGTCGAATCGAAGCCCTTGATGATGGCCGGCCACGCTTTGGCGTCCGCCAGCCCGATGCGCTTCAAGGCGGTGAAATCCGCGAAATGGGTGAAGAGATCCTTCTCGTCCAGCTTATTCAGCAGCGGCGCGATGGCGGCGGGATTGCCGATGCGCCCCAGGGCGGTCGCCGCGCGAAAACGCATGGCCGCATTGTCGTTGTTCAGCAGTGATACACAGGCGTCCGTCGCGTCGGCGGCCTGGCAGGTGCCCAGCTGGCGCACCGCCTGCATGCGCACGCTCATCTCGGCCTTGTCATCTTTCGCCACGGCAAGAATGGCGGAGCGCGCCGCCTTGCCGCCGTCGATCATGTCCAGCGTCCAGATCGCATGCCAGCGGCCGTACGGCGGGGCCTTGGCATCATTCAGCAAAGCGACCAGGGCGGGAATCGCTTCCTTGCCATGCTCGGCCACCCGGCGCTCGGCCACGAGGCGCACGCATTCGGCGGGATGCGACAGCCCGGCGATGAGCTGCGGAAGCGTCGCCTCGAATTTTTGCCCCTCGGCCGCGGGGATATACCAGGCCGGCCGCGGCGCGGGATGCATTTCGCCGGTGTAGGTCAGCTTCAGCAACCGGCCCTGCTCTTTTTTCGTGCCCCAGCCGCCCATCTGCCAGTCGGCAATATAAAAGCCGGTGCCATCGGGCGTGACGGTAATTCCCAGCGGATGAAAATCCGGGCCGTTGAAGAGGATGTTCTCCATCTTCTCGATTTTGTAGGTGCCGCCGTCGCGAACGGTGTGGAAGCGCTGCAACAGGCTCTTGCCCCATTCGCAGTTGAAGGAGTTGCCGCGATATTCCTCGGGAAGGGCGTCTTCGTTATAGCCGACCGCGCCGACTGCTGATCCGCCGCCGGTTTCATCGATGCGCCATAATGTCCATGGGCGATAGGGAAGCGTCCCCTTTGTTTTGCGATACCACGCCATGTCGGCGACGTTGGATTCCTCGGGGCGGTAATCGTGGGGATAGCCGTAATATCCGCCGTCCACCATGTGCGTATAGCGCGTCCACCAGCCCAGGCCGTCGTCTGTGTTGTCGTAGGTGAAGATTTCATCCTCGGCGTTCAGTGCCAAATCGAGGTGATTGCGGGTGCCGCTGCTGTAGACTTGCAGGTGAGAGCCATCGGGGCGCATGCGCACGACGCCGCCGCCGTGGATTTCAATTTTGCTGCCGTCGATGTTGCTTTTGCAGTTGTAGATTCCCTTGTCGCCGGTGGACATATAAAGCCAGCCGTCCATTCCCAGGCGGACATTGGAGGGAATGTGGTCGTTGAGGCTTCCGCCGCCCCAGGTGGCGATGCAGTCGCTGTCCCAGATGTCCTTGGGGTCTTTGCCGACGCCGTTGTCATCGGTGTAGACGGTGAATTTCGGACTATGGTGAATGTAGAGTTTGCCGTCGATATATCGCAGCCCGAAGACGGCATAGAGATGGTCGGCAAAGACGGTCACCTGCCCATCGGGATGAATGCACAGCACGCGGTCGCCCGGCTTGTTGGCCGGGCCGGGCATGTCCATCGGGTCTTCGGCTATGAAAATCCGCCCATCCGGCGCGCATTCAACGACTGACGGCCAATGCAATACCGGCGGGGCCGTCACCAGCTCCACCTTCCAATTCGGCGCGGTTTTCGGAAGCGTGGTTGCCAGCTTGTCATACTTGGCGTCGAAAATATTGTCGGCCGCCAGAGTCGAAGTGGCGGCTAATGCAATGACCGAAGCAGCAACAACGCGGGGAAGAGGGAATTTCATTTTGATTTTCTCACGGGCGAAACGCCCGTCTCCTGCTAAAAGCTCACGAAATCGTGATAAGCTGCGCGACCACAAACCTCGGTCGTGACACGGCCGTCCCGGCCGTGCCTGCGGCATTATGAATGGATTCGCCAGAGAAGCCGCGGATGGTTCATGCACGGGCCGGACGCCCGTGTCACGACCGAGGTACCATCACTTCACATTCACAAAACATTCCTCGGCCGCCATCGTGTTGTGTATTACCTTGAGGTCGGCCAATTGTTGGATCAGCGTCTTCCAGCGCTCGGCGGTCATCGTGCCGACGCCGTTCTTTCGCGTGTCGCCGGTTTCGATGAACTGCTTTTGCAACTCGGCGCATTCGGCAAAGGTGCGGGCGTCCATCTCGTGATTCAGGCTTCCCATCTCCTTGTTTGCCGCCGACGGATTGTCGAGATAGGCGCGCCATCCCTCCCGGCACGCGATCACAACTTTCTTCACCAGTTCCGGCTTTTCGCGCAGGGTCTTGCCGCTGGTGATCAGCACCGTCACGTAAGGATTGAACCCGGCATCGGCCGCGAGGAATGTCTGCGGATCGCCGCCCTGGCGTTTGACTTCCAGCGGTTCGCTGGTGATGAAGCACTGCTGCGAATAATTTGGCTTGGCCATGAACACGCCGATGCCCGGGGGATCGGCGGTGATGGTGACGGCAGGGTTGGGGAACTTAGCCAGCAGGAACTTCACCCAGGCATTATCCGCCTCAGCGCCCAATGTGCCGGGATGGGTGAAGACATCGCCGATGGTTTTAAATCCGCGCGCTTTGTGAACCATGATTCCCTGCGGCGAAGTCTGGTAGACGGCAAACAACGCCACCACGTCCGCCTTATGCGCCCGCGCATCGACGAGCAGATCGGCCGAGGTGGTGGCGAAGTCGGCCTTCCCCCGATCCACCTGTTTCCACGGTTCCATGGCGTCGCCGCTGGCATTTTGGATGTCGATATTCACGCCGCGGCGGGAAAATTCGCCGCCCAGCTTCGCCTGATAAAACCCGCCGAATTCCGGCTCGGGTTTCCAGTCGAGCATGAGCACGACGGGCCGGGCCGCGTTCTGGGGGCTCTTATGCTTGCAGCCGGGGGTAAGCGATGCGCAGAGCACCGCGAGGAAAAAGAGTGTGACGCTGGGTTTGATGCGATGGGATGTCATACGGACCGGCGAGTTTCGCAGAACCGCCGGTGCGCGACAAGGCCGGGTGGAACGCCAGCCAAAAATGGGTGCGGCCGTTTTTCTTGGCACGGTGGTGACACGCGTGACACGCGTGACACAGCCGTCTCGGCCGTGCTTTATGCTTTCGGCTTAAATAGCACCAGGCACGGGCGGGACGCCCGTGTCACGAATGACCGTACCAAAAAAGACGGCCGCACCCGCAAAGACGGGGAATCGCCGGACCCCGTGGGCGCCATCATGTGCGTGGGGTTCCGGCAAAATGCAGCAATTCCAGAATCTCGTTCCGCAGTTCCAGAAACCGCGGGTCATTGCGCTGGCGGGGACGAAGCAATTGCACGTCGATGATGCGCTCGATGCGCGCCGGCCGCTGGCTCAGGATGACGATCCGGTCGCTCATATAAATCGCTTCATCAATGTCATGGGTTACCAGCAGCATCGTCGTGCCGCGGCGCTGCCACAGGCGCAAGACTTCATCCTGCATGCGCATGCGGGTGAAGGCGTCGAGCGCACCGAGCGGCTCATCAAGCAGCAGCATGCTGGGATGATTGATCAGCGCTCGGGCCAGCGCCACGCGCTGCGCCATTCCGCCGGACAGTTGATGCGGATAAGCGTTGGCGAATTTTTCCAGCCCGACCAGGTTCAAAAACTCGTCGACTTCGTGGCGTTGTTTGCGAAGCACGCCGCGGGCAACCAGGCCGGCCTGAATATTCCTGCGGATGGTCAGCCAGGGAAAAAGATTGGGGTCCTGAAAGACCAGCCCGCGATGGGCGCTGGGACCGTCGATCCGCTCGTTGCCGGCCCAAAGCTCGCCGGTGGACGGCGTATCCAGGCCCGCGATCAGCCGCAGCAAAGTGGATTTCCCGCAGCCGCTGGGGCCGACAAGTGTCACCATTTCCCCCGCGGCAATCGATAGCGTCACATGATCCAGCGTATGCACCAGCGCGCCATCCGGAGCAACGAACGATTTGCTGACATTTTCCGCGCGCAGCGACGCAGCTTCCTGCATCGGCGCGGCTGTTTGCGAATCCGGCAGGCTTACCACTTGAGCGTCCCCTTTTGATAAACCAAGACGCGGTCGCGCACTTTGAACAGCAATGTGATGATCCCCGAGAAGAACACCGCCATGATCACCAGTGCGGCATAAACCTTTGGATAATCCGCGTATTCCTTGGCCCAGGTGATATACCACCCCAGGCCCGAAGGCACGCCCACGGTTTCGGCAACGTTCAATGTGATGAAAGACGTGCCCAATCCCATGAACAGCCCGACAAAGATGCTCGGAAGCGCCGCGGGAATCGCCACGCGGAAGATCAAATAGCTGGTTCCCGCGCCCAGGGTTCGCGCGACGTCAATTAATGGCTTGCGAACGTTGGCAACGCCCGAGGTGGTCAACATGGCTACCGGAAACCAGACCGCCAGGGCAATGAGGGCCGTGCCGGCGGCGAATGCGGACGTAAAGAGCATCAGCGCCAGCGGAATAAACGCCGTGGCGGGAATCGGCCCAATCACCTTCAACACCGGCATTCCCCAATAGCGCCAATTGGAAGACCATCCGATCAACACGCCGGAGGTAACCCCGGCGATAGCGCCCAGGGAATACCCGCAAAACAGCAGCAGCAGAGAATGCCAGGTGCAGTTGAAGATGAGCGGCCAGTCATCGCGCAGGCACTGGAGGATCATGTCCGGGCCGGGGAAAAACGGGAGCGGAACCAAGGCGAGTTTCAGGGTGATCAGGTCCCAGATGCAAAGCACGCAGATACCCGCGGTGGCCAGCGGCGCTTTGGCGGTAAACCAGCGTGAAACGGCCGCCATCGAATACTCCGTTTGCCCGCCCCCGGCGACGATTGCAACGGCCTGCGTGCGGCCCCAGATCAGATGCAATGCCAGAACGAGTATTCCCACGCCGCCCAGCGCCACGAGCAGCATCGGATAGAGATGGGTTGGCAAGTCGGTCTGGTGGTTGGGCGTGAGGCGATGAATCAGCAGCGCCGCCAACGCCGCCAGCGGCAGCAGAATCAGCGCCACCGGAACACCTCTGCCGCGCCGCGGCGGCGGAGCATTGGCGGGTAGTGCGCCGTCGTCCGGCTGCGCTTCCACCGGCGGCGAGGCAATCGTTTGCGTGGTCATATTCCTGCTCCCCGGCTTTGAGGAATCATGCATCAATCACCGAAGCAGCATTTGTTGCAGCACGCCGGATGACTTGCCGCCAGCGCACCAAGGCCATCGGGGCCGAGCGGAACCGGACCCGCGCCGGCAATGCGCGCCACCGGCACATGGATGATCCAGTCATCGGTCACGCCATCAAGACTTTGCCAGGCACGCGCCGCCAGGGCATGCGGATCGGTCGACCTGTCCAAGATGCCCGCTTCCTTCAACTCAACGCACTGGTTTTCCACGCCGCTTCGGCAGGTGCCCACGCGCGGCTCATAGCGCAACTTCGTTAGCACAGCGGCGTTCAAATCCACATCCGCCTTGGAAACGTAACGCTTGTTCACCTCGATCGCCGCCGCCGCCCGCGGATTAGCGCCCACCCATTTCGAGCCGCGCATTAAAGCCCGGGTCAGCTTGGCGGCAATTTTCGGATTGCTCCGCACGAGTTTCCCGCTCACTACCACCACGCAACAAAATTCGTCCTTGTACGGCGCATCAATCATCTGATCGCAAACCGTGCGCACCGAATGGCTGTTCAGCAGCAGGCTGCCGATCGGCTCAGAATCGGCAACCGCATCCGCCTGACCATTGGCCAGCACGACCTGCGTGACGTCGGCGGGATAGATCACCCAGGTGACATCCTTCTGCGGATCCATCCCGTGAGCCGCCAGGACGCGCGATGCAAAAATCATCGGCGGGCTTCCCAGCGTGGAGACGGCGATCCGTTTGCCGCGAAGATCTTCCACCTTGTGAATGTTGGTCTTGACGCCCGCCTGAATCCGCAGGCAGCCGCCGTGAATTCCCCCGGTGATTTTGACGTCCAACCCTTTCTCGATCGGCTTGAT
>DASRRM010000168.1:0-12395 GCA_035695715.1 Tepidisphaeraceae bacterium
AAGGTCAAAGCGGCCGTCGAAACATTTGTGACATCCATGCCAACTCCCGGTTCGTAACTGATGGACCTCCAGTCCATTATCAACTACAAGAGTGTAACAAAGATGTCCCTCAACTTGAGGCGAGTACGCCCACCCTACGAAAACTTCATCCGTCGTGCGTGAGGCGCAGCCGCATGAGGACTCAGAATGACGACCAGCCGCTGCCCCAATCTGAGAACAACGATCACATCTCACCTACCCAGGACCCGGCCATGAATCCTAAAATGCCCCGAAGTCCTTTTGCCGTTCTGATCCTTACATTGGCTTGCTGGGCAACGGTCCATTCTGCGGCGCGGGCGGCCGAAGCAGACGCCAATCTTGCCCCCCTTAGTGGCCGGGTCGCAACCGACGCCAGCGGGACGCTTACCGCGGAGGATTCGGCAATTCTCAGCATCGGCGCGGCCCAATCCACGCCCTACCGTTTCGAGGCCCAGGTGCAACTGGCCAAGCCGAACGCGCACGGCGGCGACTGGCTGCTGCTGCTCGCCGATCCAACCGATGCGAAGAATCCCAAGGCTGCTATGGCGGTGCTGCGCCTCGATCGCGATGACCAAGGGCACGTACTGAACTTTTCGTTTCAAACGCGCAACCAGACCAAGCTTGTCAAAGTCGGCGAACCCGTGCCATTTGAGTATTGGCGCAATGAGAAGCCGGCCAAGCCGAATTGGATGCAGAAAGACAACCCATCGTGGAAACCGCCGCCAACCCCTGCTGAAACGCTGCTGAGCAAGGGAATCAAAGAGCGTTTCTGGCTCGACCGCTGGTGCTCGCTGCTCGTTGACGTGGACGGCAACTCCATGACGGTATGGTTCGACGGACGGTTTGTCGGAACGATGCCGGTGGCGTCCGCGCTGCAGTATCCGCCGCGGCTGCTGTTGAACACCGGCGACAAGGTCCGCAATGTCTCCCTCGCGCCGCTGCATGATGAGCGGATGCTTTGCATCGACCTTCAGCCCCTGGTGAACGAAAGTTTCGCCGCTGCGTTTTCCGATCGGAAAATTGTGGTTGGCGGCGTGCCGTTTCGGATGCCGCAAGGTCTCGACAACCAATTGAGCCTCCGGCAGGCGCAGTGGATCGAATGGAAGACCGGCTTGACGGCGTACTTTTCGGCGTACGATGGGGGTGCGCCGATCCTTTTCGACGCCCGCATGCCCATGTTGCGGATACCGGCGGCCGATTACGTCGCTGCTCATGTTCTGGCGGTGGCCGACGATGATCCGGCCCTTACCGCCACGCTGACGATACGCACCGGCAGCTATGGCACCACCTCCGTCGGCAACCCGGAAAGACGCGGACTGGTGGACCACTTCGACTTCCCAGCGACGATTCCGCGCAAGGCCGGCCTGGCCTCTGACAAAAGTGTCGAAGTCGTGCAGACCTCTGCCGGACCGCTGGCGGATGTGCGCGTGCCGATGAGCAGGTCCATTGCCCAGGACTTTGGCCCCGCGCTGGACGTGGAACTGACCAAGGAGGTTCGTGTCGAGGGCAGCCATACGCTTCCACTGGGATTGCCCAGCGGCGTGCGGATCGCCGCCATCACGTTCGAGAAATCTCCGCTTCAGATGAACGTATCTTCTTCCGAACCCGGCAATGCGTTCGTCGAGCCGCAGAAACCCACGTTCCGGATCCAGTTGACCAATATCGCGCACGAGGAGCAATCATTCACCCTTTCAGCCCTGGCGACGCCGCTGGAAGGCGCGGCGGCGACGGCCAAAACCAGTGGCCGGGTCGCACCGTTGGCTACTGAAACGGTATCGATGGAAATCGCCGTGCCCAGGCGCGGCTATTATGATCTTGCCATAACACTGTCCGATGGCCAGGGCCGTTTGCTGGTCACCCGCAAGACCAGCATGGCTCTGTTACTCCCCGACACACGAAAGCACCGCGATACCTCGCCGTTTGGAACCTGGCAATTCGGCCGGGGCCATTTCGCCAGCTCAGACGCGAAGCAGGTTGGTCCCCTCTATGTCAAGGCGGGCTTCCGCTATGGCATGTGGGGCTTCACCGCGGACGAACAGATGAAGTATGGCGTCATTCAAAGCCCCGAACCCACTGTTGCCGGCTGGACCGCGCGCCTCGGCAAGGGAGCCGACGGATATCGCCATGCTTTGCAACAGAACGCCACCGTCGGCCAAGACCCAAATCCCATCGCGCTAATGTTTCACGAGGACGGTCTTGGTCAAGGCACCAACGAGGAGCAGGCCAAACAGTTTCAGGAATTGTGGGACAACGCGACCAAGGCCGCCCAGGACATGCGGAAGGAATTTCCCCATGTCAAACTCGCCCTGGGCAATGGGGAGAAGGAGTTTCGAGAGGAATTTTACCGCCATAAATTCCCCAGCGAACTGTTTGACTATGCCGGGCTGGAGGCCGGCGGCGGATATCCTGAAAGCCAGCCGCCGCACGGCAGCGCGGTCAACCTCGACATCTGGCTGGAACGCCAACTGCTGGATTCTTATGGATACAAGGACAAGCCCGTCTACTTGTGCAGCGAATCCTGCTACCCCGCGACCGGCCCGGGCCGCCTCAGCGGGCGCACCCAGGCCGACTATTTCGTGCGACACAGTCTTTCGGCGCTGGCGTGGGAAGAGCCGGGAATCCGCTTCGGGATTATCGGTGATGCCGGCACGGCCTATTACTTCACCATGTGGGGCGGCGCCGGTTTTTGCAACCGCATGCCTGAGATGAACGTCAAGCCGTCCTATGTGGCGATGGCCACGCTGACCCTGGTGCTGGACGGCGCTAAATTTGATCGCGACCTGGACCTGGGCACCCCAAGCCTTTACGGACTGCAGTTTCGCAGACCCGACGGCTCGCATGTCATCGCGCTATGGACGCCGCAAGGCAGGCGGCCGGTGAAACTCACCTTCGACGGCAATAGCTCCGTAACGCTCATCGACAACCAGGCAAATGAGACGGCTTTGAAAGTTGTGGACGGCGCCGTGGAAATCACATTGACGTCCAGCCCGGTTTACGCGGTTTCGAGCAGCCCTTTCAAGTCGGCCCTGCCCGGCGCCCCTGTCTTCGACGACAAACCCGCCGGCACATCGGCGGTGCTCAGCAGCCTTTCTAATCTGGATGACTGGGTGCAGGAAAAGCAACGGGAAGATTCCCCGGCGTCGGCAAAACCTTCTTCCACGCCGCGTCGCGTAGGCGGCTTCAACTTCACGACCGTGGAGCAGTTTGAAGGGAAGAATAAGGTGCTGAAGGCAACGCCGCACGCAACCCAAATCAGCAAGGAAATCGATGGTCTGGCGACGTACGGAACATTTGCTTCCACGCTGACCTGTAAGCAACGCATACCCATTCCGGGCACGCCAACCGAGATTGGCGTTTGGGTGTACGGCAATTCCAGTTGGGGCCGGGTGACATTCGTGCTGGCCGACTCCACGGGCCGACAGTGGAGGGGCGAAAGCGCTCCCATCGACTTTGACGGCTGGCGATACGTGGCCGTCCAACTGCCCCCTCAATATCCCGGTCCCGAAAACCATCATTGGCCGCGCGACAAGGACGGCGTGGCCCACTATCCTCTGTCGTTGATGAAACTGAGCATCGAGCAGCCGCAGAAGGTCCTTCACGTCAAGACATTCAGCCCCGCCCCGCGGCAGGAGATCTATCTCAAGGACCTGACGGCAGGCCAGGGTGACACCGCCATGCTCAAGACAACGGTGGGCGAGCGGGATTGATGAAAGCGCGATGGAAAAAGCCGCAAAACCAACGGTCCAACACGCCATCGGAATGGCCACCAGGAAAAAAGAACCCCCTGTAAATCTTGATTTACAAGGGGTTCTCGATCCTGGCGCGACGATCTGCTTTCAACGATCTCAATACGATCACACCGCCTTGATTGTCGTGTTGATCGTAATCGTCTTGGTCGGACTGGCATTGTCGTGCAGGACGATCTTCACGGCGAAAGTCTTCTTCGTCGTGTATTTGTGACTTCCGGTCACGCTCCAGAAGCTGCCAATGTTGGCGGTCGCGCTCTTGAAGACGAAGCTGGCGGCGGACGTCGTGCCGTCGCCCCAGGTGATGGTGCCGGTGTAGTCCGTGGGCGTTGTGTTGGTCGCGTCCTGGTCGCGGAAGGAACCCAGCACCAGATTGGTGAACGCCACGTTCGCCGACTTGCTCAAGGTCAGGCCCGCGGGGGTGTCAAGCGGCGCATCGGCGATATTAGCAAGGCTGGTGGCGACGACGGTGTTACCGCCGTATTCGCGGATGGTGGTTGTCACCTTGTAGCCCGACCCGGTGGACTCCTCGTGATAGACGTGGGTCCCGTTGACGTGGAAGTGGCCGGCGCTGTCTTTGACGATCGTTCCGGTGCTTGCGGTGCCGTCGCCCCAGTTGATGCTGGCGGTGAAATTGCCGATGGAGGACGCGGCGTTGCCGGATACGAAGCTGGCCGCTTTGGCGGTGACGCTGCGGCCTTCTATTCCGCTGATGTTGACGCCGGTCGTGGTCAGGGAGTAGGCCGGGACGTTTACGGTGTCGGTCACGATGTTGGAGTCGGGGGCCGCGTCGTGATGAATGACGATGGTCGGGTGGAAGGTGCCGGCAGAATTGAAGGTATGGGCGCCTGTGACCGAGAGCTTGCCGTTGGACAGGACGATGGTGCCGGCCGTGGGGCTGGTGCCATCGCCCCAGTCGATGGTGGCGGAATAATCGGTGGTTGGTTCGGCGCCGCCGGGGTCGGTGAAGTTGGCTACGGTGATCGTGCCGGTGTTGACGCCTTTCTTGGCGCTGAAGGCGGCGACGGCGGTGCCGACGACGGCGGGGTCGCTCACAATGGCGGTTTCGCTACTGAAGGTTCCCGCCCCGGCGTCCTGAATGGCGACGATCACGTTGTAACTTCCCTCTTCGTGATAGGTGTGGTTCCCGATCACATTGAAGATCGGATTGCCGTTTACACCGACGCCCGCCGGCGCGAACGTCGCGGCCGACGCGGTCCCGTCGCCCCACTGGATATTCGCCAGGTAATCGCCGAGCATCCCATTGGGATCGGCATCGGTGAAGGTGGCGACCACCTGGCCGCTGAGTTTCTGCCCTTCGATGGCGTTAAAATTGACGCCCGGATTGGCGGTGAGCGGCGCGTCGACCACCAGGGCCTGGTCGGTGACGTCTGTCGTCGAACCGCCAGCGTCGGCGACGTGAACCGAAACCGGGTACAGCCCTTCCTCGGCGTAGGTATTGGTGCCGGTGACGGTGTAGAAATTCGGATTCGTCGCCGATTGGGTGATCGTGCCCGCCGACGTCTGCCCATCGCCCCAGGTGATCATGGCGGTGAAATCAGCGGCCCCATTCGGATCACCGGCGGGATTGGGGAAGGTATCGATGAACGTGGCGACGGTGACCGGCCCGGTGGCCGCGCCTTCAGTGGCCAGCAGCGCCGCCGCCGGCGCTCCTATCAGCGGGGAATCGGCGATTGTCGTGGTAACCGATGAGGAGTTATTGACAATGTCGGGGTCGAAGGTGGTGGTGGTGACATTGGCCGTATTGACCAACATTGTGCCCTCGGCGGCCATCGGATTTGTCGTGATGAGGAGAGTGAATGTCTCAACACCGCCGACTGGAAGGGTACTGCCGTTGTTGGGACCGGAATCTTGCATGAAGGAAACCGCCGACGTGCCGGGAGGCAGCGTGTCGCTTAAAAGCACGCCCTGCGCGTCGCTGGGACCGTTGTTGGTCACGGTGATGTTGTAGGTGATGCTCTGCCCGGCAATGATGGTGGCCGGGCCGGTCGTGACGACCGAAACATCCGCTTCCGTGCTGATTGTAGTCGTAACGACGGATTCATTATTGAGGGGATTCGGATCGGTTATCACGCCACTGATGTCGACGGTGTTGACGACCTGCGATGCATCGGCGGCCTTGGAATTGACATGCGCAGTGAACGAGAAAACGGTTGTGCCGCCCGCCGGCAGCGTGCTTAAAAGATCCGGGCCGGAAACAAGCGTGAGATTGGTGTTCGATACATCGCCGGTGAGCCCGTCTGACAGGCCTTCGGCGGGGCTGTCACTGGGGCCGGCATTATGGATCGTGATGGTGTAGGTGATGTCATTGCCGGCGATGGCAGTGGCCGGGCCGGTCTTGACGACACTGATGTCAGCCGCGGTGTCGACGGTGCTGGTTGCGGTAGAGGAGTCGTTGGTGTTGTTGGTGTCAGTGGTGGCGGTGGAGACCGTTGCGATATTGGAAAGCGTGGAAGCTTTCGCCGCGCTGGAGGCGACTTGTTCCACGATAAAGAATGTCCCGCTGGCGCCCGACGCCAGCGTGGGGTTGGTAAAAGTCAGCGTTCCGGTTCCGCCGGCGGGAGTGGAATCGGTGCGGGTCCATCCCGCAGGCGCTGTAACCGAAGCAAAGGTTTCATTGGCGGGCACCGGATCGCTGAGCGAGACGCTTTGAGCGTCGTCGGGACCGTTGTTGGTCACCGTGACGGTATAGGTGATGGCGGTGCCGGCGGTGGCGCTGGCGGGGCCGGTGTTCTGCACCGACAGATCCGTCGCCGAGAGCAGAAGTCGCGGCTCGATCGCTTCGATGCAGGCGCGCGCGGCGCGCTCGATGGCGATCCGCCGGCTTGGGCGGCCTATCGATCGGGGTTGGGGACGCATTGCACGTGGCAACAGATTGTGAAAATTCCGTTTCATTTCTTCCCTTTCAAAGATTTGCTTCTGAATCCGCCCACATCTCACGCCTGCAAAACGCCTGGACAATTCTTGACCCCCGCGATGAGCGCCATCGGCCAGATACGGTCCTGAATCACATGCCCGGCTACCGATGGTGCGTTCTGCAATAATCGCAATTCATCGGCGAAGATCCTGGTCTGCCCAAACACAGACGTTGTGAAAAATGAGGACGCTGCAGAAGCGACTGTTGTATAAAGTTGCGGCGGCGTTTCCAATAGCTAATTGCCGGGATTGCAGATTTCGACGCCGCCTAAATCACGCATTTTTGCAGAGATAACGTACCGGGAATGCCGGGATTGGCGAATTCTTCCAGAATCTGTGCAAGATGCGGTGCCTGCGCGTCAAGATGGGAAAGGCTTTGATGGTGGTGCCATTCGCACGCGAGGCGGATGAATCGCCTCGCGCTATGGCCCACGCGGCATGTACGCTAAATCAAGCGTCGACAAGGCTTGCAAAAATGGGCCCGACTAGATTCGAACTAGTGACCTCGTCCTTATCAGGGTCCAAGATTTTCCTTGACAGCCACTTAAAATCGATCGTAAATCGTTGTCAAAACGCAGCTTTCAATCGCGGTCGATTTGACCCCTATTTTCGGCGAATTTGGCCTTTCGTCACGGAATAGGAGTCACGATAGGGGTCAAAGGAATCGTCACATCCATGGGGTTGAATTGCGAGATCATTTCTTATCATGAATACTTCGCCATTTCTTTGTCAGCGGAACTTCGGCGTGGCCATGCCGCTCACTGTGAAAGGTCCCCGCCGGATTTAATTACCAAAAGGACTTTTGTAACTGATCCACAGACTCTGGAATCGACTCGAAGCATGCGCTGCGCAATTTGTATCGCGGGGATGGATTTGGCCACTGGTCGATTCTCCTGGCCCCCAAACTGGCGAGGAGCATACACTCCATGATCACTCCTTCAAAGTAGTTTTCAGGTCCGGCACGTCAAGAATACTTCCTGATTGGGCAAGGACGTCAGATAGATCACACCCTCCCCGGATCTATCATTCCGCTGAAACCAGATCGGGCGATTCAATCAGACGATGGAACTCCGCTCCGATTTCCGCGTGATGATGGGCGAGGTAGCGGGCCACGCGACTGTTGGCGACCAGGTTCTTCAAGTAACCGATGGCAACGGTGAGTTGGAGCACATTGTCTCCATGGGTTGACTCAATTACTTTGTAATCCTTCCTGGCATTCTCCATTTCCCGGCGCATCTTGGCCACGTCGTCGGCTGCCAAGCCGTGCTCGCTTTCTGCTGGCCTTTCCTCTGCCAGCCGCTGTCCTTCGGGCGTCATGGCGTAAAGGCACTTTGCGTACGATGTCGAGTAGTTGTTCGCCGCTGACATCAGTTCCGCCATTTCAATCTGCCGCATCGGGGTCACTCGTTTGATTTTCCTCACACATAAAAAAGGAGTACCCATGACCGCGATCATGGCACGACCGGCGTGCGCGCCGGCCCAGCCGCGTCAACGCGCGCCGAATCTATTGGCTGAGAAGATTACCGGCCGCACCTATCTTTCCCATTCGCAGTTGTCGCTGATGCGGACCTGCCCCCGGAAGTTTAGCTTCCTGTACGTGGAAAAGACGCCGCCCGATTTCGTTCCCAATAGCCTGATCTTCGGCGGCGCGATCCATGCTGCCGTGGAATTTTATTTCCGGTGCGAGCTGGAGGGATTGGACGTCACCTACGAGGCATTGATGTCGGCGTATCACGATGCCTGGCGGCGGCAGCTTGAGAAGGCGCGGGAGCAAGCGGGCAAAGATGTACCCGTCCAGTTTAATAAGACGCAGGACGCGGACGCGCTCCATAACTTGGCTGGCCGGATGATAACGGCCTTTCTCGCCTCATCGCTGGCAAATCCCAAAGGCGTGATCGTCGGCATCGAAGAAGAGCTTCGGGTGGAGTTGAGCCCGGAATTGCCCGACGTTTTGGCCAAGGTGGATCTTGTTACGCAGACCGAAGGCTGGCTGCACGTTGTGGATTTCAAGACCAGCAAAAGCTCATGGACGGAGGAGAAGGCGCGGGAGTCCGCCGAGCAGCTCGTCCTTTATGGCGCAACGCTTGGGGGAATGTCGCGGTCGTTGGGACTCCCGATCCGGCTGCATTTCGCGGTTCTGACAAAGCATAAGACACCGCGGGTGCAGCTTCTGCCGGTGGCCACCGACGCCGCCAGCCTTGACGTGATGCGCGATAGCGTGGGCCAAATCTGGCAGGCGATTCAGACGGGCAACTTCTATCCATCCCCAAGCCCAATGAACTGCACAACCTGCCCCTACAAATCCAAGTGCCCTGTGTTCGCCAAACACTGACTCGCCGGGCCGGTCCCAGCCACCGATACTGAACACAGGCTGACCGCACGCGACCATCATTGGGGAAAGGAGAATCCATGATCTTCGACGCGCTCCGCACGATCGCCAGCAACTGGTTGCCGGACATCAAGCCACTGGTTGACGCGGCGACATTGCTCTATCTGCCGGTCACGCCGCACGACGTCTTGCCGCGGAAGCAAGACCTGGAAACGATGAGCGAGGTGGCCGTCAATTTTCGGCTGCCGTATCCGATCATCGCAGTCGAGGACAACGCCAGTTGTGTGGTGCTCATCGATCCTCGGCCCGATCTCACGGGGCTGGTCGAGCAGCGTTTGTTCATCGACTGCGTGCCGCTGGATGCTGACGAGGGCCATTACAACGACACGCCGCCGGAGCGGGCCTTGTGCGAATCACTGAAGCCATTGTCCGCGCCCGGCGTCTACGCGGTATCTTTCGGACGCATCAGTTGTCCGGCGCAGCTGGCTGGTTCATGGCTGACGGAGGGCGAGGTTCTTTGGGTTGTGACAGGAACCCAAACGCAGCAGCACACGACCGAAACTGATTTTCATTCCCTGCCCGAGTCCGCAAACACGGCGATGCTTCAAGCGGCGCTCCGCAACGCCATGACGGCGATCGAGGAGGTCATCGCTATTTGCAAGCTGGATACGCCGGCGAGCTAGGGTTGGCCCGCTCCGATTTATGCCGGGCTCGCGGGCACGCCAGCTGTTGTGTCGCGCCGATTGTCTATGATTCAGGCGTCGGCGGTACTCCCCGAAGAAGGTTCCCCCCTCCTTCTTCAACCGCCGACTTTTTATTGCGCCGTCAGTCATCTCTCGATTTCCCCTCTCAGGTCATCCTATCTATGTGGAGTACCCAATCATGGCATCTGACCGGCTGGTCACCCACCAGCACATCCTGAAGGCGGTGATGGAGTACGAGCGCCGGGGATCGACCAAACTGCTGACAACCCTGGAAACGCTGGAGCCGGATCTGACGGAGTTTTTGCTCGAAAGCCTCACTCGCCTCTTTCACGAACTCACGAAACTCGGCTTGTCCGACCGCGATGCCCGGCGAATGTACCGTCGCGCGAAGAAGACGGCCGTCGTCAGCATCATCGCTCTGCGCAAGGCTCAGCACGATCTGTGGCAGAACGACCTGGTATTGCCGGAAGATCCACCACCCTCGCCGTAACTCGCGACGTCATCACTGAATCATCTCATTGTTTTTCGCCCTCGCGCGTGCGGGGGTGATTCGTTTCACACTCACGCGGCTTTCCCCGATTTAACGGGAATCGCGCCGCCAAATTTTGGAGTTGTCCATGATCTATGTTCCCGCGTCTGAACTGTCGTCCGCCGAACTGGCCATGTTGGGCAACAACTTCTCAACGAAGCGCCCGCACACTCGCCGGTATCCCGATGAACGGAAAAACCGCCGTGTGCTTTCGGCCGTGAACCGCTCGCTGGCGTCCCTGGCGGAGCGCGTCGATCGCCTGCATCCCGCGCCTGCTCATCGTTGCGTCACACCGCACGCTCTGGCCTCGTAAGCAGGCGGTTTACTAACCGCCAACTCGACTCTTGTGTCCCTATTTCACTTTTGTTTTTGGAGATTTCTATGGCTTCGACTATCCGCACGTACATGCTCGCGTTCCTCGGATTTGCCTTTGCGATGTTCGGCATCATTCAGGCCGTCGACAGTTATCCAAGTCCCGCAACCGTCAACCACTTCACCGATGCGCTGCCGACGCTGACCGCGGTGTTTTCCTTCGCCTTCGGTGTTGTCGGTGCCATCATCGGGCTGGCGCTTTTGCTGCCGTCGCTGTACCGATTGCGCCGACGACGTCCGAATCATTCGCTACACGGCGCACCCCAGGGAATGTTTGGCGACCGCCGAATTGCCGGCCCTCGCCCGGTGCCAATGCACCATGAGGGTTTCGACAACAATCCCGACGCCTATGAAGGGGACGACTACGGAAGCGGAGCCGACGGCGAATACGCACACGCGTACGGCAACCGCCATCACGACAACGGCCAGTTCGATCAGCGCCGTTGGGCTGGTTCCCGCCGCTGAACCGCTGCCAGGTTCGTTTGCCCCCGCTTGACCAACCAAGTGAGCATTCACCTTTCCCAATCGTCTCTTTTCCAGAGGCCGACTTATGAAGATTCTCTACATCAACAACCAGGGCGGCGGCTTTGCCGACGACATTGAAGTCCAAGACGGCACGACCGTGGCCGATCTCTTCGACCAGAGAATGCCCGATGCCAGCCCGGCTGACTTCCTCATCCGCGTCGATCGCCAGCCCGCTTCAGCCGATCAGGTTCTCCAGGCCGGCTCGCGCGTCAGCATCACGCCGTTGAAGATTGAAGGGGCGTGAAATAGCGCCGTCGTTGTGTTTTCCGATTCACTGCCCGCCGAGCGCCACGTTCCATCGTGGTCTCGGCGGGCACTTTCATTCCCGGAGGCGCTTTTGCCATGAAGAAAAAAGATCCTGCCCTCTGGGCTGCCTGCCGGGTGCATCGGATTCTCGCCGATGCACATTGCCGCGCGCAGGACAACTCGCTTCCATCCCTGTCGACGCTCTTGATGGAACAGAAGGCCGTGGAGCGAGGATGGCGGATGTATCAGAAAGCCATCGCCCGCCGATGGCCGCATGTCGAACGCATTTTGCGACGGCAGGCTTCTGTCCGACATCGCACAGGTGAATGCGGCATCGAAAATCACCCGTCCAACCAGAATGGCCGACGTTCCCACCACTGCTGACATCCTGGCTGAAATCCGCCAGTTGCGTGATGAATTTGATGACGTCGAGATCAACGCCAGGGAAAGACGGATCGAAGTCACGACAGATGCGATCACACTCGAAGACGTGACCCTCGGCGAATTCTGTATCCAGCTTCACCTCGATCGGCTCGCGAGGCACCGAGACGTCTCGGCCTTCGTCATTGTTGCCGAAGATGCCAACGCCGCCAGCAGCGATTCATCCTGCACCCACCCTCATGTCAGCGGCAAAGCCCTGTGCGCCGGTGATGCCACAGTGCCCCTATCAAACGCATTGGCCGAAGGCCGGATCAGCGATGCTTTTCAGCTCATCAACCGGGTGCTGCACACCTACAACCCTTCGTCAGCCTATGTCTCGCTCGATGCGTGGGACGGCCGCTCCTGCACCGACTGCGGACGCAGCATCTCATCCGATGACTTGTACTTCTGCGACGCCTGCGGTGAGGACCACCAACGCGATCACCACCTGCCGGCAGTCGCTGCGGTTGTCTCGGCTGTAACCATGTTTTGCTTTCGGAATGCCTTTGCATCCGCCTTCGAAATAGGTGCTGGTCAGATCGTAAAGCAGGATGTCAAACTTCGCGTCG
>DASRRM010000169.1:0-9178 GCA_035695715.1 Tepidisphaeraceae bacterium
AAAGACCGGCTGATCGTTTACGTGGTCGGCAACCGATCGCGGCAGGTCGACGATCGCATCGGTGACCGTCCCCAAATTCGGCCCGCTCATCACCGTCAGGCTGCTGGTGAAATTCGGGGCATTGGTAGCGCCGGAAAGGGCGTAATACGTATTGCTCACCCAAATCTTTGGCGCGCTGGGATTGGCAATGAATGACGGATCGAACGCGAAGCCGGAAATCAGGCGATTCCCGCCATACGCCGTTTGCAGCGAGATAATCACCTGCGGCGTGCCGAGGGTTCCGTCGGCGTTGATCGGAAATCGCAGGATTTGCCCGGTTTCGGTCGAGGCCCACAAATCGCCGTCCGGGCCCATCTGCACATCCGTCGTGGCATAACCCGCCGTCGTCGGCAATGCGATTTTTGTAAAGGCGTAATTCTGGCTGGGGACGGGTACGGTATTGCCGGTGGTGAACGATTCGGTGTAGGGCGTAAAGGTGTCGCCATTCACGTCGGTTACAGCCGAAGTGATAACGAAGGTATAGTTGGTATCAGGAAGCAGGTTTTGCAGCGGCGTGAGGATCAACGCGTCGCCGCCGCCGGTGGTCTTGACGGATTCAGGGATGTACTTGGCGTTATTGTTCGGGTATGCGGTCTGATAGAGATAAATGCTTGACGAGTTGACGCTCGTTGGATCAATGGCGCCGTTGGGACGGTTGATATTTGCTTCGACAGCGGTGTTGAGGGCAACGCCCGTTGCGCCGGCGGCGGGTGTAACGGAGATAACGCTGGGATTATTGGAAAGGAGGAGCCGATTCTCGAGGTTTTCGAAGAACATGCTTCGGGCGGTCTCACGGGCGGTCTTTCCTGGGTGTGTCTTAAAACGCATCGAAAAATCAGCTCCCAATAAAACTCGACGGACAACGGCACGCTGCGCGTTTCCGCCAGCCGGTCAAAGATCGATTCCAATGGCTGGGCCGCCAGAATAGTCTCTACGCGACGGTTGTCACAGGGGTTGCGGTGCAACCGGCAATATTTTCGCGCATCGGCGCTGGTGAGGATATAGTCCTTGCCCGCCGGCCAAAACTTCCCATCCCCGCCGGAAATCCGGGGGCCGGCGTCCTCATCCACGGCCACTCTCGCCACGTCTTAATGGGCCGACGCCGGCTGCGTGGTTGCCGCCGCCCGTGCCATTTTCAGCCCATCGGCGGCGATTTTGGACTGCGGGTCGATCCGAAGAACGCTTTGGTAAAACTCGATGGCATCAGCCGGCCTGCCGCGGCGGAGAAATTCCTGTGCCAGCACCAGGCGTTCTCTAATTTGCTCCCCGATATTCGGCGCATGCGGATCGACGCCCTGGCGATCCTCAATCTCCACGGCCCGTTTCATGTGCTCAAGGGCTTCGTTGGGGCGGTGCCTCAGGGCCAGCATCGCCGCCAAGCCGTTCTGGGCGCTAAAGTCATCAGGGTCGAGCTGAACCGCCCTCGCGTATTCGGATTCGGCCAAGCGAAGCCATGTGGCCTGAGCCTGTTCCTCGGCAATACCTTGGTAAACAGCCCCCAAATTCACATGGGCCGTATGGCTTTCCGGAGCTACGGCGACGGCATGCGACCAGAGCGCCAACTGATCATGCCAGTAACTCACCTGTATCGTCGACAACGCCGCATATCCCAATACAACAAGCAGCGCGAGCGAAACGCAAATGCGCCTCGGCCAACCCGCCGCCGCGCGAGCCAGGGCAAATCCCACGATCAGCGCCGGCCCGAGCATTGCCACGTACATATAATGATCGGCCACGGTGGAGATGCGCTGATAGTCAAAAGCCGTCAACCCCAATACCGGGGCCAGCGCCGCCAGCATCACGCCCGCGCCGGCGGCAAGCCAGCGGCGGTTTTTCCCGGCCAAACAAATCGCCACGACAACCATCGCCGGGAAAATCCAAGTCCACCAAAGCCAGCCATGCTCCAGCACCAAGGCCGGCCGTCGGGCGTAACAAGCGGCGAGCTGAAACGGCAACGCCAGCTTATACAGATAAAATGCCAGCGCATCGGTCGCAATGAAAGGCCGCTGCCACAGCGCCACCGTATCCACCGCCGACCCGCCTTGCACCAGCTTCGCCACGATCACCAGCGGCGCGATCGCAACCAGGAGCGGCACAATGCTCACAACCACCTTCCGCAGCGGCCGCCCGATGATCAGCCAATCCAATATCCCGGCGATGATCGGCATCATCATCGCCGACGGCTTGCACAACATCGCCACCAGCAAAAACAGCATCGCCAGCACGTAATGAATCCAGGCATGCTTGAATCGCCGGGCGGCGAATTTCTCGCGATGGGCCGACGCGAAAAGCAGATATTGCCAAAGCGCCAGCATCATGCCCAATCCGCAAAGAACGTCCTTCAACCCCGACGCCCAGGCGACCGCCTCCACCTGCAATGGGTGCAGCCCATACGCCAGCGCCGCGATGCCGGCAATCCAGTCGCGTTGGACCAGAAGCCGCAGCACCAGATAAGCCGCGATGACATTCAGCAGATGAAAGCAAAGATTGGCCGCATGAAAAACCCCGGCGGCCAGGTCGGCATGATCGGGTCCGGGCCGGGGAAGCTGCGCAAACGGCACCAGCGCCGCCCAGACTTGATAGGTCACCGGCACATAAAGGGAAAACTCCGGATGTTTCCAATACCACAACGCCGATTGCGAGACAGTCTCCGGCGGCAGCGGATGAAGCCGGGGGTTGCCGTACAAGGTGAGATGATCGTCGAAGCCGGCGAACTGATTTTCGCAGACGCCTTGAAATGTGGCGAAGACAACGACGACAAGGAAAGCGACAATGATAATCGACCGCGCCTCGGGAGAAACGGCAAACTTGGGCGGCTCGGGATCGTAGTCGAGAATCGGACTTTTGCGCGCCATGCCTCTAACGATATGAGAAATAGACGGTTTGCTCCATTGGCGTGGTGGCACGGACGAGACCTCCGTGATACGGGAAGCGGATTGAAACAGCGCAGCACGTTCCCCGCTTCCCGCCGTCAACTGGTCAATCCCCGGCCTTTTCTCTCCCGGCCAAATCGCTAAACTTTCGGCCCTTGGTCCGGAAAAAACTCTCTTTAAATTCCCGCGGAAGGTAACACCCATGTTGAAAATCAAAGACGCAAAGGATTGTAAATATGACCTCGTTTCCCTCGGCGAAAGCATGATTCGCCTCTCGCCGCCGCAGCACGGCCGCATCGAATTCGCGCCGCTTCTGGAAGTCTGGGTGGGCGGCGGGGAATACAACGTCTCCTACGCCCTGGCGCGCCTCGGGCTGCGTACGGCATGGATCGGCGGGCTCAATTCCTCTCCCATGGGCGCCATCATCCGCAATCATGCCCGGGCCGTCGGCATGGATGTCTCGTATGCCGTCGAGCGCAAATACGACGGCGTCGGCAGGAAAGACCGCATCGGCCTGAACTTCACCGAAGTTGGCGTCGCCAAACGCGGCAGCGTCACCCTCTACGACCGCGGCCATACCGCCACCTCCGGAATGAAAAGCGGCGACGTCAACTGGAAAAAACTCTTCAATGAAGACGGCGTTCGCTGGCTTCATACTGGCGGAATATTTGCCGCTCTGTCCGAAGGCACGCGCGCCGTGGTGGCCGAGGCGGTGAAAGCCGCCCACGAAGCCGGCACCATCGTCAGCTACGATCTCAATTTCCGCTCCAAGCTCTGGAAGAGCGAAGAAGCCATTGCCACGACCAAGCCGCTCGTGCCGTACATCGATTGCCTGATCGGCAACGAGGAGGATTTCCAGAAAGTGCTGGGGTACAGCGTGGTAGGCGTCGATATCGAAAAGGGACAGCTCGACACCGCCGCCTTTAAAACGATGGTGAACAAGGTGGTGAAGGATTTCCCCAATATCAAGATCGTCGGCACCACGCTTCGCGGCGTGAAAACCGCGACGATCAACGATTGGTCGGCCATCATGTGGGCGGATGGGAAATTCTACGATGGAATCAAATTCGACAACCTGGAAATCGAAGACCGCGTAGGCGGCGGCGACGGCTTCGCCAGCGGGTTCACCTACGGCTTTCTCACCGGCAAATCGCCGGAAGAATGCGTCAACCTCGGCGTCACACACGGCGCGCTGCTCATGAGCACCATGGGCGATACCAGCCAGATCACGCTGGAAGAACTGCTGCACACCGCCGGCGGCGGAAGTGCGCGGATTAAGAGGTAGTTTAACGAGGATCCCGTCCATGCATGAAGCAACCGAGCGCGAATCCATTTCTCGTGTCGAGCCATCGTCGAAAATCAAGGCGGTTGTCATCCTGACCTGCCTGGTTGCTCTGCTTGCAGTCGTTTCGGTGATTGTCCGCAGCACGCAGACGACCGAAAACGGGCTGTTCTCAGACGACAGCTTCTATATGCTGTCCGTTTCCCGATCCATCGCGCAGGGCCACGGACCCACCGTGGACGGAAAGACGCCAACAAACGGGTTTCAGCCCTTATTCGCGTTCATCTGCAGTGTGCCGTTTCTTCTATTCCATTCGGACCTGGCCAACGTTCGGGCAGCCTGCGTTATCTGTGCGTGCTTTTTTTTCGCCACCGGCGCATTGCTCGGGTCAATCGCCCGCGAATCGGTTCGAGAAACGCTTTCGCCAGCGTCGGCGAACTATCTGTACCTGCTGACTTTCGCGCTTTACGTTGGCAGCACATTCGTATTTTTCACGAATTTCAACGGATTGGAAACCTGCTCGGTGCTGTTCCTTTACGCCGCCGCATGGCGCTATTATCAGAAGTTTGCGTTAACGACATTCCTGCAGGCGGTGGGATTCGGATGCATTCTCGGGCTCCTGGTGTTGGCGCGTATTGATGCGGCGTTCTTCGTTGCCGTCGTCTGCCTGGTTCTTTTGATGCGCGGGCATCGAACACCGCTCTCGGCGCGCTTCTCGCGTGCATTGATCGTCGGGCTGACGGCGCTGATTATCTCCTCGCCGTGGTGGATTTATAACGTGAGGAGTTTCGGCTCCCTGATGCCAATCAGCGGCAAGGCCGAGCAAAAATGGGCTTTGGACCCTTCGCGCGTCGTGGCGGCTGTGAAGGCCCTCGTGCTTCAGGCGGCGCCGCAATTGTATACCGGATATCGCGCGACCTTCATCGCAACCCTTGTCCGGGTCGCCATCGTCGGCTTCGTCATTGTCACCCTTTTCAGATCCAGAAAAATGAGCCGTTCGGTAAGCATGGAACGTGCCGCGACTTTTGGGGGATGCATCCTCGTCACGACTCTTCTTTTCGTGGGCTGGTATACCGCCTCGTCATGGGCCACGCACTTTTACAATCGTTATTTCGCCGTGGTGTCGCTTCTTGCCGTGGTGGCGTTTGCCATGGCGCTTCGACAGATCAGCCCAGGCGGGCGGGCAGGCGCCACGGTGGCGGTTGTGACCACCATGCTGTTGTGCGCATCGGTTGTCTGCCTTCAAAAGGGGTGGGTTTATCAGCGCTGCCTGCAGCGGGTCAACCAATTGCCGATGGTGGCCCGGTATGTCCCGGCCAATGAGGCGGTGGGAGCCGGCCAGAGCGGCGCGCTGGGCTTTTTTCGGGCAAACGTTGTGAATCTGGATGGAAAGGTCAACCCGAATGTCCCCCACGCCAGGGGTCAAGTGCCGCAATATCTTCATAAGCTTGGCGTGAACTGGTTCTGCGACAACGTCACCTACAGCCACGATCTTCTGGGCGATCAGCCTGATCATATTGGCTGGCACAAATACGCCGACGATGGGGAAGTGCAGTTATATCATTGGACTGGAGCGCCTGAATGAACTTTTCAATCTTGCCGGCACGCGAAGGCGAGCGGCCGCGCTGAGGAGTACCTCATAATCAGAGCGCGTGAATTTTTACGTGGCATGGGCGGGTCGCGCGGCCGGCCGCGCGGGCCGCCCGTGTCACTTTAAAAATTCACACGCTCTCAGGATGACGGTTTCCCGCGTCGAAAGCGCTTAATTGCGCAGGGTCATTTAGAATTGCCAACAAAGAGTTTGGCGCGGGCTTCGCCTGCGGCCCAGTCACCCAAGGTGCCGGGCTTGGCGCTTCATGGCGACTTCTTCCAGCGCGCGCTTGCGGGCGCTGCGGTCCGGCTCGGGGATGTAGGGCTTTAGAAATTCCGGACGGTCGCTGCGGCCGCCACGCTGGTAATCGCGCCAAAGCGATTCGGCAACCGCCGGCGCATCGGCGCTGCGCTCGCCCACCAGATACCCGAACAACGATTCGGCCAGCGTCGGAAGCGCGATCGCGTGATTACGGCCAAGGCGCTCATACAGCCAATCGCAGAAGCTGAAGAACGTGCGGAAGGGCGAATCGCCTGCGGCCCATAGCAGGGGCGTTGTCAGACGGAAATTTCCGCTGTTGGCGAATAAATCCCAGTAGCGCGAAAACCGCCGCATCTTTTGCAGTGTGGCGAACGGCATCTGCTTGGTCTGCAAAACCTCGTATGGCGGATGCGGACTGTAAACCATCCCCCATTCGGCATCGTGCTGGACGATCGGCGTGCCACGCAGCCGCTTCAGAATGCCAACTTGAATCTCCTGCGGGCCAAGCGCCACCAATTTGTCGAAGCCCGTAGCGAAGCTGTCGACATCTTCGCCGGGGAGGCCGACGATCAAATCCGCGTGAACGTGGACGCCGGTCTGTTGCTTCAAAAAACGAAGATTGTCGGACAGCCTGGCATTATCCTGCCGGCGGCTGATTCTTTCGGCGACGTCCTCATTGAATGTTTGGATGCCCACTTCAAACTGCAGCGCCCCGGCCGGAAACCGCCGGATCGGCTCGCGCAACGCCTCGGGAAGCCGATCGGGAATCATCTCAAAATGCAGAAACAGGCCCGGCTCATACCTCTGCCAGAAAAAGTCGAGGATCGATCGGCTGAAACTCAAATTAAGGTTGAACGTCCGATCGACAAATTTGAAATGCCGAACCCCGCGCGAAAATAAACGATCCATCGCCGGCAAAAAAGTTTCCAGCTGCACATTCCGCACCGGCACATCCAGCGATGACAAACAAAACTCGCACTTAAACGGGCACCCGCGCGAAGCCTCAACGTAAATCACCCGGTTGGCGATATCCTGCTCATCATAAAGGTCATACGGAAGCGCCAGCGTGCGTGCAGGAGACACAACGCCACTTTGCCCCGCAGAGGCCTTTGCGATGAACTCCGGCAAAGCCGCCGGGATGATCTTCGTCAGCGGCCTGCGCCCCGCCAAAAGCCGTTCGCACAGATCGGCAAAGGAAATATCTGCCTCGCCGGTGATGACAAAGTCGGCCAGGGCGGTGATTTCCTGGCGATCCGTCTCATGGCTGACCTCCGGCCCGCCCAGCACGACGATAAGTTCCGGCCGGATGCGCTTCAGGTCCGCCACCACGCGCAGGGCCTGCTCGGCATTCCAGATATAAACGCCAACGCCGACGATTTTCGGTTCCCTGGCCAGGATGGCTTCGACCACGTCGAGCGGCTTTTGGTTGATCTCAAATTCCAGAATGACGCCGCGTTCGCGCAGCGGCCCGAGGTTGGCCAGCAGATAGCGCAAGCCAAACGAGGCATGGGCATATTTGGCGTTAAGAGTGGTAAGGACGATGTCGCTCACGCCGGCATTTTAATGGATTTACGGCTAAAAGCGTGGGTATACTCAGATAATTGTTATGGAGCGGCTGATGAGCAGAGCAATTGTACAAATTGGGCCGGGCGATGCGGGAAAGCGCATGCGTCTTGAGGACTTCGATCATGCCGAGGGGCAGGAGGGGCATCTTTACGAATTAAGCCGGGGGGTTATCACCGTGATGGATGTACCGGATCGCAAGCACCTCGCCCAGCTCAACGCCGCCCGGCGGCAGTTCTCTGCTTTCGACTTGAGTCATCCGGGAAGCATTCACACCATTGCGGGCGGTGGTGAATGCAAGATTCTGCTGTCATCCGAAGAATCAGAACGGCACCCGGATCTGGCCATCTATCTTAAGGAATCGACTGCCGCGGATGATGAAGAGTTTTGGGCAACGTGGGTTCCGGAAATAGCCGTGGAAATTGTCTCGCGCGGCTCGCGCCAGCGCGATTACGTCGAGAAGCGCGAGGAGTATCTCAAGTTCGGCGTCCGCGAATACTGGATCATCGACGCGGAAAGCGAAGAGATGCTGGTCTTACGCCGTTCCGGGAGCCGATGGATTGAGCGCGTTATCGGCGCGGATCAAACGTATAGGACGAAATTGCTGGCAGGATTCGATTTTGAAATGGGTCCAGTTTTTGACGCCGCCCGCAAGGCGAAATGAGGTATCGGTGTTTGCGAATCTCTTGCTGAAAGAAAATGCCATGTCGTGGAGTTGTAAATGAGCAGAGCAATAACGCAGATTGGTCCGGCCGATGCGGGGAAGCGCATGAGCCTCGAGGATTTCGATCGCGCGGAAGGGGTTGAAGGCCATCTCTACGAATTGAGCAAGGGGGTTATCACCGTGATGGATGTGCCCGACGAAAGCCACCTCGCCCAACTTGACGTCGTGCGCGATCAACTTTATCAGTTTCGCGCTTCACACCGCGACTTGATTTACAGGATCGCTGGCGGCGGGGAATGCAAGATCCTCCTTTCTTCTGAAGAGTCGGAGAGACATCCGGACCTGTCAGTTTATATGCGCCCGCCGGTATATGAAGCTGGCGAAGAAATTTGGAAAACCTGGGTTCCCGAAATCGCCGTGGAAATAGTTTCGCGAAGTTCCCGCTATCGGGATTACGAGGAGAAGCCTGACGAATACTTAAGATTTGGTGTCCGCGAGTACTGGATTATTGACGCCCAAACTGAGGAAATGCGCGTTCTTCGCCGTTCGGGCGGGCGCTGGATCGAAAAAGTAGTCGCGGCGGGTGAAACGTATCGCACGAAGCTGCTTCCGGGTTTCTCACTCAAATTGAAGCCGATCTTTGATGCAGCACGGAAGGCGAAGTGAATGCTGCCATGGACCGGGAGTTAAATAGGAGGAACAAAACCGTAACCAGCCTCAACTTCATCCTCCGGCCCCGGAATTGCGTGCCATTCCTGTATGTTCCTGCTGAACTGGCAAATGATCGTTGAGTTATTCGTGCTGGCGATTCCGGTGGCCTGCGTGGCGCGGACAGTGGTGTTTGAGGAGGTTTTTCGCGAGCCGCGGGAGTACTGCATCAAGCGCAGCCAGGTATGCCGGAAATT
>DASRRM010000170.1:0-15117 GCA_035695715.1 Tepidisphaeraceae bacterium
ACATCGGAGCGGTCCCGCCGCTGGTGGGATTGACGTAATTCACGTAGCCATTCGGCCCGTGAATATTGGCGGCCTTGTTCGCCAGGAAATAGAGGATGGGATGATTATATCGGTCGGCGATAAAGAATCGGCTGGTATAAGCCGGGTCTGCAACGAGCTTAAAGCGGCTGGGCTCAAGATAAGGTCCGTACACCTGTCCATTGGGCACGGTCGTGAACCCCGGCCCGTCAGTGCCGTCAAACCCCTTGGGTAATGGCGCGATCAGTGCATTACAAAGCAGCACCGAAGCCGGATATGCCGCCGTCATCACGCCGCTGGTATCGTTGTAATCGAGCGTCGGATAAATGCGCATGTCGCTTTTGTAGGCTTCCAGTGCCGTCGACATGGACTGGATGTCGAGCATCATGCGGTTACGGATCGAATGGGTGTAGGCGATATTGAGCGCGGGTGCCAATATCCCGATCAGCAGGACGATAATCCCGATGACCACCAACATTTCCACAAGGGTAAATCCGTGGATTCTGCGTGCCTGGCGATTAGTTGCTGTAGAGAATGTCATCGGTTGTTCCATAAATGCCATCATAACCCGCGGAAATCAGAATAAACGAATCCTTGCTTCGCGGCGTGATGCCATCATTGATGGTCGCGTTCTGAAAGAAATAATAAGACGACTGGTAAACCTTGTTGTTGCTGGCATCGGGGGTGGAAAAGGTTCCGGAAGTGGCGGTCGTTGTCGCCGTGGGAAGGGTTGGAGAAGTCAGGGTCACCGTGCTGGTGTACACGCGCCAATAGGGGTTCAGCTCGGCGGTGAAATATTGCGAGCCGGGCGAGGATGAATTGCGCGCCTGGTCGCAAATCGACGTTCCGCCCACCACTGCCCGCAGATAAATAATGGGATGCGGATTGGAGAAGTGGTCCATCATTTCGGGAATGGTCAGGGCGGGAGTGGCATAGGTGCCGCCCTGCGTGGTCGTCCACGACGTCAGCACGCCGGCACCATTGTTGGCCAGTTCCGGCGATGAAGTGTCGTAATAAGGGGAAACCTGCTGCGGCTGCATGTAATTCAGGCTTTGCGGGCCTTTAGTCACCAGCGTGACATTATACGTATAGGTGGTGGCCGTCGCGCTGGTCGGCGGGACAATGCCGCCCTCCAGGCCCAACACCAGATTCTCCGAAGAAGAGATGATCGACGCGCCGGTGAGGGCGGCAGTCTGTGAAAGCTGCCCGTTGTTGCCGTAAATCAGCGACTCCGGCACCGGCCCGGGATACGCGTGATAATCATTGTAATAATTATTGCATGCCACCGCGATGCGGGTGATCTCGGCGGTGCTGTCGGTGTTCTCAGCCCGCTTGCGCATGGTGGAAACGACCGGCAACAGGATTCCCACCAGGATCACAATAATGCCGATCACCACCAGCAATTCGATCAGAGTAAAGCCGCCACGACTACTTCGCGAACGAATGCCGTTTGGCATTGGATACCTCTTTAGAGTAAGTGAAGAATGCAGAGTGAAGAATGAAGAGTGGGGAATGAGGAATCCTGATATCCACACTCCGGCATTTTTCGCCATTCGTCATTCGTCATTCGTCATTCCCACGGACTATTTCTTCTGTGACTGGCTGGTGATGCCTTCGATCAGCGAGATCATCGGCATGAACAGTGCCACCACGATGAACCCGACGATCACGCCCAATACCACCACCATGACCGGCTCCAGAATACTGATCAGCGAGCCGATCAGCACGTCCACGTCATTGTCGTAGTTGTCCGCCACCTTCACCAGCATCTTATCCAGATCGCCGGTCTCTTCGCCAACATCGATCATGTTCACCACAATCGCATCGCAAACCTTGGTGGCGCGAAGGGGATCGGCCATGGATTCACCTTCGCGGATGGCATCGTGAACCTTCACCAAAGCGCGGGAGAAGACTTCGTTGCCGCTGGTTTCCTTGGTAATGATGATGGCATCCAATATCGGCACGCCGGCACTGATGAGGGTTCCCAAAGTTCGGGTAAAGCGGGCGACGGCAGTCTTGGAGAGGATCATCCCGATAATCGGAATCTTCAGCTTGATCACATCGGTGGCATATCTCCCGCCTTCACCGATCCGCACCAGTCGCCAGATTCCGATAAAGATAAACGGCGCGAAGACAATCACCAGCCACCCCCCGCCGGCAAACCATTGGCTCATCGCCAGCAAAAACTTGGTGGGCCACGGCAGTTCGAGCTTGAAGTCCTTGAAAATCTGCTCGAACTTGGGGATCACGAAGATCATGATCATCGTCACCACGCCGACCGCGATGGTGATGACCACCGCCGGGTAAATCATGGCGCCGATGACCTTTTTCTTGAGCTTGGCGGCTTTTTCCATGAAGTCGGCCAGACGGGAGAGAATCAAATCCAGCACGCCGCCCGCCTCCCCGGCGTTAATCATATTGGTATAGAGCCGGTCGAATGCCTTGGGATATTTGGTCATCGCCTCTGACAGCGTCCCACCCGATTCGACTTCATCGCTCACCCCGCCGACGATCGCTTTCAGCAACCCCGGCCGCTGCTGTTGCTCGAGGATTTGCAGGGAACGCAGGATGGGCAGGCCGGCGTCCTGAAGGGTCGACAACTGCCGGGTAAAGTTCACCAACTGCTTGCGGGGAACCCCGCCGATGGAAATCGGCATCTTGCGGGTTGGCCCGGTGGTATTGACCCCCTTCTTGGCCACCTTTTTCTTGGCGGCCTGTTCCTTGATGGTGGTTGGGAAATACCCCCGCGAGCGAATTTGCTTGATCGCATCTTCCTTCGAGCTGGCTTCGACCACATCCTTGACTTCCTGGCCCGAGGAATTCATCGCCTGAAACGAAAAAGTCGCCATGAACTGCTCCTAAAGGTAGTCGGCTACGGGTGATAAGCCATTTCGACAAACGATCTCCACCGCGTCGCGCAAACCATCCGCCGGGGATATATTTCGCAATGTCCAGTTGAGAATACTTTCGGATTTCTGCCGCAGCCACCAATTATAACCGGGCGATGGACCGATCACCACGATAAATTCATTTGCCCGGCATTAAATGAGCCGGTTTGGAAAATCACGGCGCGGGTTGTTTCCCGTATCACGGGCGTCTCGCCCGTGTCCCCGTGTCCTCGTTGAATTGAGGCACGGGCGAGACGCCGGCGAGACGCCCGTGATACGGGAAATTAGCCCGCGCCTCTATGGGCGCGCGCTTTGTTTGCGGCCAGTGACCGCGCTAAGCCGCTACGCGTCTTCGCGTCAAGTCCATTAAGATGAAGACCGCTCTAACTCGGTAAGCGATAACGATTCGGATAATAGTTCAACCACGCGCGCGGTTTCACCGCATTGGCTAATGGCGTTATGCTTCCCGCCATGATCATTCGCGCCGCCGTCGTTCAGTTTGAACATGCCCCGTCAGATAAAGCGGCGAATTTCTCAAAGATTGAGGCGTTCGTTCGCTCGGCAATCCAGAATAACGTCCAACTCCTGGTATTTCCCGAGTGCTGCATCGTCGGCTATTGGTTTCTCCGCAATCTCTCCCGATCTCAACTTGACGCCCTGGCCGAACAGGTACCAGCCGGCCCTTCCACGCAGCGACTGCTCAACCTTTCCGCTCAATCCAATATCACCCTCGGCGCAGGGCTGATCGAATCGGCCGATGGGAAATTATACAACAGTTATGTCGTCGCCATGCCCGATGGGCAGTGGCGGTGCCATCGCAAGATTCACGCGTTTGAGAACGAGCACATCTCGGCGGGAAACAGCTATACCGTGTTCGACACGCCGATGGGCGTTCGCCTTGGCGTGTTGATCTGCTACGACAACAACATCATCGAGAATCCGCGCATCACCGCCTTGATGGGAGCCGAGATCCTTCTCGCCCCCCACCAGACCGGCGGGTGCAAATCATTCAGCCCGCATGGCATGCACGCAATCGACCCGGCCCTTTGGCACAATCGCGCCGCCACTCCCGCGGCCATCAAGGCCGAACTGCTCGGCCCCAACGGAAAGGCATGGCTGATGCGCTGGCTTCCCTCGCGCGCCCACGACAACGGCCTGTTCCTGCTCTTCAGCAACGGCGTCGGCGTCGACGACGACGAAATCCGCAGCGGCAACGCCATGATTCTCGACCCCTACGGCAGAACCCTGGCCGAAACCAACGAGCCGGCCGATGCGATGGTGATGGCTGATCTGGACCTGTCCCTTATTCCCACCTCGAATGGCCGCCGCTGGCTGCGCTCGCGGCGGCCGGATTTGTATACGCCGCTGACGGTGCCGACGGGGATCGAGCGCGATACGCGGGTGGTGAGGTTTAGCGGCAGTTAGCGTGAAATATTCACCGGATTGGAAGATTTCTCTTGACCCTCACGTTGCGTCATCCCTGACAATGCCGCCCAGGCGCTTGGAGCCCGGTGGACCTGCGCGGAAAGGAGCCATGGCTTACACGGTCAAGAAAGTCGCGGCGATGTCGGGCGTCAGCGTGCGCACGCTCCATTTCTACGACGAGGTTGGATTGCTGAAGCCAGCCCGCTATGGGGCAAACGGGTACCGGTTTTACGAGGAGCCTCAGCTTTTGACGCTCCAGCAGATCCTGTTTTACCGGGAACTGGGATTGGGGCTGAAGCAGATCGGTGAAATCCTGGGCCGGGCGGATTTCGAGGCGGCTAACGCCCTGCAATCCCATCGCAAAGTGCTGGAGGAGAACCATGCCCGCGTCCGACGGCTGATCGAAACCGTCGACAAAACCGTGGAACATTTGAAAGGAGCGCGAACGATGAACAGCGAAGAAATGTTTGCAGGCTTCAGCGTTGCCGCGGGCGACGATCGCTTCGGCGAGCACATTAAGCTCGGCGGCCCAAACGGCGAGCCGATCGATTGCAAAGTGTCGGCCCAGGACACCGGCGGCGCAATGTGCGTCTTCGAGTTCAACTGCAACAGCGGCGGCCCCCGCCATCTCCATTACGACCAGGACGAATGGATCTACGTCATCCACGGCGAATTCGAGTTCCATCTCGACAAGCAGAAGCTTCGCGCCGGCGCCGGCGAGTCGGTGTTTATCCCCCGCAAAACCAGCCACGTCTTCGCCTGCGTTGGCGGCGGCCCGGGCAAAATCATCAACGTCTATCAGCCCGCCGGAAAAATGGAAGAATTCTTCCGCGAAATCGCCAAGTACGACGGCAAGCCGGGAATTCTCGAAGCCCTCGGACGCGTCGGCCTGCACCACCTCTTCGATACTTATGGGATGGACCTTTCGGGGCCGCCGCTGGCATGGGATGGACCAAAATGATCGTTTCGACGGCGCTGCCTGATAATAGCCGGGTGCGGAAGCCCCCGGGTTCCTCCCGAACATCGCCCGGGGGCTTCCGCACCCGGCTATTATCAAGAGTGAAGTCGCAATTAAGAATGCCTGGATTCTCGCTCATGATGATTTCGAATTGCGTTGGATGCCACTTGCGCCACGGTACGATGGCATTAATATGCCAACCCAACATTCCATAGCCGTGCTTTTCGTCATCGCGATTTGCTTCGCCGGCGGCTGCACTGCGCCCTCGCAGAGCGCCTTTCGCGGACTTTCGCCTTCCGACGCACGCGCGCTGGCGCGCAGGATGGCTGAATCCCGCCAGCGCGAGCTCGACGAGGACCTGCGGTCGGCGTTCGCACTTCGTCCGCCGCGAAATGTGCTGGTTTTGTCCGGCGGGGATGAAGATGGCGCTTTTGGCGCGGGAATTCTTCATGGCTGGCGCAAAGCGCCCGGGGGGCGGCCCACCTTCGATGTCGTCACCGGCGTCAGCACCGGCGCGCTGATGGCGACGTTCGCCTTCCTCGGCGAACCACGCGACGATGACGCCCTGCGCGACGTTTATACCCACACCAGCAACGCCGACGTATTTCGCATCTTCGCGCCCGGCAGCTTCGATGCCGTGCTCGATACCGAGCCGTTGAAACGGCTCATCGCGCGATATGTGACGGCAGATGTCATCAATCGCGTGGCGGCGGCGCATCGGAAGGGACGACGGCTTTATGTCGCCACCTTTGACCTCGACGCCGACCAACTCGTGGTCTGGCCCCTCAGCCGCCTCGCGGCACAAGGCGGGGAAAACTGCCTCCAGCAATATCGCCAAATCCTTCTGGCGGCGGCCTCTGTGCCGGTGCTCTTTCCGCCGGTGACAATCGACGGCGATCTGCATGTCGACGCCGGTCTGCGCGAAATTCTGTTCGTGCGCAGCGCCATGCTGGGGATCGGCAAGGCTTTCGACGCAAACGCCGCGCATCACGATCAACCGCCAACCGTCTACGCGATCGTGAACGGCCCGCTGCGCGAAACGCCGCAAGCCGTGCCCGACGGCGTCATGGACATCGGGCTTCGCAGCTTGAATCTTTTCATCGAGTCGCAGCAAATTTTCAATCTCCGCGAGGCGGCGCATGTGGCGCTGTCGCACAAACCGCCGTTCGGATTCAAATATCTCGCCGAATCCGATGCGCTTCAGCAAGAATCTGATTCGGCGGTGGCGATCGGATTCGATCCGGCGCGGATGAAAATTCTTTACGATGCGGGCTTGCGTCTTGGGGAAAAAGCCGGCGCATGGAATGAGGGGCTGCCCGCGCTTGATGGCGATCCAAGTGTAGCCGGCGCTGCGAGCAATTTTCGATAATGTCATTTCGTCGCGACTGGATTCGAAAACGTAAGAACGCCATTTTTCCCGGCAACCTTTACGTTCCATCCCGCGTACTGCTACAATGTTTGACCCCCGAGCCGGGCTACGCCCGATATGCATTGGGGTTCCCCAACCGGGGATGTTTCCAGAGATTTCGGCCACGCCGGCCATAAACTCCCGGCGGAGGAAATCCCAATTCCACGTTGGCGTTTCCTGTTGAATGCCAGTCAGCTTTCAAGGCCAAGGGTCCATCACGTTGCGGAATCAACGGCGTCTCCTGCGGCCGATTTATCGGCCGTAAGCCACGCCGGAGGGAAACGAAAGATGGAAACGAGGAACTGAGAACGAGGAACGAGGATAAGAAGACGTTCGCGTCTTCCGTTCCGCGTTCATTTGTTCATCGTTCCTGGTTTCTTCCCCGTTTCCTCCCCGCACAAGGATCGACTGATAACATGGCTACCGACCCTCGTTTTCTGGCCGAATCAGGCCGCGAAATTTTTGCCGGCAATGAACTCCTGGTCAAAGGATGCCTCGAAACCGAAGGCGGCGTCCATCTCATGACCGGCTATCCCGGCTCCCCTGTTGCCAGCTTTTTTGACGTCCTGGGCGATGTCAAAGACCTCATTAAAAAGAACGGCGTTCGCGCGTTTCAAGCCAACAACGAAGCCTTGGGCGCTGCGGCGGTGAATGGCTCGCAGATGGCCGCCTGCCGGGCGGTGGCGGTCATGAAAAGCGTTGGCGTGCATGTGGCCTCGGACGCCTTGGCGCTGGGAAACCTGGCGGGGGCGAATCCAGAAGGCGGCGCGGTGATCATCATGGGCGATGATCCCTGGTGCGACAGCACCCAGGTTCCCGCCGACAGCCGATTCTTGTGCGAGCATTTGCGCATGGCGGTGGTCGAACCCGGAACGCCTCAGGAATTGAAAGACTGGATCAACACATCGTTCAAGCTCTCGCAGGCGGCAGAGCTATACGTCGGATACATCGTAACGACCGTTCAAGCCGACGGCGGCGGCACCGTGATGTGCAAGCCGAACCAGTTCCCCGCGCTAAACAGCAAGCAGAAGATGGCGCTGGACACGGCCACGGTGAATCTCGACAAAGTGCTCCTTCCGCCGCGGACCTGGCAGCATGAGGAAAAAATTCCGGGGCGATTTGTGAAGACCATCGCCGCGGCACGGGAATTGGGGTTGAATCGGATTATCCCCCGTGGCACGGGCTGCCAGCCCGTGTCTTCTTTTTCAGATAACAGCGAAAATACGGGGGGACATGGGCACGCTGCCCATGCCGCTGAAAATGCCACGCCCCTCGGCTTCATCGTCACCGGCATGGGCGGCCCATACCTCGAGCACGTTCTTTCCGACCTGGGCCTTTCCGGCTATTTCCCCATCCTGCAGATGGGCATGAGCTATCCGGTGGATGTGCAACTGGTCGCCGAGTTCTCGAAGCTGTGCAAGAACATGATCGTGATCGAGGAACGCCGCAGCTTTCTCGAAAAGAATATTCGCGATGGGCTTTATCACACCCTGCCGCTCGATCAGGTGGCGGATATTTCCGGTCGATTGTTCGGCAAGACCTTCCCGCATG
Source organism: Tepidisphaeraceae bacterium (assembly GCA_035695715.1). Taxonomy (GTDB): domain Bacteria; phylum Planctomycetota; class Phycisphaerae; order Tepidisphaerales; family Tepidisphaeraceae; genus RYN-428. The sequence goes on from DASRRM010000170.1 coordinate 8,249, forward strand.
GCCTGGCCGGCATTCCCGAAACACGCGGGCTTTATCCCTCCGTTCTGGCGCAAATTCTCATTCCGCTCATCAAGGCAACCGAGGAAATTCCCGCCGAGCTGCGCAACGGCCGGCTTAGCGCCGAGCTAAGCCTGATCCGCAAAGCCAGCAAGCCTCGCCTGCAAATCTTCGACGACAAGGTCGTTCCCCGAACGCCAACCTTTTGCCCCGGCTGCCCGCATCGCGACAGCTCGGCAATGCTGCTGGAAATGCGGCAAAACCTGTCCGACCCCAAATACATGCTGGAAAAGCATGGCATGCCGCCGGTCGATCTCGTGGCCCACGGAGACACCGGCTGCTACACCATGCTGATGTTCGCCCCGACCGAACAGCTCATGCACAATTACAGCGGCATGGGCCTGGGCGGCGGCACCGGTTCGGGAATCGACCCGTTCATCACCAACAAGCAGATCGTCTTCATGGGCGATGGCACCTTCTTCCATTCCGGGCAGGTTGCCATCTCCAATTCCATCAAAAACGGCCAGGACATCACTTACATTTTATTGCTCAACGGCACCACCGCCATGACCGGCCACCAGGAGCACGCCGGCACCGAACTGGATGTATTGGGCAACGAAACCTGGATGCAGAACATCGAGGCGATCGTCACCAGCATGGCCGGCACCAGCCCGCTTTTGGTGCGAAAACTTTCGCCTGCCAACCGCGGGAAATACCGCAAGGTGCTTGAGGAAACGATTCTGCACGATGGCGTGAAGGTCATCATCGCCGACAAAGAGTGCGGCATTACCCATCACCGCAGCGTATTGCGCGAAGAGCGCAAAACCATCAAGAAGCATGGTTATCTGCCGAAGAAAACGCACATGAACGTGACGCCGGAGGTGTGCGAGCATTGCCTGGAATGCACCCGGCAAACCGCCTGTCCCGGTTTGACGACGGTCGATACCGATTATGGCCGCAAGATCGACACCGATTTGACCTGGTGCGTGAACGACGGCGCCTGCGAGCGCGTGCGGACGACCAATGAGATCGCCAACGGCGTGAAGCCGTGCCCCAGCTTCGAGCAGGTGACCATCGTTCGGCAGCGCCGGCGGCGTTACACGCTGCCGCACATGGACCTGAACAAGCTGCCCACCCCGCCGCAGGTGCATCCCATGAGCAAGCCCGGCGACGCCTGGCGCGCCCACATGGCGGGCGTAGGCGGAATGGGCATCGGCGTGGTAAACGCCATCCTCGTCCGAGCCGGCCACAAGGAAGGATATCATGTCATCTTTGCCGATAAGAAGGGCCTGGCCATCAGAAACGGCGGAGTTTATTCGCAAATTACATTTGTGAAGGAGGGTTCAGGGTTCGGGGTTGGGGATTCAGGAAGAGAAAAACTGAACGCTGCCTCACTGAACCCTGAACCCCGAACCCTTAGCCCTTATTCTCCGCTCAGCACTCAGCACCCAGCACTCAGCACTTCCTCCTCCACCACCGGGTCCATCCCCTACGGCAAAGCCGACCTGCTCATGGGCATCGACATTCTCGAAGCCGCCCGGGCGATCGATCCGCGCGAGCAATTTCGCGTGGCTTCGTCCGACCGTACATCCGCCGTGCTGAACATGCATCGCCAGCCGACGGTTTATGCCCTGCTCGGCAAGCAGGATTTCGATCCCGATGCGCTGCGGGCGGAAATTTACGAGCATTGCCTGCTGGACCATTGCTTTGCCCGAAATTTATCCGAGCTTTGCGAGCAGCGGCTTGGGTCGAAGCTCTATGCCAACATCATGCTTCTCGGCGTGGCGTTTCAGCTTGGGCTGATTCCCGTGTCGCAGCATTCGATCGCCTGGGCGATCAAGGATTCCATCCGCCGCGATCATCGCAAGAATTTGAAAGCGTTCAACATCGGCCGGCGTTTGGCGCTGGAGCCGCGCGCGCTTCCCAGAAAGCCCGAGCCGGACACGTGGGAGCATCTGATCACGAACAAGGTGCGCATCCTGCGCAAGACGCGGTTCTTTGGCCGCACGCTGGCGATGAATTTCGAGCAGCTTGTGCAGGGGGCGATGAAGCAGATGCGCGATCTGCCCGAAGCCGCCAAATATGACCTGACGCTGCGCATCTACGACCTGATGCAGTATCAAAACAGCGCGTTCGCCAAGCGATACCTTGAACTGGTTCGCGGCATCTACCGCCGCGACTCGGCCCAGCGAGAATATGCCGCGACCATCGCCGCCATCTGGAATTTGGCGAAGGTGATGCTCATCAAGGACGAGCCGTATGTGTCATATTTGCTGACGCGCTACGAGAAAAAGCAGCGCGACATCAGCAAGTATGGCGTCGACGTTTCCAACGGCGACCACATCGTCTACAAGCATCACACCCGGCCGGAATTCAACATCGGCAAGCACCGCATCCGCATCCCCATCACCACCCGCGACTGGCACCTGAACCTGGTCCGCCACGCCAAGTTCCTGCGCAAGCTGCCCGGCTGGCACAAGCACGAAATCGCCTTCCGCGACTGGTACATCGGCCTGCTCGACCGCGTGAATCTGCACACCGATGTCGACTACGCCCTGGCGGTAAAAGTCCTCAAATGCCCGGAGGAAGTGACCGGCTATCGCGAAGTGCGCTACCCGAAACAGGACCGCGCCAAAGCCGCCGTCGAGGCGGAGTTGGTGCGGCAGGTGACGGTGAGCGCCGATGCGAAGGGCGGGATATTAGACGGATTGCGGACTGCGACGCATGGGTAGGCGTGGAGCAACTGTGGCCGGAATTCCAGATCCAGCAAAACGGAAACAAAAACTCGACCAGTGGCGCGCCGGACAGCGCGCTGCCGCGCGGGCCGGGTTTCCGTTGTCGAACGAGCAGATGCAGGCGATCTTCGACATGTTGGATACGACCTTGCCTGTGCGCGGATGCGACCACACGTTGAAACTTGTCCAAGCATGGACGGAACAAGTCGGCGCACCCTTTGAATCCGTCGCAAACTGGTGTCGCGAAAACGGTGGATGTTGTGATTGCGAAGTCCTGAGTAACTCGGAAGAACGATGGAAAGACGCAAATCGCGATGTGGATTGGGAATGACGGGTGCGCCATCGGTGGCACGCGAAACGCAATGTGATTTCAAAAGCTGAAATGACTCGAGAATCGCGAAATCGCAAGCGACGACCGACGGCATTCGGCGAAAGGAGTGCTCGATGCACTGCGCGCGCCGACGCATGGGTAGCTTGAGACGAGACGATTAAACCGTGTATAATGGTCAGACGACGTCATGAATTTGGAAGACTATTTCAACTTCCTCGCTCCCGACGATATCCGCATCAAAGGCCATCGCATCGGGATTGAGAGCGTACTTTACGAGTACATCCATCGCGGAAAAAGCCCCGAAGAAATCGTGGAGCGGTTTCCTACGTTGTCCCTCGAGCAGGTTCATGCAACCATCCTTTATTATCTGCACAACAAGGATGTGATAGAAAAGTATGTGGCCCAATGGCTCGATGACGCGCGGCATGCACGCGAACGACAGAGCGATGAGAGGAGTCCGTTTCTCGACCGCATTCGAAAGTTAAAGGCTGAACAAGTGGCCGCTCACCGGGGCGAATCGTGAGCCTGCAATATCTCCTTGACGAACATATTCCACGAATTCTAAAGACTGCCATTATTCGCCGCGAGCCGACTTTAACCGTCTGGAAGGTCGGTGACGCGGGTGCGCCGGGGCTCAGCACACTCGATCCCGAAATTCTCAATTGGTGCGAGCACAACGATTTTGTTCTCGTAACCAATAATCGCCGTTCCATGCCGCGACACTTGGCTGATCATTTGGCACTTGGTCGGCACGTACCCGGTATCCTTACGATTAATATCGATTTGAGCATCCCCGCTATCGCTGAGGAACTGGTGCTGATAGCGATGGCATCGCTGGAAAACGAACACCGCGATTTGATCCGATATCTACCTCTTGCGTAGAGAACCGCCACGTTATCAAGATAGAAGCATACGCGAGGTGAATTAGCCATTCCGCAGTTGCTTGATCGCCTGGAGTTGATACAGCGAATCGCGATCCTTGGCGCGGCGGATGTGTTCTTTCACGCGAATGAGGTCGTCGAGAGAAATGGTTTTTGTCGGACGGCCATCGACTGGAAAGATTTCCGCCCGGGCGTTTAGTGCTTCAAAGTCGCCGATCGGCTCAACGTGCCCGAGCAGATCGAGCGGGCCGATGGGCGTCTCGAAAGTATAGTTGGTACCCAAGGCCAACGACCGTGCATCAATTATGAATGGCAAATCCGCAGGCGCGCCGCGAAGAGTCGGCTTTAGTTCCTTCAATGCCGCCGCCAGGCGATTAAGATTCTCAGCCGTTCGCCGGTAAACACAGGTCGACGTCGTAGGTAATCCGCGGACTGCCCATGAGCGTCTCGGCCTGCCCGCCGATCACAAGAAACTCGACGCCATGGCGGAACAAGAGATCGGCGGTCTTCTCAAGCTGACTCTTTTCGGTTTCTTCGTTTGGCATTTTCAAGATTTCTCAATGCGCCATGGCGAGCGCGATCGGCATTGCGCAGCCTCTGCGCCGGCGTGAGCGTGAGAATCCAACGGATCAATCCCAAATCCGTGCCGTTCTCATCCTGCTCGCCATACGGCGTCATGATGCGCTGCGTGCTGACGATGGGTTCATCGCGGTAGTCCATGGTATTCTTCGGAAAGATTATAGCATGGAAGCGAGAGGCCGATAGCTGTCTGACGGGTGCAACTGATGCGGTTTTGTTCCGGTCGTTCCATTAATTCCGGACTTCATCCTCTATTTTACCGATTACTGAGTTTAGATCTTTCCCGGTAAACCCGGCTCTTCGGAGTACCTCAGAACCGGCGTCGAACGGACAGACTTGCGTAACGATCGATAAAAGATTTTAGAAGTTATTCTCGGACAGATCCTTCACTCCCCCATGCGCGACACCCGCCTGCAATTCTTCCTCACCCTTGCCATGCTCGGCACCGTGCTTCCGTACGTCTCGGTCTTCTTCCGCGATGCGGGGCTGAGCGATCGACTGGTTGGGACGGCGTTTGCCATCTACGGGTTGGCTTCAGTGCTTAGCCCGATGCTGGTTACCGCGGTGGCTGATCGAACCAACCGGCCGCGCAGGCTGCTGACGCTGCTAAATTTATTCGCCGGCATCATTTTGGTTTTGCTGAGCCGGGGGCATGGGGTTGGAGAGGTGATGACCCTTTGGGTCTGTTACTGCCTGGTTTCGGTGCCGATTTTTCCCTTGCTGAATGGGATTTTTTTCGCGCAGCAGGAACGCCGCCGCGAGGCGGGGCTGGTTGAAATGCCTTACCATGCAGCCCGCGCCTGGGGTACCGTCGGCTATGTCGTTGTCAGCCTGCTGCTGTTTCCGGCACTGCATTACGGCATGAGCCTCGGCGGCGTATTGATGGCCGGCGGCATCGTGGCGGGATGTGCGGCAGTTCAGGCGCTGCTCTTGGCCGACCCGCGCTCGCCCACGGCACACGTGGCGGAGAAACTGCCCGCATTCGCCGCGGCGAAAATCCTCCTTGGCCGCCGGCATTTCGCCTTCACAGCCGCCGTCATCTGCATGTGCATGGCGTCGCAGATTCACTCGGCGTTTTATCCCGTCTACCTCACCGAGCGAATCAAGCTCGCCAACCAATGGCTCGGGCAGGCGTCCAACGTCGCCGTCGCCGTCGAAGCCGTCATCATCTTCAGTTGCGGATTTTTGCTCCGCCGCATCGGCATCAAACGCCTGCTGATGTTCGGCATCGCCGCCACCGCCTTGCGAATGGGGCTGCTCGCCTCCACGCATCACGTTTTCATCGCCATCGGCACGCAGGTATTTCACGGCTTGCTGATCCTGGTGATCGGCGTTATTCCGCAGGCGCTGTTCAACGATCACGCCGGCGAGCGCTTCCGCCATTCCGTGCAGGGAATGCTCGTGATGCTGACCAGCGCCGGCCAGTGCCTGGCGAGCTTTTCCGCGGGATTCGTGGCGGCGTACAGCCTGTCTGCCGTCTTCGCGAGCGCCATGGGGCTGTGTTTGATCTCGGCGATTCTCGTTTTCTATGGGTTTCAAGAACAGCCGGGCGCCCCGATTGACGGGCAGGGTGAACTTGCAGCCGACACGCCTGCGCGCACGGTGACGCCGGATAGGGTCACAGTTGTGCCGTAATCATTGATTTCGCCAAAGTGACCTACCTAGATCTCGCGCTCCGTGAATCACTCGAATGACGCGTAGAGGGATGGCGTCGGGACGATAGACAATGAGATAGGAATACACCGGCCAAAAGCGAAGGCCGAAATCACCGGCGTCCTCGCGCGTATGTCCTATATGGGAAAACTCAGATAACAAGGTTATTGCATCGCGGATTTTTGTCTGTACCTTCGCTGCGTTCTGCGGACTATCAGCGCGAATATGTTCGATGATCCCGCGTACGTCTTCCTTCGCGTGATCGGTTAAAACGAATCGCGGCATCGCATGACCCCGTTTGAAACATCAACCTTCGAGGCCTAATGCGCATTCTCGCGCTCAAGCTCATCAAAAAATGCATCGCCATCGCTCATTCTACCGGCTTTCTCATCTGCCATACCCTCGGCAATTCTCTGGCGAAAGCCCGGAAAAACCGCTTCCAATTCGGAGGTCGACATCGATTCAACGCCCTCTTGTTGCTCAAGGCTTGCCAGACCGGCGCGGATGACATCCTCCGCCGTGGCGTAGCGCCCGCTGCGAACTCTTGCGACAATTAACTTCTCCAACTCTGAGCCCAGCAGAACATTCATGGTGATCTCCCATTTTATCCCTCAACTATAGCCGAAAAGTTGGCAATACTCGAAGTTTTCTATTCCATCTCCCCGCAAATCCCTTCCAGTGCCCGGGCGATCT
>DASRRM010000171.1:0-24949 GCA_035695715.1 Tepidisphaeraceae bacterium
CAGAAATCACCCCCCAGTTCAGATTGGAGGCTGCAACTCGCCTCCATGAAGTTGGAATCGCTAGTAATCGCGGATCAGCTACGCCGCGGTGAATGTGTTCCTGAGCCTTGTACACACCGCCCGTCAAGTCATGGGAGCCGGGAATGGCCGAAGTAGCCACACTACAGTGGTTCCTACGCCAGGCTCGGTGACTGGGACTAAGTCGTAACAAGGTAGCCGTAGGGGAACCTGCGGCTGGATCACCTCCTTTCTAAGGGATAACTTAGGACTTTTTCAGTTCCGCCCTCAAAAGCAGAACCTGAAATCGTACACTTTGTCAGCACGTCCTCGTGTCAGGCCCGAAAAGGTCTGACTACCTCGCCGGCGACGGCTGGGAACATAATTCCGACTATTAACTTGTTAATACAAGAAGCCCGGTCTCGAAAGAGACCGGGCTTTTTTTTGCGTTGGTGGAAAGCGCCGAACGTGCTCAATGCCGGCAAATTATCGCTTGAAAGATTTCTGTTGTTAGATTCGATAACGCTTGATAAATTTCCTTCTGCCGAAGCGGTTAGTTCCAGTCCAAATTCCGGCAGTGATAACCTACGGGAGCCGGGGCGTCAGGACATGCCTTCGAGCAACAATCCGGTTCGCCGGAGCGCCGATATCATTTGAGCAACCGCTTCGGCGTTTTCATTTCCCGCAGTTATTTTTCCCGGCAAACCCAACTTCCCTGTTCTGCCCCTTTCCAAACCTCCTCCGATGGTTCATAATGCGCGGTTTCAGATTCTGTCGTGACCCGGCGGCGGTACTTTTGTATTGGCCGGATCGCGCTAACGAGGAATTCACGAAATGGGTCCGACCAACGTCGCTCTGGTGAAACTCTTCCATAACGATCAGGCACTTCGCGAGGCTCAGGGCCGGCTCGATGCGGCCAGTAAAAATGTCCGCATTCAGGAACGAAAGGTTTCCGACCTTGCCGAGAAGCTGAAGCTCGCCCAAACCAAATTGCGCGAATTGCAGGCCAAAGGCGGGCAGTTCGAGCTGGACGTCAAAACCCGCGAGGCGCGCATCGAAAAGCTCCGCCTGCAACAGCAAAACGCCAATAACAACAAGGAATATCAGGCTTTCTTGATCGAGATCAGCACGGAGAAAGTCGACCGCAGCAAGGCCGAGGACGAGTTGCTCAAAGTCATGGAAGCAATCGAGGCCGGCCAGGCAGAGGTCAAAGAGCACACCGCCCATCACGAAACCGAAAGTCAAAATCTTGCGACCATGCGGGCGCAGATCGGCGATCGCGTGGCCAAGCTGCGCGGCGAAACCGATGCGCTGCGCCCAGCCCGCGATGCCGCCGCCGAGGCTGTGCCCGCCAGGCATCGGCAGATTTTCGAGCGGCTTGCCGAGCGCTACGAGGGCGAAGCCCTCAGCGCGCTGGCCAAGCCCGATCGCCGTCGCGAGGAATATCTGTGCAGCGCCTGCAACATGGATTTGGTGGCGGATGTCTACAACCGCCTGCACTCGCGCGATGATTTGATTTTCTGCACGAGTTGCGGCCGGATTCTGTACATCCCCGAAGATCTCCCGCCGGAAGTGGCCGTCAATACTCGCGGCAAGCATTCGTCCGCGGAAAAAGGCGCGTATGGAGCCGCTGCGCCCAAGACCAAGCGTGCCGCGAAGGTCGTGGAAAAGCTCGACCCCGCCGAACGCCGGGCCAAGGGAAAGCTCGGCGATCTTCTCGCCGGCGCGCAGGGCGAATCGGTGAAGATCACGCTCGATGCTGGTGAAAAGCCGGTGGAATGCGAAGTGACGGTCGATGGAAAGGCGCGTGGAATTTACAAAGGCAAGAGCGCCGAGCATCTGCAACGGATCATTTCGCTGAGAATGGAAGAAGCGGGTGTAAAGGGAACTGTGCAGGTCAACGAGAAATCGGCCGAGGCGGAGAATTCGGCGGCATCGCCGGAAACGGCCCCAGCGCAGGTTTCATCGGAAACGGAACCGCCAACGTCCGAACCCGCGTCCGGCGCCATCAGCGAACATTCGGAACAGCCGGCATCGTAATACGAAAGTTTAACGTGCAGGTTGCGAAGGGCCTAATCTTCGAACCGAGCGATTTTTTGGACCGCAGTGATGGACCCGGCCTGAAATGGTGCTCAAAAGTTGAAGAAGCCTTCACGCCGGGGCAAGCGGCGCGCACTACCGTTGTTAGTGCGAGTAAAGCTATCGCCGCGCCGCCCCGGATGTACGCAGCGCTGCGCAAATCCGGGGCGGCACGGCGATATAGATCGTTCGAAAGACGAAGTGTTACGGGCGCTGCTTGCCCCGGCGTGAAGGCATTTCCCCTAAAATGCGCTGAGTTGTATAAACACGGAAACTACGCGGTTTTTGAAAGCAAATGATGCGCATCCTCGGCATTGATCCCGGCCTGCGGCTCACCGGATATGGGGTCATCGACTACAAACCACTGCGCCCGACGCTCGTCGATGGCGGCGTCATCCGGCTGACCCTGAAAACGTCCATTGCCGACCGGCTTGTCGAATTGGAAACCGAGCTGGAAGGATTGCTCGACGAGCATCAACCGGCCATCTGTGCCGTCGAGCAGCTTTACGCCCACTACGCCCACCCGCGAACGGCCATCATGATGGGCCATGCCCGCGGGGTAATTTTACTTTGCGCCCGGCGGCGGGGAATTCAGGTTGAGCAATTTCCCGCAAATCGCGTCAAGCAATCCGTGACCGGCCACGGCCACGCCGGCAAGGCCCAGATGCAGCGGGCGATTCAAAACCAGTGGAACCTGCCGAAACCCCCCGAGCCGCCCGACGTCGCCGACGCCCTGGCTGTGGCGCTATGCTGCGGAATGCACCTCGATCGCGTGCGGCGAATGCCGGTGAAATGATCAAAAATGACGGCCCGAGCCGGTCTTTATTTCCAGTGTGCGTCAAAAGATCGGCAGTCAATACTTTCCCGTATCATGGGCGTCTCGCCCATGTGCAATGGTACTCCATTGCGCCGGACATGGGCGAGACGCCCATGATACGGGAAGACTAAGCCGCCGAAAGTATCTCTATCCGGCTTTGCTCTTTTTCTTCGCCGTCGGGCGATGCCTTGGGGTGGTTTTTGCCGATTTGGACTTACTGCGCTTCTTTCCGCCCTTGCCAGTGCCGCCGGTAATGGGATGAAGCGCATTGACTACTTTCTTCACCTCCGACTCCAGCGTTTTTTGAAGCGAGTTGATCGCCTTCTCCGACTTCGAGCGCAATTGCCTGGCGATTTTTTCGCCGTCCTTCTCGCTCAGGCTCGCCTGCTTGGCCAGCTTGCGGCCAATTTCCTCGACGCTTTCCTTGCCTGTCCCCAATAATCCGAGCCCGGCATAAATCGATTTCATCACGACGGATTTCATGGCGCGGTCCTTTCAATCTCGAATGCCTTCAACCTAAGCTGACACGATCTTCGCCACAATATAGCTGATTCCCAGAATTGCCGCAGCCATCACAATTGCAACCGCCAGATTATGTTTTTCCGACAGCTCCTTCTCGATATTGAGCTGCGGCGTGATCCAGTCAAACGCCTTGAACCCCGCCACCATCAGCAGGATTCCGATCAGCCCGAAAACAATGGCCGAAAGCGCATTGGCGCCCAGTTGCTGAAGCTCGATCCTTGCGATCATGAACATGATTGATCCCTTTCAACGTTGTTGTTTTCACGTCCCGAAAACATGTGGCACGAACCGGCTGGTATTTTGCGTGACCGGCGACATATCCTCGCGAATGCCGATGCCGCAGGCATAGCCGTTGACCATCCAACTGCCAATCACCGGATGGTGTCCATCAAAGCCCGGCGGCGGAGCATATTCCTGATAAACGAACGGCTCGCCATATTCACCGGGCGTGCTGAGGATCGTTTTGCCGTCGACGATCACTTCCACATTCGCCCCTTCGCGCCCGAGGACCGGCTTTTTCACATAATTGCGGCCGACCGGCTCAAAAGCCGCCGCCAGAATATACGGGCTTTGCGGGAACAATTCGTGCAGCATGGGCAAAATCGCCTTGTTGCTCAGCAGCATTTTCCACGGCGCTTCCAGCCAGCGCGTGTTGTCATTTAGGAGCATGTTGGCGAAACGCTCGCGGATGAGCCATTCCCAGGGATAAAGCTTGAAGCAATCGGAAATGTGAAGCTCGGCCTCGTCGACGAACAGCCGCCGATCGAAATTCCATCCAACCTTTTCAATATCGACATATCGCGTGTCGAGCCCGGCCTGCATGGCGGTGTCGCGCAGATAAGTCGTCGTCATGAAATCTTCAACATTGTCGCCCACGCAGGTGAAATACATTGCCCCGCGCGTGGATGGGCGCACCGCTGCCCAGGCTTCAATCAGCCGCTCGTGAATCGAATTGAACTGATCCAGTTTCGGATGGCGATCCTTCATCCATTGCCATTGAATGACCGAGGCTTCCAGAAGCGAGGTGGGCGTGTCGGCGTTGTATTCCAAAAGCTTCGGGACTGTTCCGCCGCCGCCGTAAGACAGATCGAACCGCCCACAGATCGTGTGCTCGTCGCGCTCCCAGCTTTGCATCAGCCACGGCACATACGCCGGTGGAATCTGAAACCGATCGAATTGCTTCTCGTCGATCACATGCTGCGCCGCCGCGAGGCACATTTTGTCCAGCTCGTAGGTGGCTTTTTCCAGCGTATCGATCTCAGCGGAGGCGAATTCGTAGTAAGCCGACTCATCCCAGTAAGGCACGTCGTTTATTGTGTGAAAATGGAAGCCGAACGACTCGACGGTTTGCTGCCAGTTGGCGCGTGGTTGTATTTGCAGGCGTCGCATTTTTAGCTATGGCCTCCGGAGTGCCCGGTCGAGCCGAATCCGCCGCGGGACGTTGAGCTGTGCGATGAGGAAGATCGGCCGATGGAGGAGGAATGATGCCGAAAATCGTCGCCACCCCAAAATCCGGTGTGATAGGAATTCCCGGAAGTTGAATTCCAGGGTTGGGTAGTCGGGCCGAAAAAGTGGGCGGAAGATTTGTGCACCTGATAGGCATCAAATCCGCTTGCCGCGAGCGTGGTGCCGATGAGGGCAAGGCCGATTGAAACGCTGGATCGCCGCATGCTTTCGCCCGGGAAAGATCAACCCGGGGGAATGGTAGTCGCAGGCGTCGGCTTTGGAAATGCTGCGACAAGCTAATTTGAGATTCTTGCTGCTTTAGGCCTAATGAACTCCCGCCGATTTGATCACGGCCTCCAGGGCGGCAAGGTGATTCTTCAACGCCTTTCGGCCACAGGCGGTGATCGAGTACCAGGAAACCGGCTTGCGCTCGACAAACTCCTTGCTCACGGAAAGGTATCCCGCCTCTTCCAACTTCCGAAGCTGCGCGCCGAGATTGCCGTCGGATTCTTCCAGCAATACTTTCAGCCGGGCAAAGCTCAGCGCATCGGTGTTGCTGAGCAGAACCATCGCGCCAAGCCGGCTTCGGTGTTGCAACAACGGATCGAGCAGGCTCAGGCCATCGGGCGGACGAGCGGGCGGATTTGACGGGGCACGGGCCATTGCAGGCGCCTCAAGATGAAAGGAAACAAGTCGCCCGCCGGTGGAATCCCAGCTCGGAACACGCGCGTCCGGAGAGACGCCGACGCGCGTGGACTACGACGCGGTTATTCGGGCGTCGCAATAGAATCGTGCTGCTCAGTTTCGCGAGAATGCCGAAAGAACGTCGGAACAACCAGCCCCATGGCGATAATCGCCCCGAGGCATGTCCACCCATAACGCGGCGCGAGGCCAACCAGCACGCCGCCGATCATGAGTACGGGGCCGAGCCATAGAAATTGGCGGTCGAAATGCACGCCTGCCAGAAAATAAACCAGGCCGATCATGACGACCAGCACCTGCGAAGCGGCCGTCCCGCGCAGCGATGGAATGACCGCCGCCAGGGCGAAGGTGAACAGCAGCGACAGGAGAATGCCGACCATCCAGTGCAGCGTCATCCGCCGGACTTTGGCGCGATCGTATTCACCTTCCCGCCGTGCGTGCTGGCGGCCGAAAATCCAGCAAAGAAAGCCGCCGGCAATCCCACCGAACATGAAAAACCACTCTGAGACGGCCGGAGCGAAATCGATCATCGTATAGCCTGCCAGAACATAGACGGCCCACACGTACAGGATTGGCGTGGGTGCGGGATTGTGCTCGCGGCGGGCAAGAACGCCGCGTACGTAGTGCAGGTCCTGCTCAATCCGGGCTGCATCGGTCATGGGGTCCTTTCTATTAGAGTTCTCTAATTTATAGAGTTTACGAATCCGGATGTCAACGGCAAAATTTCAAATTGCTGCGGTTTTGGTGGCCCGCTTACTCCGGGGAGTACCCTCCGTGCGCGGATCGTTCACATGCATACGAAAGCTTCATGTATCGCAGGATGACCATCGTGCAGATGCGCCACCAACGTGAAAAGTCCTATAGAAGAAGCCCTCAAGCGCCTGCGCGATCGGCATTTTCATTCACCGCGGCCGCGGCGGCTTCCATCGCCGCGACCGTGAAGATCAGCGGATAAAGCTTCTCATAGTACCAGAGCTTCGCAAAATAAAAGCCGATGGGCGATGGGTCGAAGCGCGTTCCGCGATCGGTGGCGATGATCAGCCAATCGACGCCGCGAAGAATCGCCTGGCGAATGCGGTCGTAGTCGACCAGATCGACCAGGGGATGGCGATGGGAAGCGGCGTTTGATTGCTCGACGATCCCGCCGGCATGAATATCCGCCAGCGCTTCCACCGCCAGTGCCGTCTCTTCGATCGACGGCGGCGTATCATGTCCCGCGCCCCAGCCGCCTCCGGGACGCTGGGCGGCGAGCAGCCAGTCCACCGCTGCCGAGAGTTTTTGCGCCCAGGCGGGATTTGCGGCTCCGAGCACGGCGGCGGGGTGTGCCGCCAAAAGCACACGGGCCGTTCCATAGGTCGGGTCGATGTCATCGGGCGCATGCTGGTTGCCGAACCAGAGCGGCAGCCACGATCCATCCGCCTGTTGCGTCGCGACAAGATATTCCACCATCCGTACGGCGGCGCTTTTGGCGCGGGCGGCACGGTCAATTGGCAGATCGCCCTTCCATGCCGCCATGGCGCGAAGCGTGTGCGCGGTAAGATCGGCGCTGCTGCGATCGAAGGGAAGCTTTCCCCATCCCCGGCAGAAGGTGGGAATCCCGCCGTCGCGATTTTGCAGATCGAGCAGCCAGCCGATTCCCGCGGCGGCGGCCTCTTTGGTGCGCTGGTCGATGATGCCGAGGTTCCGCAGGGCCAGCACCGCCCCGGGCGTGTCGTCGGCATCGGGAACTCCGCCGGATAATGGCGTCCAAGCCCATGCGCCGGGGTCGGCCAGCGTATAGGGATGCTCCCGGCGATATTGCTGGCCGAGAAGGAATTCCTGAATCTTGCGGCGATCATCTTCCGGAATCATCTGCTGGAAGTTTTTTCCAATCGCCAGCGCGTTCACCGAAAGCGTGGTCACCCACGTCGCCAGATCGGTGTCGATCGGCCAACTGCCATCCGTTCTGATCGAGCGGATCAGGAAAGTAATGCCATTTTTCACGACACTGGTGGCGGCCTCGCCCGCGCCGACCAGGCTCATCACGACGAAACTGGTGAGCGGCGTTGCCTCCAAGAATCCACCGGTTTCGGGTTGAATTCGGCCAAGCAATTGCAAGGTTCGCCGCCGGATCATATTGCGGATCGCGACGGCGGGAAGATTCCAACTCGGGCGTTTCACGTGCCGGACCAGGCCGATGGCGATCAGCGCTGGAAGGGCGTAGCTGACGACCGGCAATCGCAGCCATTTGAACATGCGCTGCGGAAACGCCGCCAGCTCGAAGGGCAGTTGCGGAATTTTCCGCCAGGCCGATCGGCCTTCGCCCAGCCGCCCGGCCAGCGCGCACATCGTCAGGATCGGCACGGAAAATGTTTTGTCCTTCCCATATCGCGCGATGATGGCGGGAATGAGATGTTCTGGATCGCATGCGCCGGCATGCTCCGCCAGCCATTTTTCCGCCGCTGCCACGACGCTGCCATATGCGTTCACCGGCCCGCCATCGGCGGCGAACGCCGCCCAGCAGAGAGCGGTTGTGCTGATATTGCTGAAGCTGATAATCGTATCACCCCAACCGCCGTCGCGATTCTGATGCAGCGCCAACCATGCCAATCCGTCATTCACAGCCTTTCGGCAGGCTCTTTCCGTCGAACGATCGAGGATCACTACCTCCTGTTCCTCCGGCAGGCGCGTCGCATGCTCGATGAACAAATGGAGCGCAAAGACGGCGGTGGCAGTTGCCAGGGCGCTGCTGGAAAGCTCGCCTTCCCACGCGCCGTTTGCCGCACGGGCGTCCAAAAGCGTCTGGCGAGCTTTGGCGAGGGTTGATTCGAAGGCGGATTGTGACATCGCAATCGATCTTACGTGAAGCGGGCTGCCAAGCCGAATCTGGTATGCGGTTCGCTCGACTGAAAAGTACCTATGACCGATCCGATGCCCCATTTGGAAATGGATCCCGCTGGTAGTATTCACGTGGGAAAAACACGCGTGCCGCTGGATGTGATCGTGGAAGCGCATCAAAAGGGCGCATCGGCCGAATCGATCCTGGCGAGATTCCCCGGCCTGACGCCGAGCGAGTTACAGGCGGCGCTGGATTACAACCTCATGCACGGCAGCGACACTCCGCCCCGCGGTCCCGAGCAGCGCGATGCGAATTGGCGAAAATGGGACGCGACCCTCGCCGAAGACATGGGGACCGATACCCCGCCCAATGAACCAACCCGGCTTCCGGGATGATTGCTGTCGGTGGTGATCCACTACGGTTCACAGGAGTAATCGCGAAATCGCAAGCGACTTCGCGGCGGTCGCGGCAAATTGATGGTTCGCCGATGACGCCGCGGAGTCGCTTGCGATTTCGCGATTCATTCACGGAGCATGTAGTGCGCGATTGACGTGGGGAAATCACGCGCCAAGGCATGACATCACGCCCTTGGTAAACCCCATCGACTCTGCCAACCCGGGCAGCGGGTTCTCCGCGGTTTTTTCATGCTCGAAACCCACATGGCCGGCGTACTTCACCTCCAGCAGCGCCTCCAGCATCCCCTTGATATCCAAAACACCCCGGCCGATTTCTGTTTCCGCGGTGCCCGCGTTCTTTGCATTGACGCTCACGATATCCTTGAAGTGGCAATCGTAAAACCGTTCCTTGCACTTGCGCATGGCGTCCGGCGGATTGACGCCGGCGCGGGCGGTATGGCCGACGTCGATGCAAAGGCCCAAGCGCGCATCAAACGGTTGCACCGCCGCGAATGCTTCCAGCGGCGACTTGAAATGCGTGGCCTCCGGGCCGTGATTGTGAATCGCGATCTTGATGTTGAACTCCTTCACCAGCTTGTCCAGCGCCGGCAGCACCGCCAACTCGGGAAACGCGACGATGGTCGGCACGTCGATGTCGCGGGCGTATTCAAAAGCATGGCGGGCGCTGGCTTCATCCTTCATGGAAATAACGCCGCAACTGATCGGGTTGATTCCCGCGTCGCGAAATTGCTGCGCCACCTCTTTGCGCTGGGCCGTGGTGCTGTCCAGCGGCAGATGCGTGTCCTTGATGGAAACGTAATGCAGATCGAGCCGCTTGATGGCAGCAATGGTGTCGGCAAGGGGGATTTTCCGGAAACTGTAGGATGCGACGCCGAATTTCAACCCCTTCCACGGATCCTTCCCGGAAGTCGGCGCCGTGGCCGGGCCGATCAGCTCCTTCGCTGCGTCGGCGGCGAAGGTGGAAGCACCAGCCAGCGGAATGGCTGCGGCGAAGGCTGCGGTTTTCAACATGTGACGGCGGGTGTGAAGCATGGCGTGTTCCTTGTTGGGATTTGCTTTTGATACTAATCTGAACCGCGCGTGTGGCATTCATCGAAAAAGTTTCGCAGGCCGAAATGGCTTCCACGCCGTCGCACGGCCTGGGCTGCAATCGCTAAATCCGCAGCCGGTGAACCGGCAAAACTCGATCTGGCGCTGTCGATCATTGTCATCTGTTACAAGATGGAAGGCCAGATCGGCAACACCCTGAAAAGCCTGTGCGTTCCCTACCAGCGCGACATTCAACCGGCGGATTATGAGATCATCGTCATCGACAACGGCTCGCCTCACCCTCTGGCCGACGCCCAATGGAAGCACGGCGACAACATTCATTATCACTACATTCTCCCCGCACAGGCCAATGGCAATCCAGGCGTTGCCATCAATCGTGCGGTGGCTGGCGCGCGCGGCAGAATTGTCTGCCTGATGATCGATGGAGCACGGATGGTAACGCCCGGCGTGCTGCATTGGGGCCTGCGGCTGTCGGCGGCCGGGCCGCGAACGGTGGTCGAAGTGCGCGGGTGGCACCTCGGTCCGAAAATGCAGATGATCAGCGTAATGGAGGGATATTCCTCCGCGGCAGAGCATGAGTTGCTCCAATCAATCGACTGGCCCAATAGCGGCTATCGCCTGTTTGAAATTGGCGTGCCGGCGCAATCGTCGAACAATGGCTTTTTGGGCAAGTCCACGGAAACGACGTGCGCCTTCATGAGCCGCGAGATGTTTCAGGAGATCGGCGGGTTCGACGAGCGCTATGCCCAGGCCGGCGGGGGGCTGGCGAATTTCGATTTCTTCTGGCGCGCCACCACCGCCGCCGACACGGTTTTCACCATGCTGGGCGAAGGAACGTTCCACCAGATTCACGGCGGCGCATCGACGGGCCTGGCCGCCGAGGAGCGGCGCGCGAAATTTCGCGAGTGGCGCAAAGAATATGAGCGGCTGAGCCGCTATTTTGAAAACCGCCCGCCGCCGTATGAGCCGGTGCTGGCGGGGCATGTGCCGGTGGAATGCCGGAGGTGGTTGGGGGCGAATGAGGGGATCGTGGAGGGCGATGACGCATTACGCGCGAAGGATGAGAAGGAAGAGTTAACTCCCCCAAGACGCCGGGTCTGAGGTACTCCGAAGACCCCGATTCGTTCGCGCGATTGGTCCGGGCCTTCGGAGTACCTCAGACCCGGCGTCTGGACAGAGCGCCCGGGTTTTCAAAATCTGCTCACTTCATTTGAGATGTCGAAATCGCCTCGCTTCATTTGAAATACAGTGTGCCCGCGCGCCGCGATCTATGCTTCATTCAACAACCGCGCCCATTCGTCCGCCGCGACGGCCAGCGAGTATCGCTGCTCGGCCAATTCCCGGCCGGCATCTCCCATCCGCGCACGAAGCGCTGCGTCGGCGGCCAGGCGCGCAATCGCGGCCGGCCATTCGCCCGGCGTGGCGGGCAAAAATCCGGTGATTCCTTCCTGCACGATCTGTTCATTGGCGCCGACCGGCGAAGCGATCACCGGCAAGCCCGCCGCCATGTATTGCAGGATTTTGAAGCCGCACTTGCCCAGCGTCCATTGGTCGGCGGGCGTGGGGGCGATTCCGATGTCGCCGCGAAGCAGGGCGGCAGCTTCGGTTTGCTCCGACCATATTTCATGGTCGATATTCAGGGCGGAACTGGAAACGGTTTTGTCGCCGATGGTGACAAGCCGCAGGCCTTTTACATCGCGGGCGGCTTGCTCGAGGGCGGGTAGGAATTTTTCGACGTAATCCAACGTGGAGTTGGAGCCGATCCAGACGAGCCGGGGGGAATCGGTGGCGGCGTGCAACTTTCGCGCGTAGCGTGCGGAATCGACCATCGTGGGAATGATGGTGGCCGATTTTCCCTCGCGGCGAAAAATATCGGCCAGGTAATCATTCCCCGCCACGACGTGATCAAGCGCGCGTGCGGTGGCGCGAAATCGCCGGGCCGTTCGCCAACGCGAGACCAGGCCGACCGGGCGATTGTGATACATCAGGGCATCGTCAATGTCATAAAAGATTTTGCGCGCATGCCGGCGAAGCCGGGTGGCTTCCCAGGGGTTGAGGAGCCTGCGCTGAAGGATGACCGCATGGGCCCTTTTCGCGGAGGTCAGAAGTCTCCAGAGCCGCGGCCCGCGAAGCCATCCTTTGGGCCGCAATTGCACGTCCAGCAGAAACCCGCGCTCGGCTAGCAACGGCGCCAGCGCCGCGATCCGCACGCGGAAAGAGGCCTGCGAAAGATTGTTAGCCAGCACCAGGACGCGCTTCATTAGGCTGAATCTTAGCGGCGAGCGGGGTATGACGAAATCCGAATGACCAATGACGAATCAAATCCGAATCACCAATGATCGAATAGTGCCAGCCATTCGTCATGAGCGTGCGCGGCTTTTCGGGAGCATACCCCACCAATTTGTGACGGATTATCTCCCACCCTGATTAACAACGGCTCGCCGATTTGTCCCCCGCGCCCCATTGCGCAACATTTCGCGCCCCAATTTGGTGCGCAACATCGAAATCTCGCGAATTTCGAGGGGTCGACATCGGCCCACGTCAGCACGGCTCACGAACGTGCCAGAACGAGTAACCTCTCATCCGCCGCAGGTTGGTAACCCGCACCGTTCGATCGCATCGGGAGCCTGATAAGCGCTTTAAGAACGTCCATTCCATAACTGGCTTTTCCGAATACCGGTATGCTGAAACTATATCCCTCCACTAATGCGCAAAAAGTTGACATTTCGGACGATAAGTTGCGATTTGGCATACAGTTATACCCGCCACCCCATACCTCAAGGCGCAACCTCATATTTTACAAATAGTTAGGAGATGGCCAATTTGAGAAATCCAAAAAAGCGATCATGGAAACAGCCAAAATGCAGAAATTATTCTCGGCTAAATCGCGCTGCTCCTGACGGTTATCAACGGGCGCGAAAAATCCTTCTGGATTCTTTTTCGGTCTCTTCGAATGTCAATTGGTTTTCGAGCATTCTTCAAGTTTTCTGGCCCGGCTTCGGACAGGGGTCTCTTACTTGTAGGCTCCCGAAAAATCGCCCACGCTCTTCGTCATTCGGATTTCGCCATTTTTCCGGCTCATCATCTGGAATTTACATTGCAAGACGGTTTGTTACTCTCCACCGCGCCACCATGACCCTTCACGCCGTCACCCAACCTGTCATTCTTCTGGGCATGCATCGCTCCGGAACGGCGATGATTGCGCGGTTGCTCGATGAGCTGGGGCTGTTTCAAGGCAGCGAGCTTCAGGAAGATCATGAATCAACCTGGTTCCTCGGCATCAACGACCTGCTGCTGGAGCGCGTCAACGCGGCTTGGGACAATCCATCGCCAATTCGCGGTTTCTTGCAGAATCCTGCCGCGTTCGATCTGACGGCACGCTGCCTGGAAACGGATTTCTCTTCAAAGCTTACGCGCGATTTTCTGGGCCGACGGCGGGCGATGAAATTCAAGTCGCTGCTCTGCTATGACAAGCCCTGGGGATGGAAAGACCCGCGCACGATTTTCACGCTGCCGCTTTGGCTGCGGCTGTTTCCCGGCGCGAAGCTGCTCTACATCGTTCGCAACGGCGTGGATGTTGCCAAAAGCCTGCAAACCCGCGAGCTGCGCGAGCTGGATCGGCGAATTGCGGAATTCGCCGGGAAAAAACCGGCCGGAAATCGCTCGAAGCTTCAGCGGGCCGGTTTTAAAGGCTCGGCAAGGTGCCTGACTGTCGAAGGGGGTTTTTCGCTGTGGGAGGAATACGTCGCCGAGGCCGAGCGGGCGCTGACGCAGACGGCAAATCCGCGGCTGGTGATCCGCTATGAAGATTTCCTGGCCGACCCGGCAAGTCATCTTCCCAGGCTGGCGCAATTCTGCGGCATCGAGAGCAGCGCGGATGTCGTGACGCAAGCCGTCGCGAAAATAAAAGTTGATCCCGCCCGCGCCAACGCATTCACCGCCGACCCGGTTTTGGCGCGGTTTCACGCCCGCGTGCGCGCCAGCCGATGGATGTCCCACTACGGGTACGGCGGATGACGCGCGAGCCGGATCGACAAGCTCACGTCGACGGACCGTCAGCCTCAAAGGTGGTGCAGACATTCCTGTCTGCATCGACAGGCCATGCGGAGGCGGACGTCTCAGTCTGCATCGTGAATTGGAATGGCCGCGAAGTATTGCGGAATTGCCTGCTTTCGCTTCGCGCGGGGAACGAGCCGCTGCGGCTGCAAACGATTGTCGTCGACAACGCATCGGCAGATGATTCGCTCTCGCTCGTTCGCGATGAATTTCCGGAAGTTTTGCTGATCGCGAATTCAGCAAATCGCGGATTTGCCGCGGCCAATAATCAGGCCGCGACCGCGGCAGCGGGGCGATATCTTTTCTTTCTGAACAACGATACCGTCGTTCAACCGGCTTCGTTGGTGCAACTGGTTGAGTATCTCGACAGCCATCCGGAATCCGTGGCTGCGGGGCCGAAGTTGAATGGCGCTGACGGCAAGCCGCAGCGCAGCGGCCGGAATCTGCCGACGCTTCGGGCGATGCTGCACTGGGGCGCGCTTCCAGTGCGCTGGACGAAGATTTTCAAGCGGCAATACCGCGCCTATCGCGACGCCTTCGATCCGGAGAAAGCCGGGCCTGTTCCGCAACTGGCAGCCGCCGCGCTGATGGTGCGCCCTGCCGCTTTCAACGAAGCCGGGAGGTGGGATGAGGCGTTCGAGTTTGGCATGGAAGACGTGGACTTATGCCTCCGCCTGGCGAAATTCGGCACGATTTATTATTTGCCGGATGCACACATCACGCACTTGGGCCGGGTGAGCTCGCACCTGGCGCGCGGGCCGGTTTATCGCAGCTATCAATGTGGGACCGTGCGCTATTTCCGCAAGCATCATCGCAGCCGCCTTGCGCCGGTGATCTATAAGATTGCGATCACGATTGATACGCCGATCCGGCTGATGATTCTTCTGGTCAAAACAGGGTTGAGCCGGATTTCTGGCCGAAGGGAAGAAGCCTTTCGTAGCTCAAGACGCCGGGCTGGCGTGTGGTTTTTCGTGGCACATGGATTTTGGCGATTTTGGAGGTCGTGATCATTTCTCCGGATACATCCGATTCTGCGGGCTGCACCAACCCACGACGCGATCCATAATATCCATGATGGCGTCCTCGAGCTCCTCGTTTCCAGATGCACGAACTTCGGCGCGTAACTGTTCGAGGCGCGCGAGTGCACTGCCACGGTCAACTCCTGCCGCGATCATGTCGGCAACTGCCTGTCGAAGGCATATCTCGACGTCGGATCGGCCAAGACAAGACCTGAGGTTCGCGATTGGATCGACAGACATAGTGGTTACCATTCCGCTTTCTTCAACGGTTCTTATTCTATGTGCTGTTGAACCGATCACCCGTCCTTCGCCGCGAGCTTTTCAAATTTCACAAACTCAAATGCCCCAGCGCGAGCAATCCATAAAACGTATATTCGCAATCCAGCACATCATCCTCCCAGTTCCCGAAAAATGCCCCGCCGCTGCTCCAGAGCGTGTCGATAAAATCGAGCGTTTTTTCCTTGACCGGGCCTATCTCGCGATGCATCGACACCAGCGCGTGCAACGCCGTGGCGGTGGAAAGCAGATCGGGAATCGGGGCGGCGGGGGTGGCGTAAAAGCCGCCTTCAGGGTGACTGCGCGACAGAAGCCAGTCGCCCACCGCCGGGTCGATTGGGGCGTTGTATTGCCGAAGCAGGGTGACGGCGGCGGCGGTGGTGGGCGTCAGGCCCATCGGCAATTCGACCTGGTTAGCGTAGCCGCCGTCGGTGGCTTTTAATGACTCGATGCAATGGATGGTGCCGGATGGATCGGGAATATCGCGGCCCAGGTCCTGATACGCGCCGGTGGCGAGGAAACAGCCGTACAGCGTGCCGCGATCGGCGTTCTTCGAGGCGTGGTAGCCGCCATCGCGGCTGCGGAACGATTCGACGCGGGCTAGGATTTCATCGCGTGCCGATTCGCTCAGTGCGCCCGGCGGCAGCATCGCCCATCCGCGCGCCAGGCAGGCCAGATGCACAAAATCAAGCGCTTCGCCGGTGGCGAAAGCGCGAAGGTAGGATTCGAGGGCGGCGGTTTGAATTTCAGCGCGCAGGGCGAAAAGGCTTTCGACGCCGAACACGGTGTAATAGAGATCGCTATTTCCGGCGCGGTCCTTGAACCCGCCATCGGGGTTTTGTTGGGAGCGTAGGAATTGCTCCACGAGGTGAGTCGCCTCGCCCAAGACATTGGGAGCGAGGCGGGCAACCTGGAGCATTTCGAGGCGGAGACTCACGCGTTTAACCGTTGACTAGGAAATGGGACCGGGTGTGAATAGCGATAGAATCGTGGACAAGCCGGGTCAAGCGCAGCGCCGGCCCGGATCATTTTGCGGATCGCGTTGAATGTGCGGGCGAGGCATTGGAGATCCGGGCCGGCGCTGCGCTTGACCCGGCTTGGATGATAATTTCGCCTTTACAAGATTTCTTTTATGAGTGTGTGGCCTGCGGTACGGATTGCCCGCGGACCACGTCCTTCTCATGCGCGCTGCACCATCCCTGCAATTGCAGATCATTGAAAATCTTGCTCATTACCCGCCGCAGCAGTCCTTTCAAACTTGCGTTTTCCAGCGGCATGAGCGATCGAATCGCCTCTTCCTTGTACGACTCATATAGCCCCTGGCAGCGCTCATCCGCCCGGCTCTTGACGATCAACTGGCGGATGCGCGCAGTTGACTCCGAGGACGCGGCGATCTTTTTCCGCCAGACGTCTTCCATGAAAACGCCGTCTTCGCCCTTGGTTCGCTCGTTGGCGACGGATAGCAATAGCGAAGGCCGCATCGCGGCAACGTCGTCGGGGGCGTGGCCGCCGGCGGTGAGGTCTTCGATGTCGTCGCGGATTTGATAGGCGATGCCCAGGGCCTCGCTGTATTTGCTCAGCACATCGCGGACTTCGCCGTCCACGCCCGCGTATAGCGCGCCAAGGCGCAGGGCGACTTCAAACGCCGGGGCGGTTTTCTGGCGGAAAATTTCCAGGACGGCCAAAGATGCCAGGGGCTGCGGATTGCGCGCCCAGGTTAATTCCGCGCCCTGGCCCAGGCTCAAAGTGCGATGACCGAGGGAGGCGACTTTCAGCATTTCGACTTTGAATTCAGCGGGGGCATCGCACTCGGCGATCAGCCGATATCCTTCGCCGATGAGGAAATCGCCGACGTTCAGTGCGACGGCGACACCCTGTTCTTCGTGGAGGGTTTTTTCGCCGTAACGGGTGGAATCATCATCTTCGATGTCATCGTGAATGAGCGATGCCTTGTGGAAACACTCGACGGCGATCGCCACTTTCTTCAAGTCAGCGGGCAAAATATCGACATCGCCCTTGAGCGCCTTAAAGGTGCAGACGGTGAGGAATGGCCGCCAGCGTTTGCCGGCTTTGGCGAGCCATTCGCGGCCAAGTTCTTCGGTCTTTCCGTTGGCTGGGCCGAGGATTTCAGCCAGCGATTCGACTGTGAACCACGAATCGACTTCCTTGCGAACGGCTTCCAAATCGAGCCGATGCGTGCGGTCGTCGCTGCTGAGATGGATGATCTCCCAGATCGCATCCATGTCGACATTGGTGTCGGCACAGTCGTCCTGCAGCAGCGGAATTGCGATGCCGGGAATGGCGGCGGCTTCCATGTGCGGAAATGCCTTTTCCAAAACGCTCAGGCAGCTTACGCCTACGATCGCCTCGATTTTTCCCGTCTGGATAATCGCCATCACGATGGCCGACCCCTCGGCACAAAGGACCGCATACCCCAATCGCTCGGCCTCATCCTGCAAATCCTGAATCGAGCAAAGCCCGCATTTTTTGCAGAGCAGGCCAAACTCGTCGAAGGGAGCCGGGCATTTGTCTTCCACGCGCAGGCACTTCGGCATGAGCAAAAGCCGCCGGTTGTAAGGAACGGTAGCCAGTTGCTCGCGCCAGGATTCGTTACTCAGCGTGACGGCGATGTAATCGCGGTATTTCGTGTCGCAGCCAACGCGCTCGATCAGCGCATCGGCATGCACCTTAAGCTGATCCATCGGCATAGGCGGGACGGGTTTTTCTTCCGCCACATACCGCCGAATAGCCTGCGCGATGACATCGCGTTCCGCCTTGGTTTGCGGAATATTCTCCTGCGGCTTGCGCATCCGCTGAATTGGCACCGGCTTGGGAAGCGTGAGTAACGGAATTTGCATTTTATTCCACCAGGAAGAAAGAATAACCACGGAGGCACGGAAGCACGGAGGTGGGCCTGTCGGACCACGGGGCTACAGAACGCGTCGCATAATTTGGTTTCTCAGAACGGGCGCGCTGAAATTGATGAGGAGCCCGATTCGTTTGCCACTGAGACGGAGGTAAGTGATTAGTTGTGGTTCGTGAATTGGACCGAGTTTGTCAATTGCTTTGACTTCCAGCACAACCGTTTCCTCAATCACGAAATCCATGCGATAGCCGCAATCGAGACTCACGCCTTTGCAAACAACCGGGAGGTCAATCTCCTTCCCGAACCGAATGCCCTGCAGCATGAATTCGTGCGCCAGGCAGAACTTATAGGAAGACTCAAGCAATCCCGGCCCAAGAATGCGATGTACTTCAATCGCCGCCGCGATAATTCGCTCAGTTAGGTCTTCGCTTAGCAGCATAAAACCATCTCCGAATTCCCAAAAAAATCCAATTCAAACCGTAATTTGCCAGCTAACGTGGTTTTCACGAAAACACCTCCGTGCTTCCGTGCCTCCGTGGTAAATCCGCATTTTCGGCTCACCCATACGCGCCGAATCCAAAGAACCAATGTTTCTTCGCAAACCGGTAAATAAACGTTTCCTCCGGCACTTCATTGCCCGGGTTATGCTGGCTATTCCGTCCAACCATCGCCTCCAGTTCGGCAAGGCCTGCGCCTTCTTCCCGATGCGTCGTGTCGACCGCTCCGTGTTTCACAACTAACTGCTTCACCAGGTCGGGTCGTTCCAAAACGATGCAGCCTCTGGTTGTCTGTGCCGCGAGTTGGCGGAAATCTTTCAAATATTCGCTGTCGCGGAAAACGTGCATCAAATCGCGGCCATCATGCACCGTGTCCTTGGCAAACTGGATGATCGGGCACGGCTCAATCTCGCCCCAGGGGTTGATGTGATGGCTGATGCCAGTCGCCATCGGGCACAGGGCCTGGCCTTTATCGTCCCAGTAGGCGTCAATCACGCCGATGGGCATGGTTTTGCGGAGGTTGACGATGAATTTACGCACGCGAAGGACCTGCTCGGGGCGAAGGGCCAGTTCCGGGTGCGCGTCAGCGCCAACCGGGCGATAGGTGTGATACCAGACGTAATGCACGCCCATGTCGATGAGGCGCTGCACCCATTTTTCGCTGAGAAGGTCGTCGATATTGGTTTGGCAGACGCTGGTGGCGACGCCGGTGATCAGGCGATTTTTCAGGCAGGCTTCCAGGCCTTTGAGGGTGTGGTTGTAGACGTTCAGCCGGCCGCGGCGCTGGTCGGAAATGATCGTGTTCCCCTCGATGCTCACCAGCGGCGTGCAGTTTCCCAGCTTTCTCAGCTTGCCGGCAATTTCATCGGTGATGAATTGCCCGTTGGTGAAAATCTGGAAATAGCAGTCGGGATGGCGGCCGAGGATTTCCAGCAATTCGGGGTGCATGAATGGCTCGCCGCCAAGGATGCCGAAGAAGCTGTTCCCGTGCTTTTTGGCGTCGTTGATGATTTTGTCCATCTTGTCGGCGGACAGATAATTGCTCGGCCCATCCACCTTCACCCAGCATCCCTGGCAGCGCAAATTGCAGCTATTGATGATCGAAATATAAAGAAATGGCGGAAAGTAATCGCCCTTCTTGATGCGCTTCTTAAACCGCTGCACTGAGCGCATGCCCTTGTAGCCAAAGTTATAGGCGAACTTCCAGAGAATCCGCTTGTCGGTCGTGGCGAGCATCCGCTTGGACATCTGCATTAGCATGGGGTCGCTCGATTCTTACGTAATAGGCGTCGCGGAAGATTGTCCACGAATTGACACGAATGAACACGAATAAATGCGAAGAGAAAAACGGTGGGGTGCGATGTCGCAAGCCTTCCCGTATCACGGCCGTCCCGGCCGTGTTTGTTTCTCGACAATTCCCGCTGCTCGAAAAAACAACCTTTCTCGTTGCGCTTCGAATGCACGGGCGAGACGCCCGTGATACGGGAAAGGCCAATACAGCATAACCAGCTACTTTCTATTCCAACTGATGTATTCCTTCCTCATTCGTGTTTATTCGTGTCCATTCGTGGACAAAAATTCTTAGTTGTCAGTCGACGGCAACAGCCCGCGCCGCGGCGGCTTTCGACTGTATCTGCTCCAGCGACGGCAGCGATGCCATCACTTCGGCCGGGATGTCCAGCGCCTGCTGCAATTTGGTCAGGCAGCGTTTTCGTTCTTCCAGGGCCCGCTTCTCATCGCGTTCTTTGCTGAAGCGGACCTTGGCATCGGCGCTGCGCGTTTTTAGGGCGGCGTAGATGTCGCCGCCCAATAGGGCGCTAATGTCCACCTTCATCTTCTCGCGCTGCATATCCTCGGCTTTGACGACGTCGCCGTTGATGGGGCCGGACTTGTATTTAGGGAAGAGAATGGCGACTTCCGGGCAGACGCGCGAGCAGGCGGGGCAATCGGTTTTACAGTTGTGCGACTTTTGGACGGTGATTCGCCCGCCGGTGTTCACGCCATACACGTCAAACAGGCAGAACGACAGACATTGCATGCAATTCGTGCAGCGGTCGTAGTCGATCACGGGAAACCACGGCTTCCATCCGCCGGGCTTGGCGGCGTTGGCCGTTTCGCGCACCTGCTCGACCAGATCGAGCACCGCCGATGTATCCAAACCTGTAATTTGGCGAAAGTGCAGCGCCAGCTTCCCATCCGCCGCCTCGGCCTCGGCGGGCTTTTCCTCATCAAACTGGCCCAGCACCAAAAGCTCGCCGGTGAAAATACTGGACACCGGCGCGCCCGGCTTGACGCACGTGACGGCGTATCCTTTTTCCAAAAGCGCCCGTAGCAATTCCGCCCGGGCCGCCCCGGCCAATGGCTGGCTTCCCGCGCCTTCGTAAAGCGCAATACGCAATACCGGAGCAGCAGTGACGGCTTGTTTCATTTCTGCTCCTGTAATATCTGTGCGCCATTGGCCGACGGTGCGATAGGCTTCCCGCCAACGGTCAGCAATGCCGCGATTACCTGCTCGGCCGAATCCGTGCGCATGTTCAAAATCTCAACACCGTCAGCGGGCAGCGGCGCATCGGCGGCGATAAACAATCCTCTCACCGCCCGCGCATAACACGCGGCAATTTTCACGCCTCCCTCGGCGGCCAGCGCCTTCAATCCCGGATCGCGCCGCGCCGACATCTCGCACAAGTCCGCCACCGCATCGAACGCCGTTCCCGACTCGGCCAGTTGGCGCAGGACTTCCTGCTTCACTTCCGGCGGCACCACCTGAGCATAGGCACAGTGGCAATAGATGATGCGGGCAGAGGTCATAGCGGTGTTTTCATTGTTACGAGAAGGGGGATCTGCAATGACGAAATCCGAAATCCGAATGACGAATCAAATCCCAATGACGAATTCCGAAAGATCGCTGGGCTGGATTATACCCATTATTCGTGGTCGCCATTGGTCATTAGATCATTCGGTCATTGATTCATCATTCGGATTTCGTCATTCGTCATTCGGATTTCCCTTCGCTTCCCATCATCTTATCAATTGCCGCATCCAGCACTTGGATATACCCATCGGGCGGGGCGGCGTTGGGGTCGCCCGTGCCGCGGAACTGATAGAGCCAGCCCTTATGATAGGGGTCTTTGTCGATCAGCGTCGGGTCGTTGCTGATGTCCGGATTCGCTCCGACAAAGTTGCCGTCTCCCACACAGTAAACATCGCTGATCGCTTTAAATCCTTCCACCCAGCCGATGGACTGCCCGACTTTTACTGCCTCGTCGACTTTCACCTCAAATCCGCTCTCGACCACTTCCCCCAACATGCGCGTGGCAAACCGCGTAAACCCGACGCGCCAAATCCCCGGCTCAATCTCCAAAAGCCAGCAATGCGACGGCGTATAAAGCCGCCCTTTGGGCAGGCGGGTTTGAAAGCGGGAACGCTTATAAGGGATGATGTCGGCGGGATTGAAAGCCATGATGCCCGGGCAGTGATGCGCCCGGAGAAACGGTTTTACCCGCTGAGGCGAGCATTGTCATGCGGAGGGCGCGCCCGCGAAGTACCTGAAAGAAGTTTGCAAAACCCCAAGTCCAAAACGCCGGTTCTGAGGTACTCCGAAGAGCCGGGTATGCGGGCGGAGACAGAACCCGGCTCTTCGGAGTACCTCAGAACCGGCGTCCAAACCGTACACACCCGTTTGCACGGGCGATCATTGATCAGAT
Source organism: Tepidisphaeraceae bacterium (assembly GCA_035695715.1). Lineage (GTDB taxonomy): Bacteria > Planctomycetota > Phycisphaerae > Tepidisphaerales > Tepidisphaeraceae > RYN-428. Next base: position 22,266 of record DASRRM010000171.1, read on the forward strand.
GTCGCTCAGAAACAGAAATCTCGTGAAAAAGCTTTGCCGGTGCATTCCCTTACTGCGCCGGTGCATTCAACCACTCGATCAGTCGTTTGAAATCGACGGGTTTTGGGAACATCGCATCCGGCGGTCCGGCGCAGCCTTCGAGCATTTTTTGCCATTCCATCGCGCCGGTGGTGACGGCAACGCTGATGGGCAACTGCTCGCGGCGGACGTGTTCCAGAAGCGTGCTTCCATTGCCATCGGGAAGCATCAGATCGAGCAGCACGAAGGTGGGTTGCCGCTCCAGCAGCGCCAGGCCCTCGGCCACCGTTGCCGCCGGCAGCGGCTCGAAGCCGGTCATGCGCAATAATGCCATCAATGCCGTTCGGCTGGCGCGGTCGTCCTCCACGACCAGAACTTTCGTCTTGGCGGTCGCCGCGTGCCCGGATTCAGCAGACACAAATTGCTCCATTGTATAAGCCCAGGTGCGGGGCAACGATAACAGCCAGATAAATGGGAGAGAACGGCAAATATCCTGACATGATTCACATTTAATCGCGCCAATGTGAATGCAGGAAAAAAACTCGGATTCACCCGATCGTGACAAATAAGCCACATCACTCGCCGCCGGCAACATTCAAGACGGGGATGCTCAACCCACGCGGCGTGGGCGGGGCGGCGGGAACATCGGATCGCAAAACGTCCGGCAGCTCCAACAATACCGCAATCTCATCGCATCCATCGCGCTTGGGGCAGCGAACGCAATCGCTCCAAACTTTCAACGGCAGGCTTTCCTTTGGAACAATATGAAACCCCAGCCGCTCGAAGAATGCCTGTTCGTAGGTGAGCGCCATGAGCCGGGCGATTCCCAGCCGCCTGGCCTCGGCGATGCTCCATTCCACGAGCTTTCGCCCGATTCCCATGCCGCGGGAATCTTCATCGACAGCCAGCGAGCGCACCTCCGCCAGGTCGGCCCAGATGATGGTCAGCGCCGCGCATCCAACCACTTCCCCATCAGCTTCATAAACACAGAAATCGCGCAGCGATTCGTAAAGCTGCGCAAAACTTTTAAAGAGCATCTTCCCCAGCTCCGCATGGCTGTTGATGATCTCTCTGATCCGTGGAACGTCGTGAATGGTGGCGGGTCGTATCATTCTTTTCTGGTGCGCGTCGATAAGAGAGGATTGTATATCGGTTGTTGTCAGTTGTCAGTTGTCAGTGGTCAGTTGTTGGCTGCCCGGGGCTTTTTCCTTTGATAGCCGAGGGCGGAAGCCCACGGATACTCGTTTGCGAGCAAACCTAACAACTAAACAAAAACTCCACTTCAACCGACGCATCCAGCGGTAAGGTATTGACACCAACCGCCGCCCGAACATGCTTCCCCGCCTCTCCGAACAGCTCGATCAGGAATTCACTGGCACCATTCGCCACGGCGGGTTGCTGCGTGAACGACGTGTCCGAGCTGACAAATGCGCCAACTCGCACAACGCCGCTCAAATGATCGATCCGTCCCTCGACGGTTTTCACCGCCGACAAGGCGTTGATGACGCATTGCCGGGCGGCCATTTTTGCCACGTCGACTGCGCATCGCGAAGGAACCTGTCCCACGGCCAAAAGCTTTCCTTCCTTCATCGGCAACTGCCCGGCGACATAAATGAGATTCCCCGCCCGCTTGGCCGGAACATAAGAGCCAAACGGCCCGGGCGGCGGTTGCAGGGAAATGCCAAGGGCGGTGAGTTTTTCTTGGAGTGACATCAAAATGAGCGTATGACGTGAAGGCCAAAATGGGAAGTGCTTCGTGCCGTTCTACCATGAGCGCGACAAGCCGACTATAATCACAACAAGCATGGCTATCGCTTCAGATCACCTTCACCAGAGCATCGCAACGCAGACGTTTGGCGAACGGCTCAAGGAAATTTCCATGTTCTTCGATGCCACCGACCGAATCCATCAGACAATGCGCCGGGTGGCGGGGAAGCTGGACGAAGCCGGGATCGCTTACGCCCTGGTCGGCGGCATGGCCGTCAATGCGCATCGGCATCCCCGCACAACCGGCGACGTCGACTTTCTGATCACCCTTCAAGGCATCGGCGAGTTCGTTCGGACATCCGTTCCAGGCCAATTCGATCCATACCCTGGCAATCCGCGCCGTTTCGTCGACCGAACGACCGGCGTTACGTTCGGTTTCCTCATCACCGGCCGTTTCCCTGGCAGCGGCAAGCCGGGACCCATCGCCTATCCTGATCCGATAAGCGTCAGTCAGACCATCGACAACACCCGGGTCGTGAACCTTCAGACGCTGATCGAGTTGAAGCTCGCCGCCGGCCGCCACAAAGACTTCGGCGACGTCGTCGAGTTGATCCGGGTACACAACCTCGATGAGAGTTTCCTCCCGAAAATTCACGCGGCCGTGCATGGCGATTTCATCGAATGCCTCGAAGAAAAACGCCGCGAGGATGAATACGAAGCGTGCGAAAGCCGGGCTTTCGAAAAGATATTGAAACCGGATTTGCCGCCGAGCGGAGAGTGAAGGGTGCGATTCGGGAATGGGGTATGGTTGTTCGCTGACTTTAGGGCGTGCCCGAAGAATTTCTTCGTTAGAATCCCAAGTCCGTTGACCCAATACGCCGGTGTCTGAGGTACTCCGAAGACCCGGATTCTACCGGGAAGGATCCGGCTCTTCGGAGTACCTCAGAACCGGCGTCGAG
>DASRRM010000172.1:0-7420 GCA_035695715.1 Tepidisphaeraceae bacterium
GTAAGCGGTCCCTCCCGAACCGCTTACTTCGGGAGTACCCTTCGTGCGCGGCTCATTCCTCCCTGTACGATACGGACAAAATCATGCGGTGCGGGTATCAGGATGATAGTCGCACCAATGCGCCACCGACGTGAAAATGCTACAGTTCTTGGAGATTACATGAATCAGGATTCTCGCCGCGGGAACAAGCCGTCGTCATTCTCCCTTATCGCCGTCGCGCTGTTGTCGCTTTCTGCCATCACCCGCGCCGACGTGACGATTTTCGTCGCGCCCACCGGCAATGATGCCTGGTCGGGGAACAGGGCCGAGCCGGATGCGAACAAAAGCGATGGGCCGGTGGCCACGCCTGCTCATGCCCGCGACCTGGCACGTGCGGCACATGCCAGGGACCCGGGACAGGCGATCTCCATCCAGCTTCGCGGCGGGATGTATTTCCTGGCCGAGCCGCTGGTTCTTACGCCACAGGATTCCGGATCGGAAAAATCGCCGGTCGTATGGGAGGCGTACAAGGACGAAAAGCCAATCCTCGACGGCGGGCGGCGCATCACCGGCTGGCAGAAGACGACCGTCAATGGCCACGATGCATGGATGGCTAAGCTGCCCGCCGGGGATGGAGCATTTTTCTTTCGCGAGTTATGGATCAACGGAAAACTGGCGCAGCGCGCCCGCTGGCCAAAAGCCGGGACGCTGGCGGTTGCGGAAATGCCCAAGGCCAAAAACCATGCCGAATGGCGGGCACCGGCAAGCGCGTTTTATTTTCATCCCGGCGACGTGAAAGCCTGGCCCGGCGGCACCGATGGCGAAGTCGTCATGATGAGCCGATGGGTGGAATCGCGCCTGCCGATCACGGCAATCGATGAGAAGGATTCGGGCATTCATTTCGGCAAGCCTGCCGGCTTCACGCCGGAAACCGCTGACCGGTACTACATCGAAAACGTGAAGCAATGCCTGACCGATCCGGGCGAATGGTATCTCGATGCGAAGGAAAACACGGTTTACCTAATCCCCCCGGCCGGCGTTGCATCGCCCGCCGATGCCGACATCATCGCGCCGAGTCTTCCGGAGATTCTGCGACTCAATGGCGACGTGGCCGCCAAAAAGTGGATCGAAAACGTGCAATTCCGCGGCATCACTTTCTCGCACAACCAGTGGTATTACGACCACGTCGCCAAGGGGCAAAATCCCGAGCCGCAGCGCACGGGATACAATCAGGCGGCGGTTGGCGTTCCCGGCGCGATCGTCGCCGACAGCATTCGTTCCTGCGTTTTCGATCATTGCAATATAGAACACGCCGGCAGCTATGGCATTCAGCTCGGCCGCGCCTGCCAGCACAATCGCATCACCCATTGCACGCTAACCGACCTGGCGGCAGGGGGGATTAAGCTCGGCGAAACTGCCATTCGCGACAACGCCGACGAGCAGGCATTTGACAATGAGATTTCCGATTGCCGGATCACCGATGGCGGGAATCTTTTCCCCAGCGGGGTTGGCGTGTGGATCGGCCAATCGCACGACAACACCATCGCCCACAATGAAATCGGCCGCTTCTGGTACACCGGCATCTCCGTCGGCTGGACGTGGGGCTATTCCAAGGCCCTCTCGCAAAACAACCGCATCGAAGCCAACGAGATTCACCACATCGGCATCAAAGCCGACGGCGATGCTCCCATCCTCAGCGACATGGGCGGCATCTATACCCTCGGCAATGAAAAAGGGACCACCATCCGCAACAACGTCTTCCACGATATCGGCGCAATCAAATACGGCGGCTGGGGAATCTACTTCGACGAGGGAACCACCGACATCCTCGCCGAGAATAACCTCGTCTACCGCACCACCCACGGCGGCTTTCACCAGCACTATGGCAAGGACAACATCGTCCGCAACAACATCTTCGCCTTGGGCCGCGATATGCAAATCCAGCGCACCCGCCTGGAAGACCACACCAGCTTCACGTTCGAAAACAACATCGTCTATTGGAAAACCGGCGTGCTTCTCACCGGCAATTGGCAAAAGTTCAACGTCAAATTCGACCACAACACCTACTGGAAACAAGGCGGCGGCGAATTCAAGTTCGACAAGTTCACCTGGAAACAATGGCGCGACGCGGGGATGGACGTGCATTCGCAAATCGCCGACCCGGGATTTAAGGATCCGGAGCATGGCGATTTTCATTTCAAGGCTAAGCCGCCGGAGGGGTTCAAGCCGTTTGATACGAGCGAAGTGGGGCCGCGGAAGTGAGAGGCGGGGGCAGGGCGTCGCATTGCGGGTAGCGGAGATGATGACGGTTAGCGGTTGCACGCTATCCGACACGGTGAATCAATCATGAAAGATGAAATCGATTATGAAAGCATGAGTGTCTTCGAACAAATCGAAGCGGGCCTGATACAAGCGCTGGCTGATGGCTGCGGCGAGCTAACACTCAAAACAACGATCCTGCCGCTTCCCCCGCCGTCGGCGGGCAATTCTGAGGAAACGTTAACACGCGACTTCACAACGAACAAGCAATAATCGGCTCCGCCTCCCCCGTTGAATGCATCCAGCGGCGGCCATCCAGCTCGATCAGATCGTTCGCGCGCTTCGGGCCCCAGGTGCCGGGGGCGTAGGGCTCGACGGGCTTGGTGCTTCTGGACCAATGTTGCTCGATCGGGTCGATCACTGCCCAGGCGGCTTCGGCTTCGTCGCCGCGGATGAACAACGTCTGGTCGCCGATGATGGCATCGTAAATCAGCCGCTCGTAGGCCTCGGGCGGCTGAACGTTGAAGGCGGTCTTATAGAAGAAGTCGAGCGCGACCGATTTCACGTTCATTGCGCCGCCGGGAACCTTGGCGTTTAACCGCCAGCTCATGCCTTCGTCCGGCTGCACGCGGATAATCAGGTCGTTAGGATAAACCGCGCTTTCGCACTGCTTTTGAAACAGCGTCAATGGCGGCGAACGGAATCGCACCACGATCTCACTCAACTTCTCCGGCAATACCTTGCCCGTCCGCAGATAAAACGGCATTCCCGACCACCGCCAGTTGTCCACATACAGCTTCATGGCCGCGAAAGTTTCGGTCTTGGAATCCGGCGGCACGCCCTTGGCCTTCAAATATCCCTCGGTTTTCTTGCCGCTGGCTTCGCCGGCGCTGTATTGGCCGCGAACGGTGTACTGATCGACGTGGTCATCGCGAATCGGGCGGATCGATTTGAAAACCTTCACCTTCTCATCGCGAATGCTGACGGCATCCAGTGCCGCCGGCGGTTCCATCGCCACCAGCGCCATGAGTTGGAACATGTGGTTCTGCACCATGTCGCGCAGCGCGCCGCTCTTGTCGTAATAGCCGGCTCGCTCGTCGACATTCACCGTTTCGCCGACGGTGATCTGCACGTGGTCGATGTATTTGTAGTTCCACAGCGGCTCGAAGATCGCGTTGCCGAAGCGCATCACCATCAGATTCTGCACGGTTTCCTTGCCGAGATAATGGTCGATGCGGAACACCTGCTCCTCGGCGAAATTCTTGTGCAACAGCGCGTTGAGCGACTTGGCGCTGGCGCCGTCGCGGCCAAACGGCTTCTCAATGATGATCCGCACCCAACTGTTTCCCTTGCGCTCCTGCTGCTGCTTGCCGAGGCAGGTGATGATTGGCTCGAAGGTATTGGGCGGCGTGGAAAGGTAGAAGACGCGGTTGCCCGCCGTCCCTTTCTCCTTGTCGAACTTTTGCAGGGTGGTTTCCAGCCGGCGATGGTCGTCGTCGGAGCCGTAGTCGCCTTGAACATAGGTGATGTTCTGCTCGATCTTTTTCCAAACTTCCATGTCGACGGGTTTGGTGCGGGCGAATTTTTGCACCGCGGTGCGGCACTCATCGCGATATTGCTGATCGGTCATCGGCGTGCGCGAATAGCCGACCAGCACGAAGTTTTCCGGCAGCAATTTTTCGCGCGTCATTTCATAGATGGCGGGTATGAGTTTCAATTTGGCCAGGTCGCCGCTGGCGCCGAAAATCACGAGAGTGCATGGGGAAGCCGAGGGCATCGCGTTAGCCTTTCGAAAGATGAGGCAACTTGATAACCAAGGCGCGGCGCAAAAGCAAAGTCTTGGGAGATGGAATTACAAAAAACCCAAGCCGGCGGATCTTAAGATCCGCCGGCTTGGGTTGCGGCGCGGTATATCCCGACAGGCATCGCCCGGCAAAAGCCGGCTTAATGAACAACGCCACGGCCAACCGTGTGAGAAGCGCGTCCGCCGTCGCCGCTGGTGGTCTCGGCGGACATTCCCTGGCCTGATGAACCGGTCAAGGCGCGCCCGCTGCTGTAACTTTTGCTCGGTGCTCCGCCTTGCGAACCGGAGTCAGTGAGGCCGACGAAGAATTCATACAGCGCATAGCCCAGCAGTGCGTAGGCGGCCATTCGAATCAGACGAAACATAAGATCCTCCAAACATGAAAATGCGTCGTGTTCCCCGTTGGTTCGACACTTGGAGGAGATGTTGCAAAAGCGGTGCTAGGCCGGATTATTCACGGCTCGACTAAAGCTCGCCGAGGTCGGCAAAAGCGCAGCGATCACGGAGGAAACAAGCGCTTGGAATTGCCGGAGATGAAATCATTCCCCCGAATCAGGCTTATCCCCGGGCGATTCGGCGGCGGGCGATCAGCCCCACCTTGATCCCCCCGAGGGACAGCAAAAGCATCAATCCCGGCCATAATGCCGGGGGAAGCGGCGCTGTGGGCGTGTCATTCACATGCGGATCAGTATTGGAATTCTGGCTGGAAACGGTAGGAAGACACAAATCCTGATGAACCGGACTGAGCGGCGAAACGGCGCTTTCCGAACCGGCAAACACATCACCCCGTGACGTGCCCGCCAGCGTAGACATGGAAACCGCGAAGCTAATTAAGGCCACCTTGCCGAACATTCTTACTCCCAGCACGCTGCCAAAATACAACAGTTACGTGATTCCCTAACTCTACGATTCGATTGAGGGAGCGTCCAAGCACAATCCGGACCAGACCGCCCGTTCGCCGCGCCTAGGACGTTAACCCAGGAAAAGCGTGGCGTCTGCACAATGCCTGCTAACAACGCCGCATCCAGCGCTTAAGCCGCTTTCCTTATCGGACGTGTGGCGAGTTTGGCTGCAGTCGCCGGGCCATTTTCCTTACCAGCCTTCCTCAGACCGGCGGTTTCATCCATTGACGGACTGACGGACCTTGGGTCAACTTGCTTTTGAAATCGCTCCCCGGTCTATTCGCAAAAAAGGATTCACCCATGCGCGACCCCCGAATTGAAAAGCTGGCCAAGGTTTTGGTGAGCTACAGTATTGGCGTTCGGAGCGGTCAAATTGTCCGCATCACCGGCGCGCCGATCTGCGAGCCGCTGATCGTGGAAATCTACCGCCAAGTCATTGCCGCCGGCGGGCATCCCCTCGTGCGAATTGCCCCCGAGCAAGCCGGCGAACTCTTCCTTAAAAACGCCACCGACGAGCAACTGGCGTACGTCAACCCGATTGCCCTTTACGAAATTGAGAAAATCGACTGCTCGATTCACATCTGGGCCGAAGAAAACACCAAGTCGCTGACCAACGTCGACCCCCGGCGCATCGGCATTCAACAATCGGCCCGCAAGCCAATCTTCGACACCTTCATGAAGCGCGCCGCCGACGGCAGCTTGAAATGGTCCGGCACCCAATTCCCCACGCAAGGATCCGCCCAGGATGCCGAGATGAGTCTCTCGGAATACGAAGATTTCGTTTTCAACGCCGGCCTGCTGAATGAAGCCGACCCGCTCGCCGGCTGGCGGCGGATGAGCGAATCGCAGCAGCGCCTCGCCGACCATCTCAATGGCAAGAGCGATTATCACGTTGCTGCCGCCAACGGCACCGACATCCGCATGAGCGTTGCCGGGCATCGCTGGATCAACTGCGACGGCCACGAAAATTTCCCCGACGGCGAAGTCTTCACCGGCCCGGTGATCGACAGCGTGAATGGCGTGGTGAATTTCAGCTTCCCCGCGGTCCATCATGGCCGCGAGGTTCAGGACGTCCATTTGAAATTCCGCGACGGCAAAGTGATCGAAGCCTCCGCAAGCAAAGGCCAGGACTTTCTATACTCCATGCTCGACACCGACGCCGGCAGCCGATTTTTAGGCGAATGCGCCATCGGCACGAATTACAACATCAAGCGTTACACGAAAAACACCCTCTTCGACGAAAAGATCGGCGGAACGGTGCATTTTGCGCTGGGGGCGGGATATCCGGAATCGGGGAATAAAAACGTGTCGGGCCTGCATTGGGACATGGTCGTTGATTTGCGAACGGGAGGGTACATTGAGATCGACGGGGTGAAGATCAGCGAGAATGGGAAGTTTTTGAGGGAGGGGTTTCCCCTCGCAACCTAATCCACGCTCTCAAGTTCCTCATCATAGCCGAGGCCGGAAGGCCACGGATCCTTCTCGTCACACGCAGCATTGAAACAATGAATGATGCGGATCACAATTCCAACCACTTACAAACGCCACCAAGCGAAACAGCGGTGCTGGTTTATGAACCGCGTGGAAAGCGCCGCTTGCGTCGTCGCGTTTTGAGGGGAGCTTGCTTGGTTGTCTTGTGCGTGGCGCTGCCGATTTTGATTTTACGCACCTGGCGGCCGGTCACCCATCACATTCGCGTATACGGTATGGTGCGCGCGTGCATGAATGCGCCGAGCGATCCCGAAACGGTCGTCACCGGGTACTCGTTTAGCGGAATTGCAGCCGACTCGCACGAGATTGCCGGCCGAAAGCGCGCCGAAGTGTTGGCACCACTGCAACAGGAGTTGAAAATCACTCCGCCGAACGCGTTTTTCATCGGATTTAATCCGATGCCGAGTCAACCCGTTCTGATCGGGGCTCGTATTCCCCTTTTTCTGCATCGATTGACGCCACCGTCAGGCGCCGAGCGCCTGGTCATTGTTGAACGGTTGGAATGGGAACAGTTCCATGCGACGGTAATTGATCCTGGATCGATTGTGCGATCTCCTTCGGTCGTTTCAAAAACATACGTGCGATGTGACAGGGCATTGCGGACATTTTTGGATTGCGCATCGTACTACAGGCCGTATCCCAACGAAGGCATGTTTGCGGCGCAACCCGATGCTCACGACCTGGCGCGATTCACGTTCAAATACGAACTCTGGGGTCAGGTTGCCACCGTCGAAGGACGCATCGATAACGACAACTCAATTCGACTGCACCTGCTGGAGCCGGATGATTTTGTAAACCGCCTGAACCAGGTCAAAAAGAACAATTTTCGCCGGTACCTACCTCGAATCCCTTCAGGAGACGGCCGAGAACCCATAGCATCCGAATCCGCGGCGGTAATTGCCATCATCCCCTCCCCCCGGCACAATAAAAGCATGGCTTCCCCTTCCATCCGCCTGGCCCCGGCCGCTGATCTTCCCGCCATTAA
>DASRRM010000173.1:0-13091 GCA_035695715.1 Tepidisphaeraceae bacterium
CCCAAAGGACGGTGGCCGTGAAGAATGTTTAATTATCTCGAGGAGTTTGTCATGCCAAAACTGGGACCATTCCCGACAACAGCTCGGGATTACGAGCACCCGCTTCTTCGCTTTCTCGACCGTACACAACCAGAACGGGCGGAGATTGAAGTCGTGCGCCCAAAGGACGTGCTTGGGTTCAAGTCCGCCAGGCTTTATCTGCATTTTGCAAAAAACGGCGTGGCGCAAGCACCGGCCGAATACCTCTGGGACGATGAACTCAATCTTGCCCTTATCAACCGGGGAATCAAATCCGCGTCGCCTGAGAGCGAGGAGATCCGGTTCGGACTCTACCTCCGGTACAAATTGAAGCGCACGGAATCTCGCTATGGAGATGGCTTCTTCAATTCCGTGCTCATTCTCGTTATTCGCGAACTCAAGTTTGAGCTCTTTCCAGAAGTCGAAAAGATTCTTGGTCAAATCCACACCAATAAGCCGGATCCTGGAGGTTCCTCCCTGGATGACTGCCGTAATGCAATCTCGACAATCCTCGGGAAGGCAGTTGAAGAGTTGACCAAGCGCCTTCAATATCCCGAGGCGCAGGCCGACGAGATACTCGCCGGCGCGGTTGCCAAATACCTTGATGAGCGCTTTACTGTTTCTGACAGGATTCGACTTGGCTGGACGTAGCGCGCCCAAGGTCGCTGTGCGCGTGGTTGACTTAGAGGCATTACCTATGACCGAATCGAATAAATCCTGGGTTGAACGCGGCCAACGGACCTTGATCCAAAACTACGCACGCCAGCCGATCACCATGGTGCGCGGCGAAGGCGCTTACGTCTGGGATGCCGACGGGAAGAAATATCTCGATCTCTTTGCCGGGTTCGGCGGGGGAATTCTGGGGCATTGCCATCCGGAACTGGTTGCCGCCGCCACCAAGCAGGCGCAGACGCTCTGGCATGTGGGGAATAGTTTTTATTCCGAGCCGCAGATCGAGCTCGCCGAGCATCTTCGCCGCCATGCATTCGAGGGGCAGGCGTTTTTCTGCCATAGCGGAGCGGAGGCCAACGAAGCCGCCTGCAAGCTTTCGCGCCTGCGCGGGAGCAGCAGGAATCCGCATCGGTGGAAGATCATTTCGCTGACGCACAGTTTTCATGGGCGCACGCTGGCGATGATCGCCGCGACGGGAAATCCCGCCGTGCGCCAGGGATTCGAGCCGGACGTGCCGGGATTCGACCAGGTCGAGGCGGGCAATTTCCACGCCTTGCACAAAGCCATCGACGAGCACACCGGCGGCGTGCTGCTCGAGCCGATTCAGGGCGAGGGAGGCGTCAATCTCTATCCCGACGGCTATCTGCAAAAAGTCCGCGAGTTATGCACCGAAAAAGACCTGACCCTCATTTTCGATGAAGTCTGGACCGGCGGCGGGCGAACGGGAAAATGGTTCGGCCATCAGCATTTCCTCGACAAAGCCGGCAAAGTCATCGAGCCGGACATCATGACCCTCGGCAAAGCCATGGGCGGCGGCCTGCCGGTCGGCGTCATGTATGCCAAGCCCCATGTGGCCGCGTTGCTCGGCCCGGGAAAGCACGGCTGCACGCTGGGCGGCAACGCCATCTGCACCGCCGTGTCGAAAACCATTTTCGACGTGATCGAGCGCGACGGCTTGGTGGAGCGCGCGGCGGTGCTGGGCGAGCAAACGATGGCTCGATTGAAGAATGAATCCTCCATCCGCCAGAAAATCGCCGCCGTCCGCGGCAAGGGCTTGTTCATCGGCATCGAGCTGAAAGAGGCCCCGGACAAGTTCATGGACAAAGCCCTGGCCGCCGGTTTGATCATCAACCTGACGGCCAAGAAAGTTATTCGCCTGGCGCCGCCGATCAATATTGAAGAATCGCTTTGGCAGGTGGGGATGGATGAGGTGGTGAAGTTGGTGGCGTCGTTATAGAGGCGAAGCATTACGGTCACAGAATTTCAAATTTGAGATTGCAAATCCTTATACCTGGCGACGAGAATCCTCCGGGCGGGCGCACGCGAAATCCGCGTCCTCGCTGTCGCTCGTCCACGGCGTGATTGTGGAATGCAGGAAAACATTGCTTGCGGAAACTGTAAGCGATTTATTCACGCCGTGGACGAGCGCCAGCGAGGACGCGGATTTCGCGCGGAGTGCTGACTGTCGAAGTGCGAAATGGTCAGCTATCCTGAATGCCCCGGCACCGACGCGGGGACGGGGACTGGTGTGGGGACGGCCTCGCCCGGCACCTCCGGGCGAATCACCTCCACCTTGATTTCCGGCGGGAGCATTTCTTCCAGGCGTTTTTGGAAATTGCCTTTGATGAACTGGAAAAAAGCGCCCTGGCGGCTGGTGCCGAGAAGAATGCGGTCGCACCCGTTCATGGCGGCGGCTTCGGCGATCAGTTCGACGGCATCGCCGCCGCTGTCGTAGACGGGCAGAATCGCAACGCCCATCTGATGGCCCAAATCCAGGAACTTGGCGAAGACTTTGAGGGCGGCCAAATCGGTGTCCATCGACAGAATCCTGTCCCAGCTATACGCCAGCCGAACCGAGCGGATGAAGCAGACCACCAGCGTTGCCCCGGCCTTTTTCGCCTCGAGCAGGGCGGGGCGGGCCAGCGCTTCGGAGCCATAGGTGCCGACGAGAATGCGAGGTCGAAGCAAGGCATCGCCGACGAGCTGCTGCATAATGGCCTGGCGCAGGAGGCTGGGGCGGGGACCTTTGCGCTGAGAAAACCATTTGTTGAATTGCCGGGCGGTCAGGCCGACGACCATCACCACCGTCACGAAGAGCAGCGCCTCGCGCTTCACATATGCCAGCGTGACCCAGATGCCCAGCAGCACGATGGCCAGGATGAGCATCGGAATCTTGCGGCGAAGCCGGCGCAGCCGCGGGTGCACCACGCAGAGCGACACGTTGATCGATACAGCGCCGATGACGCCGATCGCGTACAGCGAGGCAAGCTGGTCGAGATTATGGCTGATGAGCAGGACGATAATGGGGACACTTGCGGCAATGGCGGCGGGCACCCAGGGAACGCCGAAGCGATTGAGCTTCACCATCGGCGCGGGAAGTTCTCCATCGCGGGCCATGAGATATTGGATGGAGATCATGCCGGAGATGGCGGTGTTGCCGGCGGAGAGAAGCAATAAGCCGCCCACAATGCGCACCAGAAGTTCGCCCCATTGCCCGACGTATTGGCCCGTGAGAAACGCGGCCATGTCTTCCAGATGACCGTCGCGATTGATGGGAAAGATCGCCAGCATGGCGATGGCAAGTACAATGTTGAAAACGGCCACTTCGGTTGCGACGGCCCAGATGGCTTTGCCGGCGGTGACGGAAACCGGGCGTTTCATCACGCCAGTCAGGTTGGCGATGGCCTCCACGCCGCTTAGCGCCAGCACGATCGAGACAAACGCGACCCAAAGTTGGCCGGTGTGGCTAAAATCGGGTCGCCCGATGCGCTGGGGAAGATCGTGCCACGGAACCTTCGGCATTGCGAATGCCGTGATGAGCAGGGTGATGAAGATCATGCCGACCGCGGCGACAATGGCAAAGCCGCTGGTGTGCTTGGGGCCCATCAGGTTGAACAAGCCAATGGCGGCGATCGCGACAATCGCCCAGAGTCCGGGGGAATTCCAAGCCAAAAGCTTTTCACCCGTCTCGGCTTTCGTCGTCTTATCTTTTGTGTCTTTGTCCTCGGCGTCGGCATCAGGTGTCTTACGGGATGGATCGAGCATGGTCCCCGCGTCAATGTTGGGGTTCTTGTCGTAATGGCCGCTGGCCACGCGCACATTCCCTTTGGCCTGATCGACCTGCTCGTGCTTGCCGAGCCCGAAGTAGTGGAAAGCATCGAGAACGCTCAGGCTAGCCGTTACGGTGTAGTCGGCAAAGAGCAACAGCGCGCCGACAACCGCCAGCACGCGGCTGGTCTGCTTGGCGGCGGTGTAAACGCCGCCCCCGTCGGGGTAAATCCGGCAGATCTGCGTATAAGCCCAGCCGACAGCAAATATCAGCAGGCTCATGGCGACGATCAGCCAGAAGCTGGTTCGCCCGGCGAAAAACAGCGCCAACCCCAGCACATAAAGCCGGCTGGTGCCCCAATCGCCGAATAAAAACCCCGCGGCTTGAAACCAGCCCACGTCGCGCGGCCGTTCGCTGGCCAGGAGGGTAAGGGCGTGGGGCTTTTCAGAGGATTCGGAAGTGGAATGCATGGTGAGTTCTAATGTAGGGTCCGCCTTGGCGGACGCGTTCGGGACGGATTCATAACATAGCAGATCGGTGAAGAAAGCCGCCATGAACGCGTCCGCCAAGGCGGACCCTACCGGCTCGCATATTCAATACAACATACCGTTATCACGGTCCTGAGCCTCTGGCAAAATTGCGGCCAGGGACCAAATCCAGAATAACGGAATCGATGCCTTGGTCGCAATGTTTGAACCCTGTAAATGCCAGGCAGATCACGGCCCGATGGCAACGCCTCCCTCTTCGCCGGTGCGAATGCGGTAGCATTCTTCCAGCGGCAGGACGAAGATTTTGCCGTCTCCGATGCGTCCGACGCCTTCGGATTTGGCGGCCTTGAGGATGGCCGCCACCGCCGGGGCGACGAAGTCGTCATTGACGGCAATTTCGAGTTTCACCTTGGACAGCAGGCGGATAAAGCCCTTGCCGCCACGATAGTTCTCGGTGTAACCGCGTTGCCGGCCGCAGCCGCGAACGTCGGAGGCGGTCATCAGGTAAACTTCTTTTTCGTCCAGAGCCGCCTGCACGGCTTCGAATTTCTCCGGGCGAATAATGGCGATGATCATTTTCATGGAAGACTCCAAAGTAAGTGCAGAATTTAAAGTGCAGAGTGCAGAGTAAGTGCAGAGTTCAAAATGCAGAGTGCAGAGTTAACGAGTCATCGAAGATCACTCTTCATTCTTCATTCTGCACTTTGCACTCTGCACTTACTCCTCTGCACTTACTCCTAGTGTTTCGCGCCCACAAGAGACGGGCTCTTGGCTTCGCCGCGGCATATTCGCCGGTGGCGAACAAGCCCAACGCGCATGAGGCGACATGTGCAAAGAGGCGGCCAAGGATCCGATTCAACGTATTGTATCGATTCCCTGGCCGCAATGTTCGAGGAGTCTTAATTTCAAATCAAATCACCGTTCGATGGCAATGCCTCCTTGGTCGGTGCAAATACGTCAATTGTCAGGTCCAGCATCGGACCTAATTCACGTCAGAAGGCGCTTTGCCCCGGAAACAGAGGGAAATGCCCAACGCAAGAAGCGTCACGGCGGCAAAGAGGATTCCGGGCTTTACCCAGGGTTCGGTTGCAACCGCAACCGAAACTGTGGAAGCCGGTGAAGATGGGGGCGCAGTTGAAGCACCCGGCATCGGTGCGCTGGCCAGGAGGCCAGCGGGGGCGCTATGACCGGCCGCCCCTGCCGTGCTCGCCGATGGCGACGCGGCTGCCGGCGTGGCAGCGCCAGTTGCCGTGGACACGGGCGTCTCTGCCGCGGGGGGCTTGATAAAGACCGGGCCGGAGCACGAAATACCAACGAATGAGAACGCAATCGCCGAAAGACCGGCGACGTTAAGGATTTTGTATTTCATATTTGCTTTCGCGAGCGGGTTGGTTTTTCGAATGCGATTCAAAGAATGAAGAGGGAATCGTAGCGGTCACCATGGCGCCAACCTGGAAATTGTCAGCGCTGGAGCGAACGCCAGGGACAAAACGGCGGGCGCGAGTCCACGATGCGATCGTGATGCCGCCATTAAATCCCGCGTCGAAGCGGTTCCAGCGGAACGGCTTCGACGCGGGTCTGGATATGAATAAGGTGGCTGAGAAGAAGCCAGGCTTAGTCGGGAATTCTTGCCCGGAACACCGAGAGCGATAGGCCGATGGCAACGAGTGTGATGGCCGAGAACAGCAATCCCGGTCCGACCCACGCCGTGCTCACGGCGAGCGTATTTGCAGGTGCCGCCGGTGCTACAGCTGCGCTTGCCGTTTGGGCAGCGGCTGCCGGTGGTTTGATGAAAACTGGCCCGGTGCAGGAGATCGTCAGCCAGGAAAACAACAGGGCCGCGACGACGGCAAGACTTGAAACTTTAGACATAATGGCTTCCTTAAAACGTCGCGGTTGGTGAAATCTTTATACGTGCTTGTACTGAGAAATTCAACAAAAATCCGGCGGAAAACAAGTAGAGTCCGATAACCAAACAACTTCCCCGGCGCTGCCTCAATGACCGAGCCGGGTCTTGTTATGTCCGGCTTCAATTCTTCGCGACAAGCGTCGCGACCACAACGCGCCGAATAGAGATGCAATTTCCATCGTGACAACGGCGACAAGAATGGTCGGAACGTTGGCTTTGAACCAGAAATGAAGCACCACCACCAGGCTGAGAATAACAAATTGAATCGGGATCAAGGTCTTGCGGTATTGTTGCCACATGGTCGGTTCCTTTGAAAAAACCCGCCGAGGTTGGCGGTGATTAAGCGTTGGCTTCTATGAAGAAGTCCGCTTTGTGCCGGGAAACATATACGCGAAAATCGCGAAATAACAGGGTCTTGAACACGTCATCCCATGGAAACGCCCTCGTATGATAAATCTTGATCCGGAAGCCGCCCATCAATTCCTGGACAGCCCCCGTATCGCCCACCAGATATCGAAGCGATTCTCCCACGTCAACGGTGGGATTGATGACCAGTGGTATCTTTTGCGTGTCTGCCATATCGAAGGCTCGGAGAGAGTCGAGTCAGAAGAAAACCGCGGGAACGTTCGGTCAAATCGCGTCGTTGCCCGTTTCACCGGTGCGTATACGGATCACGCGGGACACCGCCGTGACGAAGATCTTGCCGTCCCCGACATTTCCCGTCCGCACGGCGGCAATAATGGCCTCGATGGCCTTGTCAACGTCTTCATCCTTGACCACGACCTTCAGAAGGAGCTTGGGGACAAATCCGACATCGTTCTTGGGACCGCGATATCGTTCGGTATGCCCCATCTGCCGGCCAAATCCCTTGCACTCCACGGCGGTTGCGCCGAGCAAGCCGAGGCCTGCCAGCGCGGTCTTGGCCGCTTCGAGCTTGTTGGGCTTAATAATCGCTTCGATCATCTGCATAGTCGTGACTCCCGAAAAATCTATCCGCGAAAAAATCCTTGTCCGGATATCGACCGGAATTTGAAACAATCTCACTGAGGCTCGACCACATGCATCGGCGCCGGGAGGCTCGGGAGCGGCAAAGTTCTGCGAGCCACTTCCAGCATTCCCGCCGCCACAAGCATCGACGCGATACTGACGATAAATCCGATCTTCATCCACTGTCCGAAGCCGATGGTTCCGTGTCCGCGCTTCTCCAGCAGACCCACGGCAACGATGTTGGCGGTTGAGCCGATAACCGTCATGTTACCCATGAATGTTCCGCCGAACAGCATAAACCAGTAGATCGAGCTCTCATAAGGCGCCGGGCCTGCCTGGACGCGGATGTCATGCACGACCGGCATGAAGGTGGCGACGGCCAGCACGTTATCGAGAAATGCGCTGAGCCAGCCTGTGGCCCATCCGACGATCTGGACGACCAGCGTGTGGTTCGTCCCGCCGATGCTGCCAAGCCGCTTGGCGATGACCTCGGTCACCCCGGTATCCTGAAGTGTTCCGACCGACGCGAAGAGCATCATGAAGAACGCCAGCGTCCACCAGTCAACCCGGCGTTCGACAAGCTCGCGCGCTTTCTCGCGGCGGATGAGCAGCACGACTGATCCCATGACCAGCGCCGCGGCCACCATCATCGTTCCTTCGTGCAATCCCAGCAGGCGCTCCACCAGCCGATGCGTCACCAGCATTCCCACCAAACCAAAGAGAATAAGCCAGCAGAGTCGAAAAGTGCTCCCGGCGGAAAGATTGCCGATGGTATCGGCGTCAGAAGCATTGAAGAATTCGGCGCTCAGGACGCTTTCATCATCGTCGGTTTCCTCCTCGGCAAGGTTTTCAGCATTGTTCGGCAATTCACCGCCGCCGCCTGCACCGCCACCAATGGCAGTGGCCGCCACGAGCGATTTGCGGCTGGAGCCCTTGGCGTGACGGGCAAATTCCTGCTTGACGGCCTGGGCAAATCCGTCAAATGCCTCGGCATACCACCAGCGGCAAATGCCATAGGTCACCACATTCACAACGATCGCCACCGGAGCGGCCCAGAGCAGAAAGTCGGTGAAGCCCAAACCCGTCTTCAACGCGATCAGCACGCCGATCGGATTGCCGATCGAGCTCATCGCCGATCCATTGTTGGATGCAAAGACCAGCATGATGATAAAGGGGACAGGATTGAGCCGGTATTTGTTGGTCAAATGGAGCATGGCCCCGGCCATGAAGAGAATGGCTGTGACTTCGCCGACCAGCGCCGACGAGATCGCCGCCATCATCATCAATGCCAGCAGAAGACGTTGCGGCCTTGGACCGACGAACTTCACAATGGCGCTGATGACATGCTCGAAGAACTGGCTCTCCTCGAGAAACCCGATGACCATGAAAGTGCCGATGAGAAACACCAGCACATCGAGACTTGCGGATTGGGTGAATCGTTCGACGGTGAGCAGATTGCATCCCATTAGCAGCGCGATGCCGCCAAAAGCGAACGCCAGCCGAAATTCCCCATACAGCAGCGTTCCATAGATGAACATCGAGAAGATGGTCATGCTGAGGATCATCTTCCCGCTGAACGGGAGGAAGCCGGTCCAGCGGCAGATGAACAGCACCAACACGGTGGCGGCGAGCATCGCAAAAAACTTGACGGACTTGGGCATGGGAAAATCCAGGTCATTTCAACAAAACGGACCAGGGGAATGTCTCGTCCGGCGGGTTGGTTGGAATCCCCCGCAGAAAATCCCACGGGCACTCGTTGGAGTGCCCGTGGGAAATGCGCATCGTTAATTCAAAAGTGAAAACGACACATTTATCGGGCCATCGCCGCGGCAGGCTCGAGCTTCTTGCCAGCCTTGATCTCGGCAACTTCCTCGTCGGAGATTTGGTCGGGAAGAACGAGCTTGGTGTTCTCGGGGTAGGCCATCGCGCCCATTTCGGGCATATCGAGGCCGGCGATTTCGACCTTCGCCGAGACGCGATTTCCACGGACCAGTGCGCCGGTGACGGCGAACAGGATGCCACCGATGATGACGTTCCAGCCGATGCAAACCACCACTTCGATGGCCTGGGCGATAAGTTGCTTGCTACTGTGGTCGCCATAGAACAGTCCGGTGACGGCACTGTCCCAGACGGCATTGTAACCCGTGCCATAGTTGCCGTCGGCGAAGAGGCCGACCGCCAGCACGCCCCACGCGCCGTTGACGCCATGGATGCTGATCGCGCCAACCGGGTCATCGACGCGGATCTTATCGAAGAAGAAGCAGCTCAGGCAGACCAGGACGCCGGCCACCAGGCCGATCCAGAACGCTCCCACCGGACTGACGAAAGCGCAGGGAGCGGTAATTGCCACCAACCCAGCCAGCAGGGCGTTACACATCATGCCCGGATCCGGCTTCTTGCTTGGACCGAACCACCACATGAACAGCGTGCCGCTCAATGTGGCGCTCATGCCCGCGAGCATCGTATTGGTTGCAATCACGCCGATACGACCGTCCATGGCTGACAGCGAACTGCCCGGATTGAACCCAAACCAGCCGAATGCCAGGATGAACGATCCGAGCATGACCATCGGGAGGTTGTGCGGAGCGATCGGATTGACGAGCTTGCCTTCCTTGTTGTATTTGCCGAGCCGAGGCCCGATCATGCATGCGGTAATGAACGCCAGTGCCCCACCCTGAAGATGCACGACGCCTGAACCGGCATAGTCGCACGCACCGTGTCCGAGTCCCCACCGATATCCCATCTGCGCCAGCCAGCCACCGCCCCAGACCCAACACCCGAATATCGGATATATGAATCCGCCGATGAATAGACTGAAGATAAAGAAGCTGGAGAACTTCCATCGCTCGGCGCAAGCGCCGGTGACGATGGTGGCGGTGGTGTCCATGAACACCATCATGAAGAGGAACCAGACGACTGCGGCTCCGTCATATCCCTTGCCGGAGGACAACGCGGTTTTGCCGCTTAGAAAGTAACCGGTATTGCCCATAAGCCCCCAGCCGTGGTCGGCCGCGCCGTTGTAGGTCACGGGAGATCCAATCGTGACCATCGTGTCGAGCGTGGGAACCCCGCCGAGCTGGCCGGGACCCCCGATGTTCGTGCCGTTGGCTCCTCCGCACATGAAGGCGAACCCACAGACAAAGAACCCGAACATGCCCAATGCATAGACCATGAAGTTCATGGCCATGGTATGGGCGGCGTTCTTGCCACGGATCAGACCCGTTTCGACCAGCGCGAAGCCCGCCTGCATGAACATGACCAGGAACCCGCATACCAGCGTCCAGGTCATGTTGATGGCATAGTGGGCTCGCGTGATGTTCTGGGCGTTTTCGTCAGTCGTGGGATGATCGCCGGCATAATATTTGGCGTTGCCCTTGGCGTCCTCCGTGGCGGTGGATAGGCCGGTCCCGGTGTTGGGCGATTGCAGCGATGGTGTTGGGATTGGGTCTCCCTTTTTCGCCGCCGACGTGGCGCCTGCCGCACCTGACGGATCCGCTGCCACTTCCTGATCCTTAGTCAGGGTTGCCGGCGCTGTCGTCGGCGCGGCCGCCGGGGCTGGCGTATCGGCGCGAACCGCGGAGCAGAATAAAATAACTCCCAGGATCACGGCGCATGGAAAACGCCAGGAACCGAACCGATTGAGTGGTAGGAATCGACACATAGACTCAGCTCTCATAAGGATGCTCCTTTGGGGACCAGATTCGCGAATCGCGATGAGTGAACGGTGCGCTTGTCACATGAACGAAATGGGTGCAACGATGACGGCCGATTCCGGCCGCCGACTGGCTATGGGATGACCTGACCTGACAGCATCTTCCAACACCTTACCGGCCGGTCGCTTTCTTTCGCCGCAAACCCACGACTTGTGAGCCACTTGGCAAAGGTCATACCAAGGTAGCCTGATAACCGAACGACGTTAGTCTCGGGCGTTTGCCTAGAGATCAATCAATTCGCCGAGGAGACAGAGACGGCGCGCTTTCGCCGCACAGATCGGAGCCCGATTGAACCCAAGTGCGTGGCGATTCTTGCGAAAACTGTCCCATATCCCTGCGTTCACGCGCGCCCGCAACCCATGATGCATCCTCGCATCATTTCATCCGAGCTCCGTTTAGGCGAAATGGAAGTGCTTAAAAAATGGACCTTTTGACGGTGAGAAAAATTGAAATTTGCAATCGTTATGAACCACGTTAGGATGCCCCTGTTCCAGCGGACTGCTCGTTTATTGAGCAGTCTATCGAATATTGGGCGATCACTGCCTTGGGTGCGCGCAGGGACAGCGAGCTCCGCTGCAAAAGGAGCAAGTCTATTGACTAAGCTGCGTTTTCAGCACTGATATCGGCGACTCTATTGGTTCCATGGCCGTGGGCACCGGAATTTCATGTGTTGCAAATTGAAGGGCCACGAACAATGGCACAGTAATCGCGGACACGGAAATGGCCAGGTTTCATGCGGCACTTGCATTTTCCGTAGCGGACGGGCGGCACCAACTGCCCGGGAGATGAACGACGCGATGCCACTTAACCCAACTGAAGCGCGACCTCTGCGCATTGCGGTTGTCGATGACGAAACCAACATTCGCGTGACCCTCGGCCTATGTCTTGAAGCCGGGGGGCACCAGGTGGTTCTCTGCGCCAGCGCCGCCGACGCGCTGGGGGCCGTCGCACGTCAACCGTTCGACCTGATCTTTCTCGATGTTCGCCTCGGCGTCAGCAATGGCCTGGACCTGATCCCCCGGATTCTCGCCGAAAGCCCGTGGGCCAAGGTCGTGGTCATCACCGCATATGCCTCGGCCGAGACGGCGATCGTGGCGATGGACCGGGGGGCGGCGGATTATCTGCCCAAGCCGTTCACACCGGCCCAGGTGCAACTGGTCACCCGCAAAGTCATCGAGCAACGCAAGCTCGAGCTGAAGCTCGGCGCGTTGGAGACAACGGCCGGGGCGACGGCTGATTTTCGCGAGCCGGTCACCACCAGCAGCGAAATGCGCCAGGCGCTGGACCTGGCCCGCCGGCTTGCGCCCAGCGATACAACGCTGCTGATTCGCGGCGAGCCGGGAATCGGCAAGGAATGGCTGGCGCGGGCGATTCATCATTGGAGCGGGCGGGAAACCGGTGCTTGCGCCGCGATTTCGTGCCGCAACGCTTCTGCCGATGCGCTGGAGGAGGAATTGTTCGGCATATCGCGGCGCGACGCGCCCGATGCGCCGGCTGTGGATCGCGGGGCGGCGGCGTTGTGTGACCGGGGGACGCTGATCCTTCGCGAGATCGGCGCGACGCCGCTCACTGTGCAGCCGAAAATTCTCCGCCTGGTGCGGCAGCGCGAATATGAGCGTTACAACGATGTCTCGGTGCGTCAATCTGATGCCCGGGTGATTGCCACCACCAGCCAGGACCTCGACCAGGCCGCATCCCGCGACCAGCTTCGCCCCGACCTTCTTTTTGCCGTCAATATTGTGCAGATCGAATTGCCCCCGCTGCGCCAGCGGACGGAGGACATTGTTTTATTGGCCGAGCAGTTTCGCGCGGCGATCTCCCGCGCCAATCATCGCCCGACCCACGGCTTCAGCGCCGAAGCCAGCGACACGCTGGCGGCCTACGCGTGGCCGGGCAACATTCGCGAGTTGCGCAACGTAGTGGAAAGGGCGGTGATGTTGTGCGAAGGGGGAAATATCGGCTTGGAGCATCTGCCGCCGCAAATGCTTTGCCGCGGCGATGCCGTTCCATCGGACCTGATGCCGCTGGACGCCTTGGAGGAGATGCACATCCGGCGGGTGTTGCAAACGGCCAAGTCGATGGAAGCCGCCGCCGCGATTTTGGGAGTCGACCCGACGACGCTATGGCGGCGGAGGAAGTTGTATGGGTTGTGAGGGCAGGTGACGAGGAAGGATTCAGGGTTCAGAAAAGACGGAGGTACGGCAGACCAATGAGCCGCGCACGGAGGGTACTCCCGAAGTAAGCGGTCCCCCGAA
>DASRRM010000174.1:0-21974 GCA_035695715.1 Tepidisphaeraceae bacterium
GAAAGCCGCAATATAGTTGGGCGCGCCCTGCGACGTGCCAAAGGCGAGGTTGAATCGCCCCTTGTCGGTGCTGTTCACGGTCTGCTGACCGCCGTAATCGCCGAAGAGCCGCCAGAAGGTATCGGTGCGGCCAGCGGCCAAGGCCAGGCCGCCGGTTTCGCCGGTGACGCTGGCGGCATTGATCGTGATGGCGTAGACGCCATTGGCGATCGACCCGCTGCTCACGCCCGAGCCGCTGAAGGTGACGACCCATTGCGTGCTGGCGCCGTTGGCGTCGGGGCTGATGGCCGCCCAACCCAGCGTCGGCGCCGTGCCGGCCTGCCCGCTCACCACGGCGATGCTGAAAGCATTCGTACTGGCGATATTCACCGGCTGGCTGAAGGTATAGACGATGCTGCTGACAGTGGACCGCTGAACGCCGGCCAGGGCGCTGTTGTTGCCGTTAATGACCGGGCTGCCGAAGAGGGTTGGCGCGGTGACGGAAGTAGAAACTGTCCCATTTACGACCAAATCGGTCGCCATGTTGTTCGATCCATCATTAATGTACCACGTGCCGCCCGTTCCAGTGGCGTTGTACGGAACGATGCGAAATACCACGGCCGTCCCGGCGGGAAGATTCTGCAGGGCGCTGATGCCGCTCAGGTTGATCGGCGTGATCGACGCCCCGCCGCTGCTGCTGTTGGGGAACTCGTTGGCATCGTCCTCGATTGTCACGAAGCTTCCACCGTTCAATTGATATTGAAACAGTCCGCTGGAAGGTCCGGTGCCGCTGCGGCGATAGTTGAGCTCGAGATTCCCCAGTGAATCGGCATCGCCCGGTTGAACGGTCAGGCCGAAGGTGACGAACTGGTTGGCGGCGACGGCCGCCGCACCGGTGGTTGAGAAGACCGGGCTGGCGGAGGTTCCGGTATAGAAGGCCGTTCCGCCCCAGGCGTTGGCCGCCGCGCTGCCGGTTGTTCCGATGCCGCTGCCGCGGGTCAGGCCCAGGGAATTGCTGACCGAAGGATCCGAAATGGTATCCGGCAGCGGCGATGCGCCAAAGTTATTGGTGCCGCCAGGCTGGTTGTTCACATTCCATGCAACCAGCGGCCCGCCGACCACGTTTACCGTGGTAGACGCAACCGGGGAAGCTGCCCCCGTGGAATCCAAAGCGACGGCATAATAAGTGTAGCCGCCGTCGGGAAGTCCAACGGTTGAAATCGGGATCGTATAAGTGCCCGCCGAAGCGGTGCCGCTTCCCAGCAGCGTGTCGCCGCCGACTTGCAGCCCCGCCGTCGCGTTGGATTCACGATAGAAGTTGACGCCGAGAATCGTTCCACCGGTGTCGCCAAATCCGCTGGCAGACAGCGTGGTGGAATTGCCCGTGGTGAGCGATGCCGGTGCTGCGACAACGGTTCCCGAAGTCGGCACGCCAGGCGTGCCTTCCTGGACGTTGATCGAAAGCGTGGTGGCGGCGGCGATCCAGTCGGCGTCTACGCCAGTGGATTCCGGCGTCGCCACAATGCGGAATTTAACGCCGTTATTCAGATCGTTGATCAGCGTGGCTTCGGTGAAAGCATTGTAATTGTTCAGCGGAATGGTCAGCACATCATTGGCATTGATGTCAGTGAAGTTGTATTTCCCGAGCAGCAACGGCGTCCCAAATTGCGTGCCCACGCCTTCAATGCCCTGCGTTGAATCGTAGAAATGCGGATTGGCTGATTGCGGCGTGCCAACCGTAATGTTGGAGGAAGAATCCGGCACAAGGTAGAAGTCAACCTGGCCCGGCGCGTTGGAGGTGCCATCGGTCACGCTCAGCGTGATGCTATTGATGCCGGTAACCGTGGCCGCCGGCGTCACCGCGGCGCCAATGCTCGGGTCGTTGAAGTCCGCCGCCCCAAATGAGGCGAAGGCCGTGATGCTGTTGGTCCCCTCGGCCTTGAACTCGGTGTCATCGTAGGGGCCGGATTTTTCGATGTCTGATGCAAACGTGAGCGACGGCGAAAGCGTTTCCGTTGAAGCAGTCGAGCTGTCGACAATGGTCAGCGTCGCAGTCGATTGGCTTGCCAGGCCGCCGATCGTCCCCGTCGATCCGGTTCCGGGCGTGTTCAGAGTCAGGGTCAGGGTCTTGTCCCCGCCTTGCGGCATCACATCGGTGATGGGGATGGTAAACGTGGTGGTGGCGCTCCCGGCCTGGAATGTCGCGGTGTTGGACGTTGCCGTGTAATTCTCCCCCGCCACTGCCGTGCCGTCGGCCGTTACGTAATTGACCGTGGCGGTGTCGGAAATGTTCGCTCCGGTTCGGGTGAGGGAAATGGTTGCAGTACCGGCGTTTTCATTGACGGTATAAGTCGGCGCGGTAAAGGAAATATATTCCGGGGTTTGATTCACGGTTTGCGCCGCCGCGAGCGAAAGAATGGGCGTTTGACCGGACGAAATCCCATGCCAATCGACGGCGATAGCGCCGGTGCCGTATGTCTGCGGCGTCACCGCAAGCCGGAAGTTCGAACCGGCGTTTAAATCAGCAACCAGCGCCGTCACTACCGACGCCGGGATTGCGGCGGCTGGCGTGTAGGTGTCGTAACCGGCGGTATTGTTAAAGCTGAACGTGCCCAGCAAAACCGGGGCGACCTTAAACTGGCCGCTGGCCAGCCCGGTTGGGGCCGACGCGGTGGAGAACATCAGGGTCGACGTGGCGGTTGTCGCATCGGCGTCGGGAAGGAAGTAGACGTTAAAGTTACCGGGATGGCCGCTGTAATTGTCGCTTCCACTTGCATCGGTGTTGTACATCTGCAGCGACAGGCTTGAAATGCCGCCGCCGTTCACGGTTGTGCCAAGTGCCGGATACAGTCCCGGCGCGGTGGAGGGGGAGAATTCCAGCACCTCATACGCGAGGTATCCGAATGAACCAGTTCCCGCGGCCACGTCGCCAACCACCGGAGCAAAGCTTTGCGAATAAGGCCCGCTGGTTTCGATATCGGTGACATTCGACGCAGTGCCGCTGAGGGTTGTGGCCGCGGCGTGCACGTCGGTGACGTTTGACGCCGTTGTCGAACCGAGAATCGCGCCGCCGGTGGTGAAACCGGTGATGCCGCTGCCAAGGGTGACGAGGTATTGTGAAGATATCCAGGCGCCGCCGCTGGTGTAAGCCTTGTTTCCCACAACCGGGATGCTGAGGGCCGCGTCCTGATAGAGCGCGAAGGTCGTTGAGGTAAGCACTTTGGCGTACCAATTTCCATTGGCGGCGGTATCGCCGCCCACCCCACTCACCGTCACCAGGCCGCTCAAGCCGGTGGTGCTGGCGGTGGTGATGACAATCGGGCTGGCGTTGCTCGCGCCGGTAATTGTGCCGCTGAGCGGAGAAACCCCGGCGGCAACCGGAAAGTTGTCGGTGGCGACGGTGCTTCCGGCGTTGAAGCTAACGGTGCCGCTGCTCACCGCGCCGCCGGTGGCGTTGGTTACGGTATAAGGCACCGCACCGGCGTCGGTGGTCGGGCCAGTGCGCACCAGCGAGAAGACGCCAGTGCTGTCGGTATCGTTGACCGTGTATGTCGCGCTACTGAGATTGACGGTTTCTTGCGGAAGCGTGGAGAGGATGACCGCCGATGACGTGCCCAAAACGGCATTCGTGCCTGACACATTGCTGAGCTGAACATTGATCGTCAGCGTTCCATTTTGGGCGGCGGTGTAAATCACCGGAACATTGAACGTCTGGTCGTCCGTCGAGCCGGCCGGGAAGGTGAGCGTGCCGCCGAGCTGCGCGGTTGAACCGGCGGTGCCGAAATTAGTTCCCGCGATTGCGGTGCCGTTGCTGGTCGCCCACTGCACCGTGTCGCTATTGGTGGTATCGCCAAAACGGTGGACCGTGACGGTGATTTGTCCGGCGGTTTCAGGGCCGGTGAACGTCGAGACGGGGAACCCCAGAGCGGGCCCGGGAATTACCGTCAACGTCGCCGGGTTTGACGTGACCGAGCCCGACGAATTTGTGAATTTGGCTTCATACGTGTAATTGTTTTCGGCCAGCGACGCGGGAATCGTCAACGTGTTGAACGTTGCGCCGGAAATCGGCTGATAGCCGGTGCCATCGTTCTGGTTGACATACCATTGCACGCCCAAATTGGCGCCAAAGGCACTGGCGGTGAATGTTGCATTCGTCCCGGCAACGATATTGGCTTGACTGACCGGCTGAGTTGCCATCGTCGGTGCACCGGCGGGCTGCGGAACAAAGGCAATGCCGCGGAAAGCTTCGTTGCTTGCTGCCGTCGCGAGGGTCGTCAAATAGGCGTTTGGGTTGGTCGTGAAATTGGTAGGCGGCGTTTGCCCTGGAAAGAGGCCCTGGTAGCCGCTGGTGTCGGTGAAGCTGTAAACGCCGGTGGCGGTGGTCATGAACAACTGCTCGCCGCCGGCCACGGGCTGGGCGGCCAGTCCCAGGATGCTGTTGAGCTTATTTCCCGAGCCGCTGGCGAATCCGCCCAGTTCCGACGTCAATTGCCAGGTTCCGCCAACCAGAGAGTATTTATCGACGCCGTCGTTGTAATTGTCGGCGGCGTAAATCGTATCGGGGGATGCGCCGCCGTTGAGCGTGGCAAAAGCAAATGCGCCGGTTTGCCCTAATCCCGTGCCAGAAAGACCCGAGCCGGTAATCCCCGGAAGATTCGCGGGCGTAGGTGTGCCGCTGGTGGGCAGATTGCTTCCCAATTGGCTGATCACGGCGGTTGATGTACTGCCGCTTCCTTTGCCCGTGGAGACGTAAAGCTGGCCGTTGATCACTTCGATGGCGTAGGTGGTTGTTGAGGAAAGCGTTGTTGCGTTTGCAGATGAATCGGCCGTCGTATACGCCACGCTCCCCAGCCCCGACGCCCAAATCCCGGTTTGGCCGTCGGCACTTGTCGCGCTATAGATGTTGTCGGTCGAGAAGGCGTTTCCAAGAGTCGTCGTCGTATCGACCGAACCGCTTCCCGAAACAATTCCCACCTCGCGCGCGACGGTTAAGATGGATGGATCGCTCCAGGTGCCCCCGGTCGTGAAATTGGCCTGCGCGCTTCCCGCCACGCCGGTGGTGAGGCCGGCGTCTGAAAAAAGCGAAATCTTCGTCGTCGAACTGACGGATAGGAAATAAGTTCCGTTGGGAACGTTGCCGACGCCGCTGATCGTTATCTGCTGTCCGTTGACCATGCCGGCAGTGCTGTTGACCGTTAGCACGGTCGGCGTGGCGGTTGTCGCAGCAGTGATGGTGCCGGTGGTGACCGGCGTTCCTGTCGCCGTGAACGAAATGTTCGGAACGCCAGGCGCAGCCGCATAACCCGGAACAAGCAAATTTTGCCCGTTGGCCGATAGGGTGAGAAACCCTTCGTTAGTTGTGGTGCCGGTGGCCGTCAATGGGTTTGGCGTGCTGCCGGCGCCCGCGGCGGTGGGCATGGCAATGGATTGCACCAGCGTTCCGCCGGGCGAGTATTCGTCCAGGAAAACCGCCGTTGAGGAACTGCTCAGTGCGCCGGTTCCGGTTCCAACCCGATAGACAACCAGATCGCCCGGCGTAAAAGCGGCGAAAAGCACGCGGTCCTCCATCATTTCCACGGCCCGGGCGATCCGCGCATCGCGGCGCTTGGATTTGCGAACCGGCATTTTCCACGTTGGTCGAACCATTGGTCTGCTCCGTTGCTTAATGAGGACCCCTGCAAATGACGTCTCCACGCTGGAATTTGATTTTGCATACTCATGTTCAGAGCCTGTTTCCGCGTCATGAATATGTGGCGATTTTTTCCCTCAGCCGGTTTGTCGGTTGGACAATCGCCAACTCCCGTTTCGCGCCGGATCATTAAATATTGATGTGATTAGCGCAAATGCATCCAGCGAAATGAAACCTTAACGGATGAGTTGTAGCGTGATCGTTTGCACGGTGTTTCATTGCACCGGGTTTGTCATGTCACGAATCGCCTGGCACATAGAATTCTTAATATGCACAGAGTTAGACAAGACTTATCACGGCGTTAATCGGAATGATGCATTTCTACTTCTATGGTTTACCAGAGTGACCGGCTTGAATATGTGATTGCGGAACTTGCGACGGGAGTGATTCGATGATGGGCTTGAGAGCGTATTTGCAAACGCAGACTGGGAAGGCCATTGGAATCGTGGGCACACTGCTGTTCGTGGCCGTTGCCGCGTTCATGATCTACCGGTTCACCCGCAGTCAGACGCCGGAGACGGCATTCTATACAACCTACATCTGCACGGAAACCGGCAAGCCCTTCCGGCACAAGAACGAGATCGGCGAGACCATCCCGATCCTCTCGCCGTTCAGCGGGAAAAATACCGGCATCCCCGCCGAGGCCTGCTACTGGACAGCCGACGGCGGCACCAAGACCGAGCCGACCTGGGTGCTGCTAAATTCCGCCGTGGGCAAGTCGGAACCGACCTTCTGCCCCGATTGCGGGCGGCTGGTGGTGGGGCATAACCCGAGGCCGGGCGAGGGCGTAAGTCCGCCGCCCACCATGCAGGAGTATCTCCAGCGCCACAAGCAGCATGGCGCTCCAACCGCGGCGGCCGACCGATGAGCACGAAAGGATTCGCATGAACACGAATATTAATGGTCGAATTGCCGGCCCGGGGAAACGGAATCGCCGCGGCGCTTTCACCCTGGTCGAACTGCTGGTGGTCATTGGAATTATCGCGGTCTTGATCTCGATACTTCTGCCGGCCCTGGCGCGGGTTCGCCGGGCGGCAAATACCACGGTTTGCGCGTCCAATCTTCGGCAGATTGGATTTGCGATGCTCGCCTATGCATCGAACAACAATGGCGCGATCATGGGAAGCGCCTGGACGAGCGGCTCGTTCCTGAAGCTGCCCGGGACAAACTATAGCGACTTTAATTGCCCCGAGCTTTGCCAGACCTGGGATTGGACTGCCCCTGTTGCCAAATATTATGGCGCCACCTTTGATGAAGGCGGAAGCACCGCCAGCCGAACCTCTCGATTTAACTACCTGTGCAACTATCCCATCTTTCAGTGCCCGGAAAACGACATCATCGTTGCCCCCTATTCCGGCTCCCCCATCCGCGTTTCCACCAAGATGCTCTCGTATGACACCGCCTGCATGTTTCTCTATGAATATGGCGACGGCGATGTGTCGAAATATCAAAATTTCATCAATACGCCGGGTTATACCCCGAATATCGGCAACGTTGGAAATACAACAGACAAGATCTTCGCATTTGACGGCGCGAGGTGGTGCAGCGCCGATGGAACGCCGCCGGATTACAACCTCGGCTGGGATAATTCCGGCTCCTCGCCCGGCGGGCACTATTCCGACTACGGCCCGTGGAGCGCCTACACGCGCTCATTCCTCCGCAACGGCCCAATGATGTACGCCATGCGCCACGGCAACCGCACCCCCAAGGCGCCGCTGTCGCTGTACGCCTTCAACGCGGTCTTCTTCGACGGCCACGCCGAAACCCTCGACGGCGCCAAGGGAATGAATCCCCGCTACTGGCTCCCGCGCGGCGCAAATCTTCCCAAAACGGAAATGTCGACCGAAGCCTACGACCTGTACATGAGCCCGGCGTCAAACCTGCTGATCGACAATTGAATCGACGCAATCCAGCAATCCAGCGTCTCGGGGGGTGGGACATGAATTGTTGAGGAATCACGTCCCGGCGCCTGACGGTTCGCTGCCCGCGCTTGACGCCGGCAACTCTTTCATCGCGTTTTGAGCCGGGGCGAAATTCGGATCGAGAGCCAGTGCCGCCTCGTAATGCGCGCGGGCTTCATCAGAGCGCTTTGCCCAGGCGAGGATCAATCCGGTCACAAAGCGCGGATGCGGCGAGTTGGGGGCGATGGCGATCGCCTTGCGGCACAGATCCAAACCCTCGGCCAACTGCCCGCGCCGTGCGACGGTAAACGCCAGGGCAGTGATGGTTTCGGGGTTTTCCGGCTCCAGTGCCAATGCCGCCGCGCATGCCGATTGCGCTTCGTCCAACTTGCCGACGCGGCGAAGCACTTCGCTCAGGTTGCGAAGGTAAAAGGGGTTCTTCGGCTCCAGCGCCGCGGCATGGCGCATCGCCCGAACCGCCACCTCGCGAAGTCCCAGTTCCCATTCCAGATGCGACAGTTGGTTATATGCTTCGGCAGACTGCGGATTCAGTTGCAGCGTGCGATGCAGCGCCTCCTTCGCTTCAACACGCCGCTTTTGCGACTGCAGTTGCTTGGCGATCTCGAGATATTCCTCGGCCGTCTTTCCCGGCGGAACGCTGGCCTCCAGGCGGGTCATGGCATCGGCCACCAGGGCGTTCACGCCTGCGATTCCATCGCGGTTAAAGGCGCGCGAAAGCACCTTGTAATGGTCGTTAAACTCAATGCCGCTTGCACTGTTCCAGAGATTCTTGGCGATCAACGATTTTGAAAGGCTGATGTTTTTTTCCAACTGGCGGCGCGCGTCAGCCTCTTCGCTGCTCATGCACTGAATTTCGTGCTCGTCTTCAGGGATGCACAGCACGTGCACATAAGGATCGCCCTTGCGAAAAATGTGGCGCTGTCCCGGGTCGGGCATCTTGAAGACGACGAACAGCTTTTTCGGCCACCATTCGCCATGCACGTGTCCATAAACCGCCGCCGGAACCGTCCCGGTCGTGTCGGCGAAGAATCGCGGGTGAGGCTCGGTGCGCAACACATATCCCGGCGGCGGCTGCAAGTCGATCGACGTTGCGAAAAGATAATTCACCGGCGGTATCGCGATCGTGAAATCGCTTGGGCCGGTCATTCCGCCCGGCTCTTTGGCGCGGTCCCATTCAATGCGGACCTTTCCGTTCTCGTTAATAACATGGCACTCGGCTTCATACTGATAGAGAAGTTCCACGCCGTGCGTGCATCCCTCCATGAAAAGTGGGCAATGCCAGGGCTGGGGTTGCGACCCGTTTTCCTTCTTCATCGCCGCCGAGCCGCCCCATCCCGGAAGCGACGCCTTGATGGGCCGCGGCGCAAGCGCCTTGCCTTCGGTTCGATATTTAATCAAAAGTTGAGCCATGTTTGTGTTTTCCTCCGGCTGACGCCGCGTCACGGTCTATTTCCAAATCCCAACAGAACGCGCGGTAATTTCAAGTGCCTTACTTTCTGATTGCCGCCGAGGTCATCTTATCGTTATCATGCCGGGCGTACATCGCGATAACATCGGACTGGACAACGTCCTATAATTAGTTGCAACAAATTACTTCCAGTGCGGTGGACGGGTTGATACACTGCATCGGTTTCGTTGCCCGTGCAGCGCCAAGCCCACCGCCGAGTGCTTGAAGCGATCGCCCGGCGGCACAGCGAACTCTTGATCTTTGGCGGAAGTAAGAAGTGAGAGCGTTAAGAGTGCGCCGATCGACCTACCCCGAGGATTTACACCATGGCCAAGCAGCAGAAGAAACTCGGAGAACTTCTCGTCGAATGGGGGGCGGTCAGCCCCAAGGATGTCACCCGTGCCCTGGAGCATGGGAAAAAACAGAGCCTTCGCATCGGCGAAGCGCTCATCGACTTGAAAATCGTCAGCGAGACTGCCGTCTATAAGGCACTCGCCTCGCAGCACAACATGGAGTATCACGACCTGGATGCCCACTCCATCCCGCCGCACGTGATCAATTCCGTTCCCGATGATCTGATGAAAAAGTTCCTGATCCTTCCGTTGGGGAAGGAAAACGGGAAGCTGCGCATCGTCGTTCACGATCCGCTCGATCTGGAAATGCTCGACATCTTGCGATTCCGGCTTCATGCCGACATTCGCACCGTGCTGGCGCCAAAATCGCGCATCAAGCAATACATCGACGAGATGTATCAGACCACATCCGCCAACACGATCGACAAGACGATGGACAGCACCCTCCGGTCGCTGGATAAAACGGTCGACCGCTCGATGGATAAGTCGGTCGATCGCTCGATTGATAAATCGGTCGACCTGGCCGGCATCGGCGAAGACGGGGCGGCCGACCCAACCCAGGCGCCCATCATCAAGCTGGTGCAGGCGATGATCGCCGAGGCTGTCCGCACCCGGGCGAGCGATATTCACATCGAGCCGATGAAAGACCGCGTGCAGGTTCGCTATCGCATCGACGGCGAATGCGTGGTGCGCGATCGCGTGCAGCTTAAAATGAAAGGCCCGCTGATCAGCCGCATCAAGATCATGGCGGGGATCGATATTGCCGAGAAGCGCTTGCCGCAGGACGGGCGAATTAAGCTGACGGTCGACAAATCGGCGGTGGATTTCCGCGTGAGCACATTGCCGAGTTATCATGGCGAATCGGTCGTGCTTCGTATTCTGCGGCCTGATTCGGTTCGCATCGGCATCCAAAACATGGGCTTTGAGGAAGACGATTACCGCGCCTTCACCAAGATCATCCGCCGGCCCAATGGCATCTTCCTGGTGACCGGCCCGACCGGCTCGGGAAAAACGACCACGCTCTACGGCGCGCTCAATGAATTAAACCGCCCCGACCGCAAAATCATCACCGCTGAAGACCCCGTCGAATATAATTTCACCGGCATCAACCAGTGCCAGGTGCGCGACGCCATCGGCCTTACCTTTTCGAAAATTCTCCGCGCCATGTTACGTCAGGCGCCGAACATCATTCTCGTCGGTGAAATTCGCGACATGGAAGTGGCGGAAGTCGCGATTCAGGCCGCTCTCACGGGCCACTTGGTTTTCTCCACGCTGCATACCAACGATGCTCCCGGCGCAATCACGCGTCTGATCGACATGGGCGTTAAGCCGTTCCTCGTCGCCAGCTCGATTCAGGCGGTGCTGGGCCAGCGGCTGATTCGCACCTTATGCCCCAAGTGCAAGGTGCCTGATCCCGAACCGAATCCGATGTGGCTGAAATTGGCGGGCATTAAGGAAGAGGACGTGAAGGGCCGCAATATCTGCCGGCCGCGCGGATGCGATCATTGCTCGGGCATCGGGTTCCGCGGGCGCATCGGCATCTTCGAGATGATGGTGATGAACAACGAAATCCGCACCCTGGCGTTTGAGCGTGCCCCGACCAACAAGATTCGCAAAGCCGCGTTAGCCGGCGGCATGAAGAGCCTGCTCGCCGACGGCCGCATCAAGGTCCTCAATGGCGTCACCACCGCCGAGGAAGTCGTGAAGGTGGCGCAGGTTGAGGGAATTGTGACGGGCTGATCGCAGTGGCACGGGCTTCCAGCCCGTGCATAAAAGCCTGCTCGTCAAACGCGAACCTATATCCGGAATGAATAGGACACGGGCTGGAAGCCCGTGCTACTGATAATGTCCAGCACCATTCAAATTGACCGTCTGCTCGAAACCGTCGTCAAGAAAAAGGCGAGCGACCTGCATCTTGCCGTTGGCAAGCCGCCGGTGCTGCGCATGCACGGGCAGATGCGCGAGCTTCAGACCAAGGTCCTCGAGCCTGAGGACACGATGGCCCTTTTGAAGTCGATCACCCCCGAGCGCATTCAACAGGAGTTTGAAGAAACCGGGTCGGGCGACTTTGGCTTTGCCTATGGCGACCAGGCGCGCTTCCGCGTCTCCATATTCAAGCAGCGCGGCTTTGCCAGCCTGGTGCTTCGGCGAATTCCGAACAACCTCATGAGCTTCGAGCAGATCGGCCTTCCGAAAATGGCCGAGCAAATCTGTCGCCGCCCGCGCGGAATCTTTCTCGTGACCGGCCCGACCGGGTCGGGCAAGACGACCACGCTGGCGTCGATGATCAATTACATCAACGAGAACTTCGATCGCCACATCATCACGATGGAGGACCCGATCGAATACACGCATAAGCACAAAAAGTCAGTCGTGGTTCAGCGCGAGATCGGCGTGGACGTGCCGAGCTTCTCTGAAGCCCTCCGCCGCGCCTTGCGACAGGACCCCGACGTGATGCTGGTCGGCGAAATGCGCGACTTGCAGACGATCAGCGCCGCCATTACCGCCGCCGAAACCGGCCACCTCGTGTTCGGCACGCTGCATACCTCCGGCGCCGCGTCCACGGTGAATCGAATCATCGACGCCTTTCCCACCGATCAGCAGGAACAGGTGCGCGTGCAGTTGGCCGGCAACATGATTGCCGTGCTTTCGCAGGCGCTGTGCCCGCGAATCGATACCGACGGCATGGTGGCGGCATACGAGTTCATGTATGTCACGCCCGCCATCCAAAACCTGATTCGCGACAACAAGAGCTTCCGAATCGATTCGGAAATTCAGACCGGCAAGCGGTTTGGCATGCAGCTTCTGGATGATAACCTGTGGGGCCATTTCACGGCCGGGCGAATCGCCATGGAAGAGGCGATCGACAAAAGTAAAAATCCGGGCCAGATGGTCGACAAGTTGCAGCGCGCCGGGTTCAATGTGGACGTTCAGGACGAGGCGCTGGAAGCCGAGGCCGAGGACGTGCGAAATGCGTCGCAGGTTGCCGGCCCGGCATCGGCGGCGGCCGTTTCGGCCGCGAAGGCCGGCGCGGGCGGGATCGGCGAAGCCGACCGCCAGGCCCAGGCCGCGGCCAACCGCGCCCGAATGCAGGCCATGCAGCAAAAGAAGTAACATCAAGAGGAATTGAATTATGTCGCGAATTGTTCCACCGGCGACACCTGCCGGCTCGCCCGCGCCACAAGACCCCAACCGCCCGCAGAACCTCCCTCCGGCGGTTCCGCCGCAAGGCCTTCCAGGCCAGCGTCCGGCCGCCGCCGCGCCCGCTGCGCCTGCCTCGGGCGCGATCCCCGTCACTCGGCCGCCCGGGTCGGTCCTGCCGGGCGCAAAGCCGGTCGCTCCCGGCGCATCGCCCGCGGCGGCCAATCCGGGTTTGCGCCCGCCGGTGAAAACCGTGGTGACGCCGCCCGGCAGTTCCGCCGGGGCAGGGTATGACGTTGCCAGGCCCGCGGGTGGAAATGGCGCTGCGACTCCCGCTGCCCCACAAGCCCGCCCGCCGGTTGCCGGCACCCCCACGCCGCCGCGCCCCGCCAGCGCTGCGCCGACCGGCACACCCGCCTCGCCGCGCCCCGCCGGCGCTGCGCCAACCGGCACGCCCATGGCGCGTCCCACTGCTGCGGCGCCGATGGCCCGCCCTGCTGCCGCCAGCGCTCAACCGCCCGCCGCGCGCCCTGCCGGTGCACCCGGCGCTGCGCCCGGCATCGAAGAGCTCAAGGGCCGCCAGATCGGGCGCGTCCTGACCAAGATGGGAAAGGTGACGCGCGAGCAGGTGGTCGAAGCCCTCGATTTCCAGAAGAAAAAGAGCGGCGCTTTGGGCCGGATTCTCGTTGACCTGGGATACATCAAACCCGAGGACCTCAACGCCGCCCTGGCCGCCCAGCGCGGTTATCAACTGGTCAGCCTCGAAGGCCGCAATATCACGCCGGAAATGATCAAGGCGGTTCCCCCGCAGATCGCCACCACCCAAAAAGTGCTGCCGATCGAATTCGACCCGGCCACGAAAAAGCTCGTCGTGGCGATGGCCACCCATGAAAACTTCGTGGCGCTCGACGACCTGCGCCAGCAGTTCGGTTACAACGTGACGGCGGTTTTGGCCGATCCCGATTTGCTCGACAAACTGATTTCCAAACACTACACGGCTGCTGCCGACAACCTCAGCGATCTCCTTTCGGAACTGAATTCCGATGAGACGCTCAAGGGCCTGGCCAACCGCGGCGAATCGATTGACATCGCCACCATGACCGAAGCCGCCGACCTGGCTCCGGTGAAAAAGCTGATCAACCTCGTGCTGCTGCAGGCCATCCGCGACAAGGCATCGGACATTCACTTCGAGCCGTTCGAGAATGAATTCAAGATGCGATACCGCATCGACGGCGTGCTGTATGAAATGATGCCGCCGCCGTCGCATATCGCCGCAGCCATCAGCTCGCGCGTGAAGGTTATGGCGAATCTCGATATTGCCGAGCGGCGCGTGCCGCAGGACGGCCGCATCGAGCTGAACGTCAACAACCAGCCGATCGACCTGCGCGTGAGCGTTTTGCCGACCATGTTCGGCGAGAGCGTCGTCATGCGCGTGCTCGACCGCAGCAACGTCAGCCTCGACCTCGACAAGCTCGGCCTGCGCGATGACGACCTGAACACCATCCGCCAGCTCATTCACAAGCCCAACGGCATTTGTATCTGTACCGGCCCGACCGGCTCTGGAAAAACCACGACGCTCTATTCGGCTCTTCGCGAATTGAATGATCCGAGCTCGAAGCTGATTACCGCCGAGGACCCGGTGGAATATGACATTGACGGAATTGTGCAGTGTCAGATCAAGCCGGACATCGAATTAACCTTCGCCCGCATTCTGCGTTCGATGTTGCGACAGGATCCGGACACCATTCTGATCGGCGAAATCCGCGATAAGGAAACCGCCGAAATCGCCGTGCAGGCATCGCTGACCGGCCACCTGGTTTTCTCAACCCTGCACACCAACGACGCCCCGTCGGCCATTGCCCGCCTGCTCGATTTGGGAATGGAGCCGTTCCTGGTAACCGCGACGCTGGAAGGGATCATCGCACAGCGGCTGGTTCGAAAAATCTGCCAAAGCTGCAAGACGCCGTTCACGCCCAGCGAAGAGCAGTTGATGGAGCTGGAGCTTCGCCCCGACGACGTGGCCGGCCGCAGCTTCTATTTCGGCAAGGGATGCGAAGTCTGCAACAACACCGGCTACAAGGGCCACCAGGGCATTTACGAAATCATGCTATTGGACGACGACCTCCGCGACATGGTCATCGCCCACGCCAGCTCCCAGGTCCTCCGCGTCGAGGCTCGAAAGCGCGGCATGCGCACCTTGCGGCAAAGCGGGCTGATGATGATCTACGACGGAATCACCACGATCGAAGAAGTGGTTCGCGAGACGATCATGGAGGAATAACGGCTCATTCGCCGCGGGGAACGTGGCAGAAGATTTCCGGCCACTGGATTATACCACGCAAAGATCCGCCTCGGCTTTGGTCGCTTCGGCGGCTTCGATCAACTTGCGGTAAGTCCGTTGAATGAGCTTACTCTGCAGCGGTTCTGACCAGGTGTAAGCAAGAAAAAGATGCTCCAGGCGGATGCGACCATCATCAACATTTACTTTAAAGCCGGGCAACTTCTCCGTCAGTTGACGGCATAGTTTCTGGATCCCTTTGATTAACGAACCGACGATTTCATCGTCGGCTTCGCTCAGATAGACGGTAACAAGATCATCAAGGCGCTGCGCGCGGTAGGGTCCCGGACGGGCGATAAATTCGATGCAATCTCCATCGGGAATGTATGTTGCGGTAGGATGAAAATCCTCGGGAGGGCCGAATCGAGCCTCCATCTCAGCGAGAAATTCGTCGCCAGTCTTAATGATTTTCATAATAGTCTCTTGCGAAACCGTTCTGCATGATCTAGTGGCAGGGAGCCGTCATATGGATCAGCCGCGTACCAATACCAATTATACGCCACCCATTCCGCATTAACGAACACAAGGAATACCCGGTTTGATCGCGGTGGTACCGCCCGGCCATCATCTTCGAAGCTGATGGTAGGTCTGCCTACATAACACAGCCATCCTTCGCCGCGTCGAGGTTCGTCCTCGTCATGCGTGAGTCCCTGGAAGATCGCAGTGGGTTTTCCAAGCACTTCCGGCACAATATATCCGGCTTCCTTTACCTTTCCCAAGCCTCTCCGTGGCAAATCCCTGAGCTTCTCATAGGCGAGTTGAATGGGCCTTTGTTGCCCGGACTGCGGATCGATCCCAACAAACGCAAGCGCCTCGCGGCGCGATCCGCCGTCGCTTTCGCCTGTGTTTTTCCCCGTCTGGTTTGCCACAGGTTTGGAATTCTGCACATCGGACGCTTCAGAGCAAGTTTGACCGTCTACTTCCTATCCCCCAGCGTCCTGTCCAGATTATATGCCGCGCTGATCAGCGCCAGATGCGTGAACGCCTGCGGGAAATTTCCCAGCGCTTCGCCGTGAACCCCGGTTTCCTCGGCGTATAAGCCGAGGTGATTGGCGTAGCCGAGCATCTTTTCGAAAATCAGGCGCGATTGGTCGAGCCGCGGGCGGTCGGCCGCGCCGGCGCCGGCGCGGGTCAGGGCTTCGACCAGCCAGAAGGTGCACATGTTGAATGTGCCCTCGCTGCCGGCAAGGCCGTCGCTGAACTCGCGCAGGTTGTAGCGGTAGACCAGGCTGTTGGAGAGCAGGCCGCCGTCGATCGGGTCTTTCATCATGGCATCAATGGTCTTCAACATCCGCGGATCGGTGGGCGAGGAGAAAAAAACCAGCGGCATAATCAGGTTCGACGCATCCAGCGAGTTGCTTCCATAGTGCTGCACAAACGCCTGCCGCTTGGTCGACCAGCCGTTCTTCATGATGTCGAGATAGATTTCATCGCGGCAATGCACCCATTTCGACCAGTTGGCGGGGAACGACCTTTTTTGCGCCAGGCGAACGCCGCGATCCACCGCCACCCAGCACATCATTTTCGAATAGACAAAATCCTGCTTGCCGCCGCGCGTTTCCCAGATGCCTTCATCCTTGCGCTTCCAGTTTTCGCAGACCCAGTCGATCAACCCGGAAAGCTCGGTCCAGAAATCGAAACTGATCGGCGTGCCATGCTTGTTGAAAAGGTATACGCTGTCCATCAACTCGCCATAAATATCGAGTTGGAGCTGGTCGACCGCGCCATTGCCGACCCGCACGGGCCGCGAGCCTTTATAGCCGTCGAGATGATCGAGGGTGATTTCCGTCAGTTCGTGCTGGCCGTGTATTCCGTACATGATCTGCAGCCCGCCATCGGGGTTGCGCTCGTGACAGCGATGCTCGAGCCAGTTCATGAACGCCCCAGCCTCCTCGGTGAAGCCGATGCGGAGCAGCGCGTAAATCGAAAATGCCGCGTCGCGCACCCAGGTATAGCGGTAGTCCCAATTTCGCGGCCCGCCGACCGCTTCGGGCAGGCTGCACGTCGGCGAGGCCACCAGCGCCCCCGTCGGCTCAAACGTGCAGAGCTTGAGCATCAGCGCCGAGCGGTAAACCATCTCGCGCCAGCGGCCGACATAGGTGCATTTATTAATCCAGTGATGCCAATAGGCGACGGTGCTTGTGAACAGATCTCTTTCCAAGTCATCGCCGAAAACCTGCGCGCCCTTGTGCTTGGGGTCGAGCGGGCGAAGGGCAAAGACGGCGCATTCCCCCTGGCGAAGCTCGATCATCGCTTCAACCCCGCCGCGATCCTGCTTCACTTCCAGCGGCACGCGCGTCGTCAGCTCGATGTCGAGATTGGCCGAGCGAAAGACAGCGCCGGAGGTTGTGATGTCGACCTTATGCTCGTCGCGGGCATAGTTGAACGCGGGGTAGCATTCCACGCGCATCGGGATCGACCCGCGAATGGCCTCGACGCGGCGAATAATTTGCCGAAACCCGGGTTCGCCGCGATCTGGCCCCACCGGCATGTAATCGATCACCTCGACCACGCCATCGGCCAGCAGAAAACGCGTCACAAGAACATTCGTCTCCGGCCAGTAGAGCTGCTTCCGCGTGACTTTTTCCGCCGTCGGGGCGATCTTGAAATATCCCCCGATTTTCTCGTCCAACACCGCCGCAAATACACTCGGCGAATCGAAGTGCGGCAGGCAAAGCCAGTCAATCGACCCATTGCGCCCGACCAGGGCCGCCGTGTGCATGTTGCCGATCAATCCGTAGTCTTCAATGGGAAGATATGCCATGGTCGCGCGATCGCTCCTGAGGTTGGTTTGCAGCGTATCGATTTGCGGCGCAATCGGGAACGGCGAATCAGCGTTTCGTCGTGCGGAATAAAACAAGGCAGCGCGTCGAGCAAGACGCGCTGCCCTTGGATCGTGCCTTCTAAATCGCCTTGCGCGATGGGCCGCTGTTTTCTGGTTCGCTCTCCCCGAGAATTGTAGGGTCCGCCTCGGCGGACGCGTTCGGGACGATGTAATTCTTCAGGCTTACCTTCCGCCCGGATGAACCGCTATAAACGCGTCCGCCAAGGCGGACCCTACGGAAACATTTTCAGAGCAGGTAGTATTCCTCAGCGCGACCGCCGCGCCGGACGCCCGTGATACGGGAAATTTCATCGAGGCATCGCCGATGCGCCGGAAGCGGATTGATTGCTTCTGGGCCAGTTGATCACCAGCCGGTTGATCACATGTTCCACGCCGGGAATCCGGTGCAATTCCGTAAGCAATCCATCCAAGTCGTCGGGCCTGATGTTGCCGGTAACGGTTACCGTCCCGTCGCCGTCGGCCATAAACTGCACCTGCCCGATCGCCATTCCGCTCAATTCCGAGCGGATTCGGCGGATCAATTGCTCGCTGTCGATCCTGCTCTTAAAGGTGCGCCCGGCCGATTCCACGCCGTGCAGGCGGTCGGAAACCATTTCGCCGATGCTGCGCATGGCTTTGCCGGTGCGATGAATGCAATTCATCGTCTTGTCCGCAACCCAGGCCCGCCGCTGACGCCCGCGGCCGGAGTCGAGGAAATACATCAATCCCGCGCCGACGGCACAGCAGCCGGCCGTCGACGAAAGCAACGTGCCAGCGCCGAAGCCAGTGTGTTCCTCATGCCCGAGCCACGATTGCACCCGATGCGACCGCTGCGAAATCCGGTGGGCCGCCCGGCGGCGAAGATCGTCGCTGCGGTCGGCCAATTCATCGCGAAGATGCCGGGCCTGCTCGGCGGCAATCTCCGGCACATGATGCACCAGCCCGCGAGCGCGACTCCACAAATGGCTTCCCATATCGCGGAGATGCGAGAGATGCTCATGAGCATGGCTGTCAATATTCTTCGCGGCATCGCCAACGTAACCCTGAGCGGCATCGTGGGCATGGGAATAGGCATCCTGTGCCCGCCCAAACCAGCGCTCGGCGGCTTTGGTGCCGCTGTGCAGGGCCGACCGCGCTTCATCGGGAAGATGTCCGGCGGCGGCAGCGATGCGCTCGCGCCGGCGGCGTCCGATTTCGGGATCCAGAAAATACATCGCCGCCGCCCCCAGGAGCGCGCCGCCCAACAATACGACCGGATCTTCTATCATTCGCGATTTCATAATGAACTCCTTTGAGAATGTCGCATTCCTATGGCGTATGAAACAGGCCGTGCGTTGGAATCGGGCTGTGCGCTTCGCTGTGAATATGTAGGCCGCCATGACGCGCCAGGATGGCTGCCGCCTGGCTGGCGCGATCGCCCGCGTTCACCGCCACAATTGCCTTCCCCTCGTGAAATTTCTGTTCGTAAAACTTGGATTCTTCCTCACTCACGCCAAGTCCTTTAAGCGCCCCCAGCATTCCGCCAACGGCCATTCCCGCGACCGTCCCGCCAAAAAAGCTGGCGAGCAATCCGCCGGCAATGGCCACACCGACTGGCGGGATAAAGACGGCCGCTGCCGTTGCCAGAACACCTCCCACAATTCCGCCGGTAATAATTCCCGCCGCCGCTCCGCGGATATCCTTGGCTCCGTCGGCGCTGCTCAGCATGCCGCCCGCCGCGACATCCGCGCCGCGGACGACAAAGCCAATATGGCGGTGCGTAAAGCCGACCTGTTCCAAGGCATCGACGGCATACTCCGCCGCCATGCGGTCTTCGAATACCGCCACCACCGCCCGTCCATCGCTTGACGCTTGCTGCGTTCGCTGCAGAGCCGGTTCTCCCGTTGAGGGGAGCGTGTGCTGTGTATCGATCATGGCAAGACTCCGTTCTGGAACCGGCCAATGCCAGACAAAGGCGGTCTGGCAACGCCAAAACAGCGCGACGACCGGCCCTGAATATGGATGAGCAAATGGGATGCCCGGGGAATCGTTTCGAAGAACGAAGGGTTGGACTTCTGGCACCAGGTGTGACTTTGAGTAGCGACGCGCAGCGGAGCGCTCCGCCGCGCGCGGCTAACCAGCGCGGGTAACGATCCGGCGGGTAAAGGTATAAGTGCGGGGAAACCGCGTTTCGCAAATCCAGTAGACCGTGATCCGTCACCGCGCCCGACGTCGCATGAGCAGCCCCGCCCCGGCGATCGCGGCCAGCGCCAAGGTCGCCGGCTCAGGCGTTGGCGCGCCGGCGACGTCGATCTCGCGAAAGACCTGCCCGCTGCCGCCGTTACTCAGGAAGGAAAATTGAATAGCTGCCACGCCGGTTGCGATATTACCCGTTGTATCCGTCAGCGTGACCTGGCTGGAATTGGGGAAGTCGGTGGTTCCGCCATCGCTGGGAAACGGCGAGTAGCTGACGGTTGTGAGAGGCGTGAAAGTCGTGGGACTGGCAACCAGGGCAATCGAAACGGTGTATTTCTGGTTGGAGAATGTCTGCGTATCCTGCCAGCCGTTGACGGAGTTGATCGAGGTGATCGTATAGCCCAGCGGTTGGGCGGCGGTATTGAAGGTATAGGTAATGGACGGATTGGTGGTGAACGCGGGGCCGTCGAAATAGGTGTTGTGCGAGAGGTCGTTATCGCCGCCATTGGTGGGGCCGTTTAATTTTGTCGATGCTGCCCCATCGGTCAGGTTGGAAAATGCATTTGCCGAGCTTCCGGAGCCGGCGTAACCTGCAACCGATCCATTCGTGGCGATGCCTGACAGCGCCGAGCTCCCATTTTCGATCAGATCATTGGCTGAGATATTCCCATCGAACGCCGTCTGATTGGCGGTGGTGCTGATGGATGTTGTATTGTCGCCGGCGAAGTTGTCGGTTTCGACGAGGGAGGCGGATGCCATTGAGGTAAAAAACGTCAATGCCGCCATCGCGACGATCGGACAACGTACTTTACAATTGACCCTCTGGGATGGGCGCAACATTTCTTTCCTCCTCGAACACCTCGAACACCTCGAATCATATGGGAGGTTGCCACATCGCCCCGCTAAAGTCAATGCCGAAATGGATGCAAGTAATACGCCCCCAGCGCCACCATCTCCCGCGCCATCAAGAATCGCCCCGCCCCCGGAAGCCGATAATGCTGGACGGCTGGCACCGTGTAAACATCCCACCCCGCCTGGCAGTACGCCAGCTTGATTCGCGGCAAGTGATAGAAATGGCTGACCGCCAACACCCGATGGGCATGCAATTCCCGAAAAATGACATCGGTGTCAGCAACCGTGTCGCCTGTGTTCAACCCGCCGGGATCGAGGTGTATCGCACTGTCCGGCACGCCCAGTTGCAAGGCCAATTTCCGCATCGCATGAGGCTCATCGATCGCGCCATCCCCGGGCCCGCCGGAAAACACGATCGCATCAGCCATCCCGTCGCGATAAAGCGCGCACGCGGTGCTCACCCGGTCAGCCAGCACGCTGGATGGCGAGCCATCCGCGTGCGCCCGAGCGCCAAAAACGACGATGACATCCGCCTTGCGGCGATAATCGGTATGCCCAAAGAAAAACATCTGCGCCGCCGGGAAAACCCCCAGGCAAGCGACAAGTGTCCCAGCCATCACCAGCCGCCCGCGCCCCATCTTGAGAGTAGCCGGCCGCAACACACGCCAGCCGATGAAAATCAGCGCCGCAAAAACGAGCGCCGAAAACGGCAGCGGTATCGACGTGCGGATCAGATGCCGATGCAGCACGAGATAAAACCGCGCCGCATTGTCGAGGGCGGCCATCGCCAGAATCGCAATCGGCGCAACGACAACCCCGCGCGTCAATCGGCCTTTCACCGGCCAAGCCGCATGCGCCACCAGCGCCAGTCCGCCAACGAACAGAATGACATTCCCCAACGCCCGCGGCAGAGGCGAAAAATCAATCCACCAGATATTGGCGTCAAACCCCGGCGCAAAAAGTTCGCCAAGAAGATTCAAAAGAGTAAACCCGCCCAAAAAGGCGGCGATGCCGCGTGAGATCATGGTGTGCCTCCATGCGA
This sequence comes from Tepidisphaeraceae bacterium, assembly GCA_035695715.1. Taxonomy (GTDB): domain Bacteria; phylum Planctomycetota; class Phycisphaerae; order Tepidisphaerales; family Tepidisphaeraceae; genus RYN-428. The sequence goes on from DASRRM010000174.1 coordinate 21,763, forward strand.
TTAAAAGAGAACGGCCGGCGCGATCTGGCAAGCAAGCCGACGTAAACGCTTCATCCCTGCATAGGGTGTGGCTAGATCATCTCGGCGGAAATTCCATTGCACTTATATTGTCAGCGGCTTGCCTTTGTAGGTCCACTTGAATGCCTTGGCCATAGTGGCGTTGAAATAATCGATGAATGCCAAAACCTTTTTCTTCAGGTCGGCTTTGGAGT
>DASRRM010000175.1:0-18196 GCA_035695715.1 Tepidisphaeraceae bacterium
TGTCCCGGCATGTTCTGCGGTTAGCCGCGACGCGCAGCGGAGCGTTTAGTTTAGTACGGAGAAATACGTTTCTTCCCGATGAAACGCTCCGCTGCGCGTCGCGGCTAACCGCAGAGCCCGGAGGGGCATTAGCTGCGCGGAAGAGGAGTAGCCACGGCCCGGGCGCTCGTTTCAGATTCCGCGGCCCCCGTCATTTATCCCCCGATGCAATAAAGATAATTCGGCGTGCGATAATACATCCGGCTTCCCTCGAACACCGGCGTCGATACATTCTGAACCTGCTCGGTCCCATCCTTTGAATCCTGCAGGAAATTCTTCGCCACTTCCTTGTAGGTTTTGCCCGGCTCAATAATCACCGTGTGACCCTGATTATCCATCAGGTAAATGTATTTTCCCGCCAGCGTCGGGCTGGCGGCACAGCCGGCCCAATCCCAATAGTGCGTGCGCGGCTGAAGTGGCGTGACCTTGCGATAGACGATGTCGCCGGTGTTGGCGTCGTTGACGATCAACCCGCCGGCCTGCGTCAGGCGATAGACCAAGCCGTTGACGAACAGCGGCGAGCTGACGAATCCGCGGGCGAAGTCCGACTTGCCCTTTTCCACGGGAACTTCATCGTCCTTCCATTCGGTCTTGAAGGTATAGACAGCCGTCGGCCCAGGACCGTCGGTGCTGGAGGGAATCTTGAAAGCCTTGAATCCAAGCTTGTCGGCATTGCGCGGATAGCCGACCGTCGCCAGGATGGCGCTGCCTTCAACGATGGGCGTTTCCACGGTGTCGCCGAAAATGCCATTGCCCCAGATCGCTTTCCCATCGCGAATGCGGGTGAAGAATCCTGACTGAAAGCCCGCCACCAGTTCATTGCCGACCGACAAACGGAAGAGCGAGCCATAGGTGTTATTCGACTTGGCGGGGTTGGCCCAAAGCAGCTTGCCGGTCTCAACATCATAGCCGCGCATTTCGTTGGCCCAGACGACGAACTGGTTGCCGATGAGCAGCGGGCTGGCGAAATTGCCATGCTCGCTTCCCCCGCCCTTGCCCAGGGCGCTCCACTTTTTCTTGCCGTCCAGGTCATAGCAGACTGAAACGCCCGTGGTGAAAAATGCGCAGACGTGCTTTCCGTCGCTGGTGGGGGTCGGGCCGGCGAAGCCGAAGACCGCCTGTCCCCAATAGCGGTCAAATTTCTTCTTGTCGATCGCCTTTTGCCCGTCGGCGATCTGCTTCTCGATTTCCTTTTTCCGTTGCGCCGGCCCGACAACCTGGAAAGCCGTCGCGGCGGCGGTGGGAATCTTCGCATTCAGCGCCTCGACCAGTTCGGCGTTGGTCTTGTCCAGTTCCGCCAGCAGCGGCTCGAGCTTTTCGGCGTATTCGGGATTCGCTTTTCGCTCGGCGGGGCTGACCGCGTCAAATTCCGGATTTGAGCGAATCCAGAGGATTTTTCCGGTGCTTTTGTCGATGCAGATGAGGTCGGAGATTTCCGCGGTCAGGTATATGCGGTTGCCGACGATGATCGGGCAGGAAACGCCGGTGCTGGGCAGCGGCGTCATCCAGGCGATGTCTTTGGTGACGTAACCGCTGGAAGCATCGCCGGTGCGTTCCCAGGCAGTGGGGGGCGTGGCGCCCGGATAATGCCCCGTTCCATCGCCGCGCCAACCGACCGGGCGCGCCGGCGTTGGGGCAAAGCCGGCGGAGCCGGGAAGGGCAGAATCCTGCCGCGGCGGTTTCGGCGGCGCGGCCATCGAATCCACGCCAACCGCCGACAAAACCAGGCCGATCAACAAACGGGGGACGACTCGCTTCATGAACCTCCGGTGTGTATCTGGATTACCGTTAATCCACCGGATTGTTTTAAGAAGGATGTTTTGACGCGCTCTTCGCAAGGTTGCGATAGGGCCAGGATGACATGAGCCGCGGCGGCAACAAAGCATCGCAACGGCGTTTTCAGGCGGCAAAAAAAGCAACTGAGCGCCGCCGCACACGCGGCGGTCGCTCAGGTGCAAACGTCTGTAAACAACCGCCACGGGTTACGCCGATTGCTGCGCGGTCAAATCCGCGACGAACTGCGTGCGGTCGGCGGCCAGCGCCGTCAAATCCGCCGTCAGCGTGTTGATGCACGTCGTGCGGTCGTTGGCCCATTTGGTCACATCCGCCGTCAGGCCCGGCTGGTTCTGGGCGGCGGCGACGATCGCCTGGGCATCGTTGAAGATCGTCGTGTAATCCATCTGCCGCGTCTCGATGCGCGCATTCAAGCCGCTCACCAGGTCGTTCTGCAGCTTGATGCGATCGGCCAACAGGGTGGCGCGGTCGGTCGTCGCGGCTGTCGTGCCTCGGTCTTTTAACGCCGCCAGTTTATCCTTCAGAATCGTCAGCTCATCGCTGACCACATTCTGCGCCTCGGTGAGCCGATCGGCGAGCAATTGCTCGCGCATGGCAACGAGGTCCGACCTGAACTTTTGCACGCTGGGGGCCAGGGTGGTCAGTTGCGTTTTGTCATCGTGCTGAATCTTCAAAATGTCCGCCAGCATCGTGCTGGAACTGGCGAAGCAGTCGGCCCGGAACTTCAGCAGGTCGACCTGGATCTGGGTCCGGTCGGTCTTGACAGCGGCACTGAGAACCGCGTCGGAAGTTGCTGAAAACAACAGTCTTGATTCGAGTGTTTCGTTGAAAATCTTTCCTGACATGACCTGCCTCCTTCAAAGATAGTTCATGTTTACAAATCCCCAATTCACACGCTCTGTTCGAGCACGGATGAGATGTCGAATAGATTTTTCCGCAAGTCAAATTCGCGGAAGCAAAATCGCCGGCTGGTGCCAAATTACGCCGCAAAAGCGATATTATCGGTCCCAGGTTTGGTACGGTCATTCGTGACACTGGCGTCCCGCCCGTGCTTGGTGCTATTTACATCGAAAGCATAAGGCACGGCCGAGACGGCCGTGTCACGAATGACCGTATCAAAACAGACGACCGCACCCCGCGTTTTATGTCACGAAACATCGCGCTGTTCCGCACGGTTGGCCGCACGGTTAGACTCCATCCATGGCCATGCTCGAGGGAAAATCGATCGTCATCATGGGCGGCACCGCGGGGCTGGGCGAATCGGCTGCCGCGGCTTGCGCGCGGGAGGGGGCGCGGCTGATTCTTGTTGGCCGCGATGATCCGGCGGCGGTTGCCGCGCGAAATAAATTTCCCGATGCGCAGGTTATTGCCGCCGACGCCAGGCTTCCCGAAACCGCCGATCGCGCCATTGAAGAAGCGGTTCGGCGTCATGGCCGGCTCGATGGGCTTTATCACGTTGCGGGTGGAAGCGGTCGGTCGGCGGGCGATGGGCGATTGCATGAAATCACCGACGCGGGGTGGAATGCGACGCTGGAACTGAATCTCACGCCGATATTTCTTTCCAACCGGGCGGCGGTTCGCCAGTTCCGCCGACAAAACAGCGGCGGGGTGGTGTTGAACATGGGATCGGTGCTGGGCTTTTCCCCCTCCCCGCGATTTTTCGCAACCCACGCCTACGCCGCCGCCAAGGCCGCCGTCGTCGGCTTTTCGCGATCGTGCGCGGCGTATTATGCAAAGGAGAATATCCGCTTCAATGTGATCGCCCCCGGCCTGGTGCAAACGCCCATGACCGAGCGGGCGTCGAACAACCCGGCCATCCGCCAATTTATCGCCGCCAAGCAATCCCTGGCCGGCGGGCGCATTGGTCTGCCGGCCGATCTCGATGCGGCCGTCGTCTTACTTCTGTCCGACGCCGGGGCATTTATTACCGGGCAGGTTTTATCAGTCGACGGCGGATGGTGCGTGAGCGATGGGCCGGTATCCGACGTTGCGCCCGGAGGTCAGCCATGACGCCGGCGTCTTTCGCCATTGGCATCGATCTGGGCGCTACGCGGATCAAGGCCATCGCCGTGACGGCGGCGGGGGAATTGTTGCATTCACTCCGCGTCGCAACGGATGATGCGGCCGATGGCTGGAAAGCCGCCGTTCCTGATGTCATCGCCACCATCGAGGCCGCGCTGGGAAAGGCCGCGTCGATCGGCATCAGCTCCCCGGGCCTGGCCGCGCGCGATCATGCGTCGATCACATGGATGCAAGGACGGCTGGCCGCGACGCAGGGATATGACTGGTCGGCCGCGCTTAGCCGCGGGCATGCCGTTCCGGTGTTGAACGACGCCCATGCCGCGTTGTTGGGAGAAGCGTGGCTCGGCGCGGCGCGTGGGGAAAATGACGTCGTGTTATTGACGCTCGGAACAGGCGTCGGCGGGGCGATTCTGGCCGCAGGGCGGCTGCTGGAAGGACATCTCGGCCGGGCCGGGCATCTGGGACATCTCAGCCTCAATCCAGACGGCCCGCTCGACATTGTCAACACCCCCGGCAGCCTGGAAGACCAGATCGGCGAACACACCCTGCCCGCACGAAGCAATGGCCGCTTTCAAACCACCCGCCAGTTGCTCGACGCCATCGACGCCGACGATGAAGCCGCCACGCAAATCTGGCGGAAATCCATCCGCGCCCTGGCGGCTGCCCTGGCATCGATTATCAACGTGGTGGATCCGGCGCGGGTGGTGATCGGCGGGGGCGTTTCGCAAGCCGGCGACAAACTCTTCCTGCCGCTGCGCCAGGAAATGAATCGCCTGGAATGGCGGCCATCGGGCAACACTGTAGCAATCGTACCGGCACTGCTGGGCGAATGGGCCGGGGCATACGGCGCAGCGAAATTCGCGATGTCTCGCTGTGGAAAATGACACCATCACGGATGCGAGGGGCGCGTTGTTGGAGCCGTAACGGCGGATGGCGCCGAGCTGGGAACGGTACCCGGCAGAACGATCGCCGGTTGCGTCGCCGGGCCGGCGGGCAATGACGGCTGCGTGGCGGCGGGGAGGCTGGATGAAGGCTGCGTCGACGGGGCCGTTGTGGGATGCGCCGGCTCTGAGGTTGAAAACCCCGGCGGGAGCGACGGGCCAAATTCCGTCGGCCCGCCCAGCTTGATCGGAATCTCCGGCGCATTGGCGCTGATAAACACCGGCTTTTGAATAATCTTAATCTGATCGATCGAGCTTTGCGCCAATCGTTGCGGGCCTTTGCCGGCGGATGGATCGTCAACCACCTGCTGAAAATAATCCTTCGCCTTTGCCCAGTCGTCGCGGTTCTCGGCAATGTTGGCCAGGCTCAAACGGGCCGCAACCACCGATTGATGATCTTCATTCAGCGGAGGTTGCAACACGCTGTTATAAGCCTCGGCAGCGGCGGTAAGGTATTCATCGCTCGACTTGGGCATGGCAAACTCGCTGGGCCGGGTGGTGGGCAGCGGCGGGAAATTCGCCAGCAGCCAGTTCAAATCGCCCCGCACGATCAACCCCTGCGCCCGAACCTTCGGGTCGTCGGCATTGGCCAGGACTTCGCCGACGCGGTTTTCCACTTCCTGCACGTATTGCTTGCGAATGGAGACGAGTTGATCCGGCGGGATTGGGTGCTCCGGATTAATCGGGATCGACTGCAATTGATTCAGCGCGTAAATCGCCCCGCCGAGCGACCGCGAGGCGTCCTTGGCCTTTTGGGCCTTATCATTGAGGTGTCTTTGGACCAGGATGTAGGCCAGGAGGCAAAGGATGACACCCAGGAGGATGCGCGATCCGTATTGCTGGAAGAAAGCGGGTGCGTTCTCCAATCCCTTCGACAATGTGTTCGTTTTAAGCTCGTGCCGCCGTTCCGCTTTCATAGGACAAACGAGTGTAATGGGGGCGGGGAGGCAAAGCAAATTGGGGAGGGTGGTCAGCGGTCATTGGTCATTTGTCATTTGTTTTTCGGCAACTGTCATTTAGATACAAGCTGTCGCGGGAAGCGACGGGGGGATAGACAAATGACCAATGACAAGTGGCCGATTCAATTTGGGGGGAGTGGGGCGATTGCTCCGGGTGGAACCGGCAGTCGGTGGCCCATGAGTCGGCAAATCCCCGGCGGCGGATGACATTCCACCCACCATTTTCTTGACACCATCGGCCCGGCGATTTATCTTTTACCCTGTAGAAATTGCCCCGTTTTCGGTCCGCCAGCACTGGCCTGCGGCCGGTTTCGGAATTGCCCGCCTTTGCGAGGATATCCGACTTTCTGCGTTCGATCACGGGAAAAATTCCCTCACCTTTGGAGGCAGCACCAATGACGCGCACCCCCCGGTTGCTCCCCTGTCTTGTTCTGGCCTGCTCATTAACCACGGCAGGCATCTGGTCCGGCTCGGTATCCGGCCAGGCCGCCCCCCCAACGCCAACGCCCCCGGCCGCACCCGCTGCCGATGCACCGGCGGCAACTCCCGCGCCCGCCGCCACCCCCGCGCCGGCAACGCCTCCGGCGGCCACCCCGCCGGCTACGCCCGCACCAGCGGCAACACCTGCTCCTGGCGCGACGCCGGCAGCTCCCGATGCCGCAGCAACACCGGCCGCCCCGGCGGTGGAAATCCCCCAGAACCAAAGCCTCCACGACGATATCGACGACTTCTGGCATTACGGGAAAATCGCCCGTTATGACATGGCCGCCGCTTTCGGCAACAAGATCCTCAGCCGAAGCGAGCCGCCCCTGGAAGTCCTCCGCATGTTCGAGACCGTCGCCAATCAACATGAAGACAACCTCGATGACTGGCTGTTGCGCTGGGAAGGCGTCACGCCCAATGGCATGAAGGGCATCGCCATCAAGATTCAGGCGCTGCTTTCCAAGGGCCGCAGCGAACGCCGCAAGGATCCGAAATACATCCAGGAAAACATCGAAGCCCTCGCCACCAACGAGCGCGCCTACCGCATTCATATCGAGCGTCTGCGCGAGAGCGGCGAATTGGCCGTTCCCCTGATGCTCGATTACCTCCGCGACAAAGATCCCTCCAAGGCCGCTTTCAAGGACCCGATCCGCCGGGCATTGGTCGATCTGGGCCGTCCGATTCTCAATCCGCTGGTCGCCGCCACTGAAACCAAGGATGATGATCTGCAACTGACCCTCATCAGCGTGCTGTCGCGCATTGGCTATGACGTGGCGGTGCCTTATCTGTCGCGCATTGCCCAGGACAACACCAAGCCGGGCCTGGCGATTGCCGCTTCCGATGCCCTTCGCCGAATGGGCGCAAGCGCCAACAACAATCTGGCGGATCAGTTTTACCGGCTGGCGGAAAAGTTCTACTACAACAACGCCGCCATCGCGGCCGATCCCAAAGCGCCCGTCGCCTACATGTGGTTCTGGGGCAATGCAGGGCTTACCTACAAGGAAGTGCCCCCGGCGATCTTCACCGATCTGATGTCCGAGCGCGAATCGGAATACGCCCTGCGCCTCGGGCCCGGAACGCGCGATGCGCTCAGCCTCTGGCTCTCGGCCAACAACAAGGTTGAAGTCGACCTGCCTGAAGGCGCCTCGCCCGGCGTGTGGGACCAAAGCCGCCCCAGCGCCAACTACTTCAACGTCTACGCCGGCGCGCAATATCTCAACGCCGCCCTCACCCGCTCGCTGGAAGATCACAACGCCCCGGTGGCGCTGAAGCTGATCAAATCGCTTGGCGAAATCGTCGGGCCCAGCAGCCAGGGGACCGGCGTTCGCCTCGATCCGCTGGTCCAGTCGATGCGCTATCCCGACCGGCAGGTGCGCTTTGAAGCCGCCTTCGCCCTGGCGGCGGGTCTGCCCAACAATCCCTTCCCCGGCCACGAACGCGTCGCGCCATTGCTGGCCGAAGCCGTCTCGCAGACCGGGTCGGCCAATGTCCTGATTGTCGCCCCCTCGCAGGCCGATGAGCAAAAACTTGCCGCCGAGTTAAAGCAATATGGCATCGCCATGGGCATCAACGCCGGCGAGGCGGTCACCAACTCGCTGAAGCTTCCTTCGGTCGATGTGATCGTCTTCCCGGAAACCCTGGGCAACGCCCAAATCGACCGCATTTACGAGTTGTGCAACCAGACGCCGCGCCTCGAACGGGCGGCAAAGGTGATCATCACCACCTCCAAGCTCAGCCCCTGGGCCGAGCGAACGCTCAGCGATCCGCTGACGGTGGTGACGCAGGCAACCGATGACAAGTCGCTGACGGCGGCGGTTGAAGAGGCGCGCAAGCACGCGGGCGGCCTGCCGCTGGACGAAAAAGTCGCAACCACCTACGCCATCCGCGGCGCACAAACCCTGCAGCGTCTGGCCGAGGGCCGCGTCACCAGCTTCGACCTGACTGTCGTTCAGCCGACGCTCCTGGCATCGCTGAATGACAAGCGCCCCGAAGTGGTGAAAGCCGTCGGCGATGCCTTGGCGTACATGAACAGCGACGAAATCCAGGGTTCGGTGCTCGGAGCGGCCATCGCCGAGAAGACCAGCGACGACGTGCGAATCAGCCTGCTCAAGAGCCTGGCCAAAAACGCCAAGTTCTTCGGCAAGCGTGTTTCGACCGAGGCATTGAACGACCTGCAAAAGCTGGTCGACACCGCCCCCAACCTCGACGTCCGCACCGCCGCCGCCGAAGCCCGCGGCGCGTTCAATCTCTCAGCCGACCAGGCCAAGGAAATGATCGTGAAGCAGTCGAAGCGATAAGCCGTCGATGGCTCTTGGCCGAAAGCTTCGAACAACAGAAAGTTGACAAGGGCCCGGAGAAACCAACTCCGGGCCTTTTTTGCGTTTGGTTTGCGAGGCCGGTCGTTCAATGACGATGGGAAACGCCCACCCTCATTTTTGCTCTGCCAGAGCGGTTTTTACCCATTTTTACCCATTCTGGAGAAAAATTGGGTAATTTATCAATTTATTGCTGTAAACTGTCGATATGTACCAGTCCGGCAACAAGTTGCAAACGCCGACGACGTTACACAGCGGAGGATTGGTGTGTAACGGGAGGGAAGATTCGTCCACGAATGCACACGAATCGGCGCGAACATCGTAATCCGCAGACAAATGAGCCGCGCACGAAGGGTACTCCCGCAGTAAGCGGTTTTGCCGCCCCCTTCCTCCCCGCCCGGCTCCTTCCCTTGCCCACGAAACAACCAGAATCACGTGCCGCGTGTATCAGGCCCCGCACAGCCTCATCATCCGTGCGATCCGTGAAATCCGTGGTTCAAATGTTCAAATCCGGATTCAAACCACGGATCACACAGATTCCACGGATCAGACCGACGACCCTCAACCCGCCAGAAACCGCCTGATCCGATCGGCCATGCGTTGGACATCCTTCAACTGGCATTCCCAAATCACCAGCACTTCCCACCCCGCCCGCCGAAGCCGCCGCAGATTCCGCCGGTCGCGGCGTGCGTTGGCGAGGCGTTTGTTTCGCCAATACAAGGCGTTGGCCCTGGGAGCGCGCTGCGCATGCCGGCACGAGTGCATATGCCAGAAACAGCCGTGCACGTTGATAATCTTGCGAAGCCGCGGAAGCACAATGTCCGGCGTCCCAGGCAAATCCCGGCGATGGAGGCGGAAACGATAGCCCAGACGATGAACCAGCCGGCGGATGAGCAGCTCCGGCTTGGTGTCGCGCGATTTGACCGCCGCCATGATCCGGGAGCGCTCGGCTTTGGTGAACTTTTCAGGCATGGACCGATTTTGGGAGCATCTGCGCGCCGCGATAAAATATGGTCATCATGACGCAATCACAAATCGAATCGCTCAAGGCGCACTTCCTTGAATGGAGTGGCGGCTTCGAGCCCGAGTCGGAACACCAAATCACCGTGTACGTCGATTACGCCGCGAATTGCAATTTGGACCGTGATGATGTTCGGCGGATACTCGAAGAATGGCTATTTGATGACCAGAACCCTGAATCGGAAGAATGACCAAAATGCGAGAGACGCTGGCGCAGATCATCATTCGGCGCCGGCCTCGGGATCGACTATCCGGAGCCCACCTGCCCCAAAACGCGGAAGCCACGCATCCGCGTACCGCGCGAAAAGCGCAGCAAGGGTTTTCTTGACCTTGTCTGGGTCGAACTTGCCAATCTCAGAAATGTTCTGGCCAACAAACGCTTCAATGCCCACAACAGCCACCCTTGACGCTTCCGTTGCTCCGAGAACAGCGTCGATCCCAATTTGCCACTTCTCACGATCCTTAAGCCGGGTTAGTAACCAGATTTCCAGCCCCGTGTTTTTCAGAATCTCCTTTACCTGATCGAGGTGCGATTTGTCGGCGCGCTCTGCTATTGTGACTTCGATCGCGGCATTTCCAACTCGGAAATCGGCAAGTTTTGCCAAACTCGGTGCGTTGACGTGCTTGGGTTCGACTACGCCATTGCCGTAGCGAATTTCGAGCTTTGCGCCCACGAGGTATTCTGCAACATCCTTCGCTCTTTTCTTAGCCTGCGCTTGGTCGAGAATATCAATGATAACGGCGATGGAAGTCCCTTTATTATACCGTGCAACCAATGGCTTATCTTCGTTGATAGTTACTAACCGCGCCGCTGCGACGGACTGCAGCGCGGTCAGAAACTCGTCTCGTTGCTTCGCGTCGCAACGGACGAATCCATTTGCAGCAAGCCATTCGAATAACGGCGGCGTCCACGCATTGAGATTGTTCGCGCGCCTTCCCTTCTCCTGGACAGGCGACTCAACCTTGAACCGCGCGAGTGCCGCGTCAACGAATCCGTTGTGCTCGATCAGCTGAGCACCGCTTGGCGCGCGATGGCTGATGAGATCCATGGTGGGCGTATCTCGAAGTCGTTCCAATAAACCCAAAAGTGTAAGCAGGCGCGCAGGGACATTGCGCTCCGACTTTACCATGTGGACGTCAAGCCAAGCAGAAAACGCCTCTTTTGATGGTTTGCCGCTCATGATGACGCCCCTTCAAGTTGCTTTGTCGCCATTGTTACAAAAAGAGGCGGACCAAGGGCAATCTCGGCGGCTACGGGCGTCAGGTAATTCTTGGCTATCCACCTAACGGTCGGAACGCAAACGGCATCGCCGAAGCCGAACAGCGCTTGATTGAGCGGAACGTTTATCACGTAGCTATCGGGCACCCCCTGCAGGCGAGCGCATTCGCGTGCTGTCAGCAAGCGCACCTGATATTTCCCTCTTCCCGCCTTGAACAGGATTTGACGACCGCTTCCGCCCCGTGGCGTGCGAAGGCATCCAGCAATTCCGTCTGTTCGAAGTTCAGCCATGCTCCTGCCGTTTCTAACCCGACGAAATGCAGTCGCATACCGAGTAGTTTTTTGCCCCATCATCAAGCGCGCCGCCATGAGATGGCGTGCGCTAAGCTGGTTAAAGAAGTATTCGCATCGCTCCTTGCTCCACCAATGCGGATCGTCATCAGGAAGGTCTTCGACAATGTCCTTAAGGGTAGTCGATGGCCGGGGAAGCTTCGGCAGATCGCGAAGCGCCCACCGTATATTCTGGTGCGTATTTATAAATACACATAAGGGGTCGGGGCGACAATCCGTTTCGATGGCCATCGCGGTGGTGCGGTCGCGTAGGCCGATGGTCGCCACAATGAATAGCCGTGCGCGGCTCTGCGGAACCCAATGGACGGCATTGAGGATGATTGCGTCAACCGCGTATCCCAATTCGTTCAGAGCAACGAGCGCGAGTTCCAAGTCTTTTCCCTGGCGCGATTGGAGGAACCCAACAACATTCTCAAGCAGTACTATCGATGGGCGCCTGTCGCCAAGATCCTTCAAGATATCAATCAGGCCCCAGAAGGCCGACGATTCTTTGCCCGAAAGCCCCTCCCACGCTCCGGCAATGGAGAGATCATTGCACGGAAAAGAAGCCGTGAATAAGTCGGACGATGGGATATCGCCAGCGTTGAGCTTGTGGATGTCTCCGAGGTGAAAATGTTCCCGCCCAAAATTCGCTTCGTACATCTCCAGTTTCTCGGAATCGATGTCATTTGCGAAGACCACCTGCCAATTGTGTTCCTCTAATGCGAGGCGCACCAATCCAATCCCCGCGAAAAATTCTGATGCACGCAAAGCGCGGGTGGGGCGCGCTTTACGACGAGACGAAGCTAATCCGGCGGATGCGGCCAAGTTTTTCTCCTGCTCGCCACCTTATACCATGTGGAGTTGATTTCGGCGAAGGTTGCGCAAGTGCTGGCGCCGGAATGGCTAACGGATATAATGCGCGGCGCCCGATAAGATAACGTAGGATCCGGTAACCGCTATTCCAAGGATGGAAATGTTGCGCCCAAGCCCTCAGGACGGAACCCGCAAACCAATCGCCAGCGCAGCGCGGGCCCCGCGCGCGCTGTCCCCCAAGCTCATCGTCGGATCATGTGAAACCGAACTTTCGGGCATCCCACCCAGCAGCGTTCAGACGACCGTCACATCGCCACCGTACTTCCGACAGAAGGATTATCAAGCAAAGGGACAACTCGGGTGGGAACCGACCGTTGGCGACTACGTCGCCCGCCTCGGAAAAATCTTCAAGGAACTGCTCCGAGTCACGTCGGATTCCGGTTGCTGCTTCTTCGTCGTCGGTGATACGTATCTAAATAAAGCGCTCCAACTTGTTCCCCAACGGTTAGCAATTGCAGCTGCCGAAAGTGGGTGGACGGTTCGCAACGACCTAATCTGGTCGAAGACCGACGCAGCCCCGGATGGAAGCACTGACCGGTGGCGGTTCGTTCACGAGCACATTTTGTTTCTGACGAAGCGTGCGCGGGGATATAAATTTCACCCCGATCAAATCCGCGTGCCGTATTCCCCGGTCACCCTCCGGCGGTGGTCGTCGGGACAGCAATATGGCGGGAATAAAGCGAAGGAGGAAGCTGGCCCGCTTGGCCAGCGATTCAAAAAGGGAAAGACATTCAAGCTCAATGCCAACGGAACCCTCCCGCGCGACGTCATCGAATGTGCTACGGCCCGTTCCCCGCTCGACCATTTTGCAACATTCCCGCTCGAACTTGTCGAGCGATTTGTGTTGGCGACAACCGATGAAGGCGATCTGGTCGGCGATCCCTTCGCGGGGATGGCAACGACCGGGATTGCCGCCATTCGGAATGGCCGCAGGTTTATTGGAATCGAATTAAATTCCGTATATGCTCAGGCCGGTAAGAAGCGGCTCATGAATGAGCCAATAATGTCCGAACACGCCGCGTAGAGCCGCGCGATGCAATTCCCGGGGATCGAAAGTGGATCAGAAAGAGACTAAAATCGACGCGCCTACAAACCCGCGATCCGTCTTGATCGTTTTATTCGTGCCGAGCGCGGACCGCGAGGGGCGCACGCTTGGTTCCCAGGACGAGTGGAAAAATCGTGCTCTGGAATTCTTTGGAGAGACATACGGCGGCGCGACGGCAATGCCGAGGGCAGAGGGCATTTGGCGCGACGATGAGGGTGGGGGAAATCTTGTACGAGATTTCCCGTATCTGATTCACTGCTACGTTACGGGCGATCAAGTCGCCGACAAGAAACTCATTGCCAAACTAACGGCTTTCGCTCGCAAAATGGGCCGCGAGATGAAACAGGGCGAGATCGCCCTGGTAATCGACGGTCAATTTCATGGCTTAAGGCATTTTGGATGAGCGCGGTCATGACGAACATAAACCATTTCGCAATTAGCGCCGCCCTCGGATCGACTCTCGGTCCGCGACTACCTCCATTACATGGGCAGCTGGGCTCCGCGCAACTCGCCGGAGCCTTGTCCAATTTGCTGATACGGAGGCGCGCACTCGTAGACGTGCTCGACGCGCACGATGGGCAGGTCGCACAGTATGAGAAGGCAGTTAGACAGGCTTTCGTGCTTGTCCGGGAAAAGTTTTCCTCTGATCGCGTCCTCGCCGATCCCGATCTCAATGCCAAGTTCATCGTTGCCTGCCGCGATTTTGGCGTGGACGACAGCATTTTCCGCCTCAATCTTGCACTAATCGGCCTGCGCAAACACAGCAAGCTTAAGCTCCAGCAATCGAAACGGTCGATCGTCCCCGAGCAGTGGCGGTACGCGATTGCAAGCGAGATCGCGGCCCGCGTCATGCATTTCAGATATGGAACGTCGGTCGACACGACCCTCGCCCACCCGACGCTTGTTGCCGAGTTCGACGCACTGGCCGCAAAGATCGTGCCCGGTTTTTCGCCATTTGAGTATCGATGGGCCGCGCTCAACGTCCGAAAGAAAGGGGCAAGCGCGAAGATTGCGAAAGGTGTGATCGGAAAATTGGATTGGAACGGTCCGATCAACTTCGGCGCGACGACCAAGATGCCGGAAGAGGCGGGTGTCTACTCGCTGTTCGAGGGGGACACGTGCCTCTTCGTTGCGGGATCCGAAGATATTCGCCAGAGTGTCGAGAGCCAGCAGACGATTGCTTACCCAAATCTCTTCGACGACCTTTGGCGGCCCAAACCGCAACGGCTTAACTGGCAATGCGTCACCCTACCTGAATCGACGAGCGACTATCGTTTCGGCGTAGTGCGCACGCTGGTTGGGGAACGCCAGCCAGTCTTCAACATTCCTCGCGGAAAAAGGGCCGCGTAAAACATTCTCAGGCTGTCTCCGTCGTATTTCATTCTCGCCTGCCCCCACGAAACACCTTCGAATGTCACTTTCCCGTCGGCCGATACCCCAGCACAATTTCCATTTTCGCGCGATATCTCCCCTCGACGCGTTCCACGAGCCCCAGCTTTTCCAATGCGTCCAGATCGCGGCTGAGCGTTTTTTCATCGAGCTTTGCATACGCCCGCGCGACACGCGGGCTGATGTCCACGACCTGTCGTTTGGTTAAACCGGCCGGATCGTCGGGCAGGTCTTCGACCAGATTTCGCTGGCGGCGGCCCGTGGCCGAGTCGGGGAGCTTGGCGGCGATTTGGGCTTGCCAGAAGAGTTTTCTTTGCAGGCTTTGGATTACATCGATTTGTTCGCGGAGCTGGTCGGCGAAGCCTCTCATTGCGTACAGGCAGAAGCTTCGCACGTCGCCGCCGGATTTGCTGGCCTTGCTTAATTGGCGGTAGTATTCGCTGCGCGTTTGGTTGTAATGATTGCTGAGGAGGTGCGCTGAGGGGAACGGGACGCCGGTGTTGACGAGGATGCTGAATTCGACCAGGCGGGCGGTGCGGCCGTTGCCGTCGCCGAAGGGGTGAATCCAGGCGATGTACAGGTGGGCGACGATCGCCTTGAAGACCGCATCGAGCCGGCGGAGATCGCGTGGGCTTAGCGAGGGGAAGCCGCTCAGCCAGGGCTGGTTCAGCCAGGTGCAGAGTTCCCCGACGAGTTGGCGGATGGCGTTGTGCGGCGCGCCGCGATAGTCGGCCACGCCGACGGAATACTCGCGATATTTGCCCGGTTGCACGTGTTCATCGAGCGCGAGTTTGCGTAGGACGGCGGCGTTAAATTCCATGATCCGCCGCGGCGTCAGCAGAGGCGGCGCGGGCGAGGCGGCTTGCTTCAACACGTCGTTGCACGCCGCCACGATATTGTCGATTTCAAATCCGAGATATTCCTTTGATTTGGGGAGGTTGAGCGTTCCCTCGATTTGCCGTCGCACTTCGGCTTCGGTCAGGGTGTTGCCTTCGATTGCCGTGGTGGCCTGCGCGCCTTTGGAGAGGTAAACCTGCATCAGTTCATTGGCGGTGTCCTGAAGCAGCGGCGCGCCGGCCACGTGCTCGCATTTGGATGCGATTTCGCCGGCGAGCAGCCAGATGTCCGCGGGCATGCTGGAGAAATCCAACCGGAAGGAAATCCAGGGATGCGACTTCTGCCATGTCCGTTTTTCTGTCATATTCCTTGTCCGTGTTAACTAATTATTATATAATTGATTATATGCATTATTTCCATTTAATTGTCTATAAATTTTTAGTTCGGTGAGAAGGGATTATGGCGGACGGTTTCCTGCCCCTGCCGAGTGCCTGATATCGGGATGACGATAGGGACGCCGCGCCAACATGAAGAACGCTCCAAGAGTAGCATTCCCGATTCAGAATGCATCGCGAGATCCCGCGAAATTGCGGCAGACGCTCAGTTTCGTAAGCCCCACTTGAAACTTTCGACGCTACAACCATACTCATGATCCAACGAAAGGCTGATTCATGAAATCGATCAAATCATTGCTCATTCTCCTGTCCATATCGGCAATCGGATTTTCCATCCCTGCGAGCCACGCTGCCCCACCCGCTGCTCCGCCCGCGCCGGGCGAGAAACTGGTCGATGATAGCGCCGCCCAGAAGGCCGCCGGGACTGATCTGCAAGCCGCCCATAATGAACTCGCTCCGATGCTGCAACAGGGGAAGGTTTTTGGCGATGAGGCCAAGCGAACGGGAATCGCCCCCAAGGCCCTGCCGCTGATTCATCGAATCGTCGGCGATCTGGACACGCTCAGCGCGCACGGCGTGCCGGCGGGGCAACTGGCCGGCATCAAGGTTCAGCAACTGGCGCTGCTCGATTATTTCGGCGATGCCGACACCAGCGCGAAGCTGGCCAAGGACGCCACCAGCGATGACCAGGCAACGGCGGTCATGGCCGGGTCGGCACTGGCCATCAGCCACTGGTGGAAAGGCGCGCACGATGCAGCGGCCCAACAAAAGGCGCTGGATGAAGTTAAGGCGATGGTCAAGGCCCATCCCACCGACGATCAGCTGGTCACCGTGCTCATGGTCATGACCAATACCGCCCCAGCAACGCCCGCCATGGAAGATGCGGCCACGAAGGTCATCACCGACGAATTAAAAGGCCCGATGGCCCAGCGCATCGCATCGACCATCATGGCCCAGCAAAAGCTCAAGGCGCTGGAAGGCAAGCCGCTGGTTATTTCCGGCAAGCTGCTGGATGGCGGGGAACTGAGCACCGCCGACTGGAAGGGGAAGGTGATCCTGGTTGATTTCTGGGCCTCGTGGTGCGGCCCGTGCAAGGCGGAGCTGCCGCGTGTGAAGAAGGCCTATGCCGACTATCACGGCAAGGGGCTTGAAGTTCTGGGCGTTTCCTGCGACCAGGGCGCCGGCCCGCTGCATGCGTTTCTGGACCAGAACCCCGACATGCCGTGGCCGCAGCTTTTCGATACGACCAAGCCCGGCTGGCATGAAATCGCCAAAGGATTCGGCATCAACGGAATCCCCACAATGTTCCTGATCGACAAAAAAGGCGTGGTGCGAACCGTCAAAGCGCGGGAGAATTTCGAAGAGCTCATTCCGAAGATGCTGGATGAAAAATGATTGAGCCGGCTGCATGACGCCACATGAGGTGGACATTTCGTGGCAGGTTCTTCGCGGCATTGCCCGCCAATGGGCAGGCGACGCCGCGGATGTGGAGGCGGTCACTCCATTGGCGGGGGGCAGCATCAACACCACGCTTGCCGTTGTTTTGAAGGATGGGCGCAAGGCGGTGCTGAAAATCACGCCGCATCGCGTTGACCGGTCGTACACGGATGAGGCATGGCAGCTTGCCTTGTTGAAAGAGGCGGGGTTGCCGGTGCCTGAGGTTTACCTATACCAGCTTGGTTCGCTGGATGAGCCGTTCAGTTACATCCTGATGGAGTTCATTGAGGGGATGGACTTGGCCGAGGCCAAAAGCGCGTGCGCGGCGGGGGAGTTCGAGCAGTTGCAAATCGAATTGGCTTCTTACGTGCGCAAATTACATGAGCGGACCCATTCGCATTTTCAGCGCGCCGTTGGCGGCGAAAACGTCAAGCGCTACGAGAAATGGCACGAGTGCTACCGCGAATTTTTCGACCCGATCTGGCACGAAGTTGAAAAATCGGGCGTCCTGCCGGTGCGATGCAGAAAAGTCGTCGGGAAGGTTCACGAACGGCTCGAGAGATTCCTGACGCACGACGATTGCCCGCGCCTGCTGCACTGGGATTTATGGTCGACCAATCTGATGTGCCACTGCAAGGGGGATGGCCAATGGCACATCGCGGCGTTTCTCGACCCGCATTGCAAATATGGACACGCCGAGGCCGAGCTGGCGTATCTCGAGCTTTTTCACACCGTCACCCCCGCGTTCATGAAAGCTTATCAGCAAACCGCAAAGCTGGCCCCGGAATATCACCAGGTGCGCAAGCCCGTTTACCAGCTTTACAGCATGCTGAATGACCTTCGGCTTTTCGGGCAGGAGTATTTGAAGCCGACGCTGGCGGCGATCGATCGGGTGGGGCATCTGGTGTGAATAGAGCAGACGCGACTAAATGCCTCTGCGCGAATGAGGCGCTCACTTCTGGTTCCTCTCCCTTGTGCTCAGACACGCCGCATGATTTTGTTCGTTTCGCAGGCAGGGCGGAATGAGCCGCGCACGAAGGGTACTCCCGGAGTAAGCGGATCGGGCGAAACCGCTTACTGCGGAAGTACCCTTCG
>DASRRM010000176.1:0-2768 GCA_035695715.1 Tepidisphaeraceae bacterium
CCGCCACCAAGGGCTTTGATGAGCAAAACGCTCGCGACCAGGCGGCGGGTGCGAACATCGACGGCGGCGCGCTCGTCGCCCAGAGCAGCGCTCTGGGCTGTGGTTACCTCGAGGTAGTTGGCGACGCCGCCTTTGTAACGGCTATTGGAGAGATCGAGAGAATGTTGCGCGGCGGCGACCGCGGCGTCCTGGGTGTTCGTTTCGTTCTCCAGGATGCGCAAGGCGGCCAGACTGTCCTCAACCTCTTGAAATGCGGTCAAGGTCGTCTGCCGGTAATTGTCCACGAACTTGTCGTAAGAGGCGCGCGCTTGCTCGGTGAGGCCTCGGCGCTGGCCGCCGTCGAAAATCAGCTCGGCGGCCGATCCGGCCAGGGACCAGAATCCGCTAGGCCCTTCGAGAAGGTTGCCTATGTGAGCGCTCTCAAAACCGCCTGATCCAGCTAGGGAGATGGATGGAAAATACGCGGCGCGAGCGATGCCAATCTGGGCGTTAGCTTCCTGAACGCGTCTTTCGGCGGCGGCTATATCGGGGCGGCGCTC
The DNA here is from genome assembly GCA_035695715.1 of Tepidisphaeraceae bacterium. Lineage (GTDB taxonomy): Bacteria > Planctomycetota > Phycisphaerae > Tepidisphaerales > Tepidisphaeraceae > RYN-428. Next base: position 540 of record DASRRM010000176.1, read on the forward strand.
CAATAATTGGGAGGGCAGACCGAGAGGAATTGGCGGCGGGGCATAGGTGAGAGGCAACGGCACTTGGTTGAATTCGTAGCTGGTCTTGCCGATCAGAACGGCGATGGCGTGCTCGAAAGCGGCGCGCTGAACGCCAACGTCCTCGGCCTCTGCGCGGGTGGTTTCAAGCTGAGTTTGGGCCTGGGCCACATCGACATCGGAAGCGATGCCGCCCTGATAACGGCTGCGTGTTAATTCGAGGGCGCGTTCGTAGGCGGTGACAGTGGAGTTCAGCAACTGCTGCTCTGAATCGAGACCTCGCAGCTGAAAATAATCGAGGGCGAGTTCGGCGTGAAGGCTGAGATCCGTGCTTGCCAGATCGGCGGCGGTGGCCTGAGCCTCGGCGCGGGCCGCTTCAACGCTGCGACGAACGCGGCCCCAAACGTCCGGCTCGTAGGAGACGTCGATGGGCAATTGAAGGTCATTGTTGGTTTGGGCCGCGGTGACCGACGGCTTATTTTGCGAAGTGCGAGTCCGCGAAGCCGAGGCTCCACCCGCAACAACGGGGAAAAAAGGCGAGCGTACAACCCGGACAGCGGCTCGGGCCTCGAGGAATTGGGCCTGCGCGGCTTTCAATGTTTCATTGGAGACGGTGACTTGGTCCTCGAGAGCGTTGAGCTGCGGATCACCATAGATCTGCCACCATTGGCCCTTGGAGATTTCGTCACTTGGCTGGGCGGGCATCCAATTGCCCGCTTCCTTGTACTGCGGAGGAACGTTCGCTGGGGGACGAACGTATTTGGGCCCGACCGTGCATCCGCCGAGCAAGAGCGCCGCGAGGCTTGGGACAGCCGCCAAGCGGATGCACAGCCGGTACCGTTTTCCCCACGCTTCACCGAAAACCACGAGCCTACTTTTTCCCGTAGGTAACCCGCCAAATCGAGTTCGAGCCGTCATCCGTCACCATGAGGGAACCATCCGGGGCAACCGCGACTCCAACGGGACGGCCCCAGCAATCACCCGACGGGGTGACGAACCCGGTGAGAAAATCCTGGTACGCGCCGCTGGCCTTGCCATTTTTCATGGGCACGAACACGACTTCATAGCCGGTGCGGACGGAGCGATTCCACGAACCGTGTTCAGCGCCGAAGAGCTGTCCCTGATATTGCTTGGGGAATTGCTTCGCTTCGTAGAAAGTGATGTTCAGCGAAGCATTGTGGGGCTCCATAAGCACGTCGGGAACGATGACCTTGTCTTTGAGTTCCGGGTGCTTACCGGGGAAGCGAGGATCGGGATTGCCGCCGGTGTAATACCAGGGCCACCCGTAAAAGCCTCCCTCTTGAACGTGGGTGATGTAATCGGGAGGAACATTGTCGCCGATTTCGTCACGTTCATTTACGGAAGTCCAAAGTTCGCCGGTGTGAGGATCGACGGCGATTCCCGAGCCATTGCGAATCCCGGAAGCGTAAACGTGCAAGTCCGAGCCATCGGGATTGGCCTCGAGAATATCGGCGCGATGGAATTCACTCTTGTCGGTATCGATGTCCGTGACATTGGTGTGGGAACCGACAGAAATGAACATGTGCTTTCCGTCGAGGGAGAAGGCCACGCCGCGCGCGAAATGGTTGGGGCCGGCGGGAAGATTCGGAACCACAACTTCTTGAGGGCCGCGAGCCTTCATATCGCCATTTTCGTAGGGATAGCGGACGATGGAGTCTGTGTCACCGATGTAGACGTATTTGGGATTTGGTCCCAGGGGATAGAACGCTATGCCGAAAGGCAGCTTTAGACCGGTGGCAAATTCTTCGGTTTTCTCGGGCTTGCCGTCGGCGGTCATGCCATGAAAGACGAGGACTTTGCCTTTGTTCGTGGAGACGACGAAGAAGTCACCATTGGGAGCCGTGACGATGGTTCGCGGCGGATCGGCCAATTTTTCGGCGTAGAGCGTCACCTTGAAGCCAGCCGGCGCTTGCGGCCAGGCGTCCGCGGGCTTGGCGACGGGGCGCGAGAAAATGGCTGCTGATTTTGTGGCGTAGGGGCCCGGCAGATCCGCAGCCGTAATGTGATGGACGTTACCCGGCGTTTCGCCTTTGAAATCGGTGAACACGCCCGGGGCGGCGGGTTTGGCGTTCGGGTCTACTGCGTGTTCCGGTGGCCGGGCGAACTGCGCGCCGATTGCGCGTTCACTTCGCACTACAATGAACGATAGCATTACGAGGCCCAAAGCGATCAGCGTGATTTGATAGAAAC
>DASRRM010000177.1:0-32413 GCA_035695715.1 Tepidisphaeraceae bacterium
GCCACCTCGGCCGCCCCTCCGACAAGCCCCCAGGCTGGCTCGTGTTGTGGCGTGGATGGACTGAATTACAACGACTGGTAGAAGGTATGCTCTTGGAAAGAATAAAAAGAAGAGGGTAAACTTGAGGCGTACTCGCCCACCTTTGCCTATGCGACGTGCGCAAAATGGTGGGCGAGTACGCCCACCCTACATTTCAGAAAAATGCGGGACGCTCGCGAAGGTGCGAAGTTGCGAGGACGGACGCGAAGAACAAACATGTATTCAGTTGTCATTTAAAACACCTGAGCGTCGCGATGCCAAATCTTCAATGAATTTTTCGCGTCTTTCTTCGCCACTTCGCGCCTTCGCGAGCGATTTCTCTCCTGGCGTTTTGGGATTCGACCCATTTTGTTACGAGATGTTCAATCCGCCAGTGCCGCTTCGACTTCATCCGTCGTTTTGGGGATCGCCACCGACAAATTCTGGTTCCCCTTGGCAGTGATCAGAATGTCATCCTCGATGCGGATTCCCATTTTCTTTTCCGGGATGTAGATGCCCGGCTCGATGGTGATGACCATGCCGGGCTTGAGCGGGCCGTCGGGGGTGACGTCGTGGACTTCCATGCCGAGCTGATGGCCGATCCCGTGGATGAAGTAGTCGCCGAACCCGGCTTTTTCGATCACTTGCCGGGCGGCAGCGTCCACATCGCTCATCTTCGCGCCGGGCTTGCTGGCCCGGATGGCGGCAAGCTGTGCGCTCAAAACCACGTTGTAAACTTCCTTCTGCTCGGCGGAGAACTTTCCGCCGACCGGATAGGTGCGCGTTACGTCCGAGGTGTAGTTGTTCAGCGCGCAGCCGCTGTCGATGACGAGCAAGTCGCCGGCTTCCAGCGGCTGTGTATTCTCCATGTAGTGCAGCACGGTCCCGTTGAGCCCTGAGCCGACGATGGAGTTGTAGGCCAGGCCGGTTGCACCGTGATCGACATAGGTGCGTTCCAGGACCTGGGCGACGTATCCTTCGTTGACGCCGGGCCGGATGATTTTCATGGCCGCCGCGTATCCGGCGGCGGTAATGGCAATTGCCTGCTTCATGATATTCAGCTCGGCGGGCGATTTAATGGCGCGCAGCGACGGCAGGAGATCGGTCATGTCCTCAATGCTCACGCCCGGCACGCGCTCGGCAACGTTTTTGAAAACCGCCAGGTCAGGAGAAACCGCTGCCGGGTAAGTGCTGAACGGGTGCAGGCAGGCGAGCTTTTTGGTGCGCCGGGCAGCGCCGGTGAGGGAGGGCGCAAGGGTTCCCGAGCGCATGATGGTTTGGAAGCCGGTCTTTTGTTTCAGGCTCGACGAAATGGGATCGCGAAATCCATCCCAGCGCTCCAGTTCCGGATTGAGCGCGCGGAGAAAGAGAATGCACCGGCGATCGGCCGCCTCGGCCGACGGATTGAAAAACACCGCCGCCCCGGCTTCGGAATCGATTCCGGTGAGATAAAGAAAACTGGCATCGGGCCGCCATCGGCCAAGCAGCGGCGCGCCTCCTTCGCCGGCGAAAACGACGCCGGCAGAGCCTTTGAGGGCCTTGAGGACTTTTTCGCGGCGTTGGATGTATTCCGATGCGGGGATGGTGCCGGTTGTACGCGCTTGGGGTGATTTAGGCATGGCGGAGAAGTTACCGGAGGCGAGGGAAATTGTCGCGTGTCGGGAAAAAATGCGGAGAAAATCCAATTAATTGGTGCGCGACGAATCGCGAAATCGCAAGCGACCACGCGGCCGTCCCGGCAAATGCAAAGCACGCTGTGACGCCGGGAAGTCGCTTGCGATTCCGCGATTTCGACCGTTGGACTTACTTCCCCTTTTTCGCGGGAAGAATCGTCACCATGGTTGCCATGACCTGTTTGTCGCCGGAGATTCCGCCTTGCACGGTGACGTGAGCGCCTTCGCGGATATCCTTGGCCGTGGCGGGGCCGCCGTCCTTGCCGCCGGTCTGGAACTTGGTGTTGGCGTTGCAGAGGACTTTCAGTTCCTTCCCGTCATCGGTGGTCATGGCAAAGCCGGCCGAGCCGAGGGTGGAAATGGTTCCCGTGTATCCGCTCGCGCCTTTGCCGCCCCTGGCGTAAACAAAGCTGGCTGCGCCAAGCATGCTGACAATGACGGCCAATGCGATGAGATGTTTCATGAGAAGGTTCCTTTCGCCGCCGAGACGGCCCCTGATGCGCGAGCGCGGGGATTATCCCAATTCACCGCGTCAAAAACAAGTACATGACAATTAGAGCCACGGCCAATGCGATACAGGCACAGGACACGTGATTTGCCCGCGAATCCGCCTGACCCTGCCGTATTACGCGTGGCACGGCGATCGATGCCGCGATTGATCTTGTCGGCCTGCAACTGCAACTTTTTTCCGGATTGCTTTTCCGCGTCATCGTTGCGGTCCAGCCGGCGGTTCAGTTCCTCTTCGATGCGCGCCGGATCAGCCAGCAGCGACCGCACATCGTTCCATACCGCCTGATCGAGCGCGTCTTTGTGCACGGGTTTGTTGTCGCAGACGCGGTGTCCGCCGAAGCGGGCGGCTTCGGTGCCGGTGCAGCGGTAATAGACGTACGATTTGTTCTTGGGATCTGCCCGGCCGTAAAAAGCGTATCGGCAGCACTTGCACACCACCAGGCCCTGGAGCAGATGACGGGCGGCGCTTTTGCGCTGGCGGCAGCGCTTTTGATTTTCCTTCAGTTGCTCCTGCACCGCGTCAAACACCTCCTCCCCGACGATCGCCGGCGACCACGCCCTGCACCTGCACCAGCAACCGATCCTCCGGCGTATCACGCGACGCGTGGTCGAGAAACACCAGCTCCACCCCATAATGTTCCAGCTCTTCGATCAGCAGCATCTGGTGCGAATGCCTTCGCGCCAGACGGTCGGGACAAAACACATACAGGCGGTCGATCTTGTCGGCCGAAGCCGCATCACGCATCCGCTCCAGCGCCGGACGGACAAGCGTCGAGCCGCTTTGTCCTTCGTCGATGAAACGCATCTGCGGCTCGACTTTTGCCTGATCCTCCGCAGCCCGCTGCTCCAACGCCGCCACTTGGGACGCAATCGTCCCGGCAACGGCCTGATGGTCGGAGGAAACCCGGGCATAGAATGCGGCGCGGATCGAATGGTTGCTTTCAATTGAATTGCTTTGCATGCATCACGCTCCTGCCGCCCTGACGGCGGCTGATTGCCGGATCCCCGGACCTTGGGCCGGAGACGTCGGGATTGGGTTATCGGGAAGGGAAAGACGAATCTCCGGACAGACCTGCTGATACGCCTGGGCAAGACACTGACGGCGGAGCCGGCTGGGCTGGCATGAACGAATCAGAATCCGGGTCTTGAGCGGAGCGACCTTGGGGCCGTCCATGACCCAAGCCTCCTTCGAATTGATCCACGGGCGCCGGCGGCAAACACGCCGCCGCCAAACCGGCAGAACTCGCTTCCGCCGATTCCGCAACAAGCGATACCCGCGGCAAAACGGATTGGATTATACCGCATTTATCACTATTGTTGACGGCGTAGCCGCGCCGCCCCGGATTTACGCAGCGCTCCTAAATCCGATCTCGGCGCGGCGATAAGCTTGTTTTCACGACGAGGCGTTATGCGCGCCGCTTGCCCCGGCGTGGAGGCATTTTCCGCAAAGCTGCTCAGTTTGAGTAAATTAGCCTTGCGCGACTGCGGGCTGATGGCGCGTGGATTCTAACGCGGCACGGGCGGCCCGTGCCACGTCATTTTAGGATGATCAGGTGACGGATCGGCCATGAGTTTCAGCGGCGAACAAGTTCTGCTACGCGTCTATCTTCGCAGCGGCGATCGCGCACCGCATCTTCCCACCTCGACGCTCGTGTTGCGCGCGGCGCGGAACGCCGGCCTTGCCGGCGCGACGGTTTTGCGCGGAATTATGGGGCTGGGTTCGCACGGCCTCATCCAGGAATCGACCTGGTCGATCAGCGAAAATGTGCCGGTGATCGTAGAGATCGTGGATCAGGTCGAACGCATCGTGCAATTTGTCGAGGGACCACTTGCACAAGTCATGCCCGGCGGCCTGGCAACCCTCGAGCGCGCGGCGGTCATGCTCTACCGCCAGCGCGGCGGCGAACCTGCTCCGCTGCATCTGGCGGCGATGCTTCTTCCGCTTTCCACCCTGCCCAGGCTTCAAACCAGGACGCATATGAAGGTCAACGAGAACGGCATTCTTCTGCGGGTGTTCATCGGCGAAGCAGACAAGTTTCAGCATCGTCCCCTTTACGAGGCGATCGTGCAAAAGGCGCGCGAGCTCGGCCTGGCCGGCGCGACGGTGCTTCGCGGCAGCGAAGGCTTTGGCGCCAACAGCGTCGTGCATCGGGCAAACTTATTGGAGATGTCGACCGATCTGCCGATTGTGATTGAAATGGTCGACAGCGAGGAAAAGATCCGATCGCTTCTGCCGCATCTGGAGGGAATGGTCGCCGAGGGAATGATCACGATGGAGTACGTGATGGTGCTGGTGTACCGGGAAAATCCGGCGGATGGCGGCGCGGCGGTTTCCGCGACGCCATGAAGGAAGGGTGTGATTTTTTGTGGGGACTCTTGCTCCGGGGCGAATTCTCCGAAGTGTGGACATCTTCTGCTGGGGCGTAGCGGCCGCTTGCTGGCACGCAGTCGTCTAAGCGACAAGCGAGTCTGCCGGCCTTGTCCACGGTTCGGAGAATTCGCCCCGGAGCAACCCGCGCCGATCTGAAAGTGAGAACGAGGATGTCAGTGAGAACAGGGAGTCGAGAGAAAAAAACAAATTAGAGCGTTTCTCAGGTTGATCGAGCGGGCAATCGTCAATCTGAGTCCTCATGCGGCTGGGCCGCGCCCGCCACGCATGAAATTCACGTAGGGCGGGCACTGCCCGCCGAGCACGGTCGTGGCGGGCAGTGCCCGCCCTACATTTTCAGAGCAGGTACTCCGAAGGATCTGGCTCGCCCGCGCGTACCGGCAAGATCCTTCGGAGTACCTCACCTCAGCTCAGGATGACGGTCGCGCAAACGCGCCACCATTCTGAAAAATGCTCTAATTTAATTGGCTCTCCGGGCTGGAATTCTCCGAACCGTGGACAAGGCCAATAGACTTGCTTGTCGCTTAGACGACTGCGGGCCGGCAAGCGGCCACTACGCCCCAGCAGAAGATGTCCACACTTCTGAGAATTCCAGCCCGGACCCCGCCATCCGCATGCATTCGCATCATGTATGGTGTACCTGCACTGGCAACCTCGTCATCTTTCGACAATAATTCCCCACCTTTTGGAAAAGCCGGTTATGACTTCCGACCAGATTCGCCAAACCTTCATCGACTTTTTCGTGCAGAAGCACGGGCACACGTTCGTTCCCAGTTCGCCGGTGGTTCCGCTGGACGATCCGACGCTGCTGTTCACCAACGCGGGGATGAACCAGTTTAAGCCGATCTTTCTCGGCCAGGAAAAGCGCGCCTACACGCGGGCGGCCAATACGCAAAAGTGCATCCGGGCCGGGGGAAAACATAACGACCTCGACGATGTGGGCCGCTCGCGCCGGCATCACACCTTCTTCGAAATGCTCGGCAACTGGTCGTTCGGCGATTACTTCAAGCAAGGCGCCATCGAAATGGCGTGGGAACTGCTCACGAAAGTCTACAAGCTCGACCCAAAACGCCTGCATGTAAGCTGCTATAAAGGGGATGAAAAGAACGGCATCCCCAAAGACACTGAAGCAGCCGAGATTTGGAAGAAGGTTGCACATCTTCCCGACGATCACATTCACTATTTCGGCAAGGACAATTTTTGGGAAATGGGCGAGACCGGCCCCTGCGGCCCCTGCACGGAAATCTACTACGACCGCCGGCCCGAAGCCGAGCTGCATACGCCCAGCCCCGTGAATGGCGAAGACCCGCGGGTGATGGAAATCTGGAACAACGTCTTCATCCAGTACAACCGCGACGCCGCCGGAAAACTGACCACGCTTCCCGCGCAACATGTCGACACCGGCATGGGTTTGGAACGGCTCTGCCAGGTTTTGCAGGACAAGCAGGACAACTTCGGCACGGATTTATGGACGCCGTTGTTTGATGCGATATCGCAAATTTCAAATTTGAAATACACCGGTAAATTCCCAAAGACCAACGCCGCCGACCCAGTCGCCGAGGCGGCCGATCCGCAGCTTCGCCATGACATCGCGTTTCGGGTGGTGGCGGACCATATCCGGTGCCTGACCTTCGCGCTGACGGATGGGGCGGTGCCGAGTAATGAAGGTCGAGGATATGTACTGCGGCGGATATTACGAAGGGCCGTGCGATTCGGACGGCAGCAGCTTGGGTTGAATGAGCCGTTTTTGTTTAAGTTAGTGCCGGTGGTAGTGGAGTCGATGGGGAAAATGTTTCCGGAGCTAAAGACAAATCCGGGGCGAGTCATTGAACTCGTCAAAGACGAAGAGGTTTCATTCGGAAGAACACTAGGAAGAGGAATCCAGCTTTTCGAAGATGCTGCTAGCGCAGCCATTGCACGAGTCTTCCCCAGGGAATCTGACACTGCTCAGAAGCAGTATCGGACTATTGGATTGCGCGATAAAATCCACACGGAGGATGGTCACGAAGTGGACATTCCGGCGGATGCCGATGCGCGTCGCCGCTTGATTGAAAAATATGCAGCTCATGCCGTCCAGATTTCCGCCGAAGACGCCTTCAAACTCCACGATACCTACGGCTTCCCGATCGACCTAACCCGTATTATGGCCGAGGAGCGCGGCATGTCTTTGGACGTTGCCGGGTACGAAAAGTTAATGGAGAAAGCGAAGGAGCAAGCCCGTCCCGGCGGTACGGGGGACAAATCGCACGGATCCGATCTTTCCCCAGACGCGATTGCCAAATTGCAGGGAGAAAAGATCATCCCGACAGACGATCGATCCAAATTTGACGCGCAATCGACGACTGCAACGAGGTCGGCAACCGTTCAAGCTGTCTGGGATGGGACCCAATTTCTTCCCGAAGTACCGGGTTGCGAGCCGAGGGCGCACGTTGATGCGAATGGAATGTTTGCGGTCATTCTAGATCACACAAATTTCTACGCCGAAATGGGTGGCCAGGTCGGCGACCAAGGCGAATTGCGCGGAGGCGGGTTCGGCACCACAAAAGGCGGGGGGGCCAATTTCATCGTCAAGAGTACCCGTAGCGTCGCGGGCTATATCCTTCACATCGGATTTTGTGTAGCCGGTCCGCTCAAGGTTGGAACTCAAGTTGACCTTAATGTATCCGCGCAAAGATCGCACACCGAAAAAAACCACACCTCCACCCACCTGGCCAACTGGGCCCTCCGCGAAGTGCTCGGCGATGACGTTCAGCAAAAAGGCTCCCTCGTCGATCCGGAAAAACTCCGCTTCGATTATTCCCACGGCAAAGCCCTGGCCGATGAGGAACTTGCCAAAGTGGAATCACTGGTGAACGATAAAATCGCGGCGAAGCTGCCCGTCTATGCCGAGACGGCCCCGCAGGAGCAGGCGTTGAAGATTCACGGCCTTCGGGCCGTGTTCGGCGAAAAATATCCGCCGATGGTCCGCGTCGTTTCCATCGGCGTGCCGGTGAAGGATTTGCTCAGCAACCCCGCCAACCCCGCATGGCGGCAATATTCCATCGAATTCTGCGGCGGCACCCACCTGCCCAACGCCGCCGATGCCGGCACGTTTGCCATCACCGCCGAGGAATCGGTCAGCAAGGGCATCCGCCGGCTTGTGGCCCTGACGGGTGACGCCGCCCGGCAAGCCGTTACTGCCGGCCGGGAAATCGATCGGCTGATCGAGCAGGGCCGCCGCGCGCCGGACGAAATCGTGCAGCCGATTATTGCATCGCTACAAGATGCCATCACCGCCACTGTTCCCCTCCGCGCCAAGCGCCGGGCGCAGGCCGCGGTCGCGGAACTGCAATCGCGGCACAAGGCGTACGAAAAGTCGCACAAAGCCGCGGGCGGCGGGTTGGATGTGGCGGCGTTGTCGTCGGCCCTGCTGGAAAAATCCACGCCGCTGGGCCCGGGCAAGCTGGTGGTCGGCGAAGTGCCCAACGCGCCGACGGACCAGCTTCTCTCGATTGTCGACTCGCTGAAAAAGCGGGCCGGGAGCTATGGCATCGTTCTGATTTCCGCCAATGAAGGCCGGGTGAATATCGTGGCCGCCGTCAGCGACGACCTGGTCGCCAAAGGCCTCAAGGCCGGCGACTGGCTGCGCGAAACCGCCAAAATCGTCGGCGGAAAAGGAGGCGGCCGCCCGCAAATGGCCCAGGGCGGCGGAACTGATCCGACCAAAGTTGCCGATGCCATGTCCGCCGCGCGCGAGTTCGCGGGGAAGAGCGTCACATAATTTGTCGTATAGTTTCCGGATGGCGTCCGCCTGGGCTGGGCGCGGCGCGAGCAAGTCACATAGCCGGGTAAGTTCAATCGGAGCCGCGCAACATTTTGCAACGGCTCTATAAATGAACGCCAAGACGCCCGGGACGCCAAGCGAAGATCGCCAAGAAAACGTGGAATTACCGATGATTTCATCTACTCTTTCCGATCTTGGCGTCCGTGGCGTCCTGGCGTTTATCCAGAAGAACAAACAACGATTGAGTCCATCCCGCGATACGTTAATTGCCGGGCAATGTAATGCGCGTTGCAAATTCGGCGCACCCCTGTTTTCGGATGGGACCACACAAAAATGCTGGCAGATTTGTTCTCACCAAAGCCCAAACGGCTCGATGTTTCGATTCTCTATTCTCTCGCTTTACTTTTTCTCATTTCCCTGCCGGCGACGCGCAAGGCATTCGCCGCCGAGGATGGCGTTCATCCGTACTGGGGCAACGAAGCGATGTGGGGGTATTGGCAATTTCGCGATGACTATGTACCCAAACGCGATTGGAAGATTGTCTCGGCTCCCGCTCCTTCGGCAGATGTTTGGAAGGCGGAGAATCTTTTCGATGATGACGCCGAGACGTTTTATGCCGCCAGTGGGCGAGATGCATATGAAATCGTGATCGATCTGGGGCGGGAATATGAGCTGGGCGCGTTTTCGATCGTGACGCTGAAGCGGCCGAACAACGCGGTCGACAGCCGGATTGCGAAATATGAATTCTTTGTCAGCGACGCGAAGGATTTACATGGCCCGGCGGTTGCCGCCGGCGCGTTTGAAGGAGGCGAAGGCGAGGAAACGGTGGTGAAATTCCCGCCCACAAAGGGTCGGTATGTCACGCTCAAGGCGTATGCGCGAAATACGCCGACGAAGGACATTTGCATCCGCGAATTGAGCCTGGTGAGCGCCGAAGTTGTGAAGCAATATGCGGCGATGAACGCGGCGGCGCCGGCGCTTAAGCAATCGCGATGGCAGAATCGCGATTCGGATCAGGCGGTTGGCGCGCTGGGCAAGGATTTTCTCGATCTGGTTTTCTGCACGCCGGACGATATCAATCGCACGAATCTTCGCGCCCGGCCGCGGTTGGAGGCGGTGGGAAAGCTTAAGGCCGCGGGGCAGTATGCCGAGGGGCTTCGCGCATTTCGCGACTATTACTTCGACAAGCTGCGCCGGCCGCAGGCGTTTGGCATTCATGCCAATGATGTGCAGGCGTATGGCCGTGGCTACGGCGGAATCAGCGATTTTCCGCAGGCGGCGATGGATAAAGACCTCGATCCGGAGCGGCTGAAAAATGAGATCGCCAAGGCCGACGACATGCTCGGCGGCGTGATGACGCTGGGCAATGGGAAGAAAGTGAAAATCGGCGAGCCGGGGGAAATTGATTGGTCGGCCCCCGCCCAGCCTTACGGCTACGACACGCCCGGCCGGCAGAATTATCCGTATCGCGAGCTTTGGTGGGGTGAGGCGTTTCATCCGCTGTTCACGGCTTACATCGCCACCAAGGACCCGCGCTATCTCAATCGCTGGATCGCCTACATGGACGATTGGGCGATGAACGATTCGTTTCTTAACGACATCGATCCGGTCCTCAATCACGATAATTCCAGCTATCCCGTCGTCATGACGCTGCGCATGTTCGCGGCAATTGCCGAGGCGCTGCCTTATGACAGCGACGCGGTTCGGGCCCCGGCTTTTGCGCGCATCATGAAGAAGCTGGTGATGGAAACGGAGTTGAACTGGATCGTCTACATGCGTTCCAACGGCAACGGCTGGACGCCGGGCGCGGGGCAGATGCTGCTGGCGATCATGATCGATGAATTCAAGGTCGCCCCGCTCTATTTCCGCGAAACCCGCCGGCGGAATATCGAGGACATCAATGTCTTGCAGGAACTTCGCGACGGCACCGAAACGCACCAGTGGCCGGGTTATAATTTCTTGCTGATGAGAAATACCGGAGCGCTGCGCCTGATGGATGCGCGGGAAAACATGCCCAACTGGGCACAGCCGGTCTGGGAAAAGGATTTGCATACCACCAACTGGCAGAATGAATTGAACGAAGCGCTGGGGCGCCGCGCGACTTACCTGCTGCATTGGGGAACGCCTAATGGCGAATATCCGCTGGTCACCCATCAGGAGCCGCCTCAGGAAAAGCGATTCAAACTGCGCGAGGTTTTCACGCAGTTTCCCGAAATGCTGAACGATCCGACCAACGCCAGAATCTATTCGACCCTCTACGGCGATGGATCGGCCGGCATTCCACCTTACACCAGCGAATGGTTTCCCTACGGCGGATACAGCATCGCCCGCGACGGCTGGAAAGAGGCCGACGGTTACGGCTCAATGTTCTGCTCGCCCCAGCCGGGCTGCGGCGGGGTGGGCAGCGGATGCAAGAACAATGTCTTCGGCATGGCCGCCTTCGGCATGGACCTGCTCAGCGACGATCTCGTTCACGCCTACGTCCGCCCGACTTCTCCCATCCAGGTCGACGGCAAACGCCAGATGCTCGACTTCTACGTTCCCAAGACAACCTGGCCCACCGCCCATCGCGGCGACATGATCCGCGAATGGACCGAGCCATCCCCCTGGCGCTGGCATTCCTCCGGCCGCTTCGATTTGATGGAAGGCGTTTTCAGCGGCGTTTATTCCAACAACTTCCACAATCGCACCGATTTTATTGCCGACGTCTCGCACCAGCGGCTGGCGTTGCATGCCCGCAAAGCCGGGATGTGGATTCTCACGGATCGAATGCTCACGTCGAAAAAGCATGATTATGAGCAGCTATGGTGGCTTCCGCTGCAAAAGCGCGAATATGCCGCGTTTAAGCCGGAGGAAATTGTGATCGACCCCGCGGCAAAGACCATCAAAACCCGCCGAACGCGCACCGACAAGCGTTTCAATTGGGACGAGGCCCGCGACATCATTGTGGGCAACGTGAATCTTTCGATGTATCAGTTCACAAACGCCTCGCTCAAGTACGACAGCAAGCCGACAAAAAGCGACGAGCAATATGACTGGGAGCGCATCAGCGAAACCTGGACCGGCACCGGCAACCAGCAGATCATCACCGCCCTGTTTCCGCGAAAGCCGACCCCGGACAAGAAGCAGCCCGATGGCACGGAAAATGATCTTGCATCCATCACCCCCCTGCCGGCGGCGGCGGGAACGAATGGATTCGCCGCGACCACGGCCGATGGATTCAAGGTGACCTATCTCGCTGCGGATAATCGCAATGGCGACTTGGCCGCTGGTGGAATCGAAATTCAGGGTGAAGCGTTGCTGCTCGTGCAGTCGCCAGTTGCCGGCGAGGAACTCACCGGCATCGTCCTGGGCGCGCATCAGATGAAAATTAAAGGGGACGCAGTGGCGATCGCGGCGCCTGATTTTGAATTTTCCCTTCCCGCATCAATGGATGCCGGGAAAATGCAGGCCGTCGCGATCAATCGGCCCATCAGCCCCGTTAGAATCCTGCCGGAATCGGATGTTTTCGTCGGCGAGCAGGATGTGACGCTAACGTGCGGCACGCCGGGCGTTGTGATGACCTACACGCTGGATGGCACCGACCCCACGCCGCAGTCGACCCGTTACACCGGCCCCTTCCAAATCGATCGCACGCTGACAGTGAAAGCCCGCGCCTATCGCACCGGCGTTGAGAAGAATCCGGTCCAGACCAGCGGCACCGACGCCACGCCGATCAGCATCGCGCCTTTCACCAAGAAACTCGCCAGCCTGAGCGAGGACATCACACCCCATGGCAAAGGCCTCAACTACGAATACTACGAAGGCAACTGGAAGGACCTCTGGCTGACGCTCGACAAGGTTCAGCCGAAGAAAAAGGGAGATGTGCCGTCGCTATTCGACCTGAGCGTCATACCCGATGAGAACCCCGCCTTGAGCGCGAAGTTGGCGCCCCGCGCCAAAACCTACGCCTTCAAATACACCGGTTACCTCAAAGTGCCGCAGGATGGCGTCTACACTTTTTACGCCCCGCACGAATACACCCATTGCGACCAGATTGCCGGGTATGAATTGCAGGTTTACGCCGGCCACGCCCTCAATCCCGACAACAACGGCGTGAAGCGCGAAGCCGACCTGAATTACTGGTACCCGGCCACCCGATTGCACGGTTTTGGCACCTGGAGCGTGCCACTAAAGAAGGGCTTCCACGAATTCAAGATCATCTACATCGACTTCCGCACCAGCGGAGCAAGAAAGTATAACACCATTCCCGGCGTTCCCGATGTGGTATGGGACGGCGAAAAGCCCGCCCTGCTTCTCTCCGGCCCGGGGCTGGAAAAACAGCCGATCCCTGCCGAATGGCTATGGCGATAGGTTGGGAATATTGCCTTGTAAACGCCCCGAAGCTCCAGTTGTAGGAGATTGGAGTTGCCCCGGAGGGCGGGAAACTGCATAATTTCCCTCCCGGCGGCTCGTCCGATAATAGAGACGATCCGCCGTTAGCGGCCCCGCTGGCGGGGCGTTTTTACGTCCGCATTCTGCTTCTATAAGAGGAGTTAATCGATGAATTTGCGTATTCGCGGCGTGCTCGCCTCGGTGGCGTTGCTCGCGGGCGCGGCTTCCGCCGCCTTCGCTGCACCGGTTCCCGTCAGCGTCGACCTCACGTCGCTCCATGCCATCCAGAAATACAACCTCGACGACAAGGCCGACGACACTGTCTTTTGCCTCGTGAACGGCGTTGCCGCGGGCAAGGAATTTCAAACGCGGTTTCCCGAAGCGGGTAAGACCTGGACTGCCGCCCAGAAGAAGCTGGCGGTTGCCGAAGATCACCCGGTTAATCTCTGGAAGGGCGAATTGAACGATGGCGAATTCGCCATCGTTACCGTGAGCGTTTTCCAGGGCGATGGGAAGGACGCCGCCCTGCTCGACAAATATGAAAGTTCCATCGTTGCCGCCGAGAAAAAGACTCCCGAGGCTGACAAGAAGACACTGACGCTGGGCGATTTCAAAGCCCTCGGCGGCGTGTTGGAGGCGGGCAAGCCGTTCGCTGTCGGCACGCTGGTGAAAAATGAGCAGGCGGTCATCACCAAGATCAAGAACACCTTCAGCCGGGCCAAGAAAACCGACCATTACAGCGGGCTTTTCAACATCGTCGTCTGGAACGATGGAACCGCCGTCCGCAAACGCCTGCTGCCGGTGGGCCTGACCTTCGGCGAGCAGTTCGGCGTGGACGAAAAGATCTACACCAAGCTGAAATTCACCCGCGACAACGTCTTCGTGAAGGACGACAAAGGCGAATGGGGCACCGACCAGCTTGCCCCGCTCAGCGACGACGAAAAAACCATCCACGTGAAGATGCTGGAAACCGAATCGATCAAAGCCGCCGACGGAACCGCCTCGCGAAAGACCACCGATTATCTGGCCGACATCCAGGTCGCAATCAAAGGCGCGCCGGTGAAATGGAAGTTGGAAGGCGAAGAAACCGGGGTGGATGATATCCACCGTTACTGGCATTACGCGGATTGAGTGGTCGGCCGATCACCGTGCTGCATCGGAATGCTGACGCGAAGGCGCGAAGAACGAAGGAGACGAAGTGCTTTTTTCGTTCGAGCAGACACTCGAAAGCAAAGAGATTTTTCCGCCATTTTGATTTTGCGGGTCACAGCAACGGATTGCGATGTTGCGTGGCCCGAGCCTGGGAAACTCTTCGCGTTCTTCGCTTCTTCGCGCCTTCGCGTCAAGTTCCCCTTGCTCGGCCGGTCACATGGACACCCACTCGCTCGACATCGAAGACTTCAATGCCCTGCGCTCCTATCTCCTCCAGACCAGCCGCATTTCCGCCGAGCAATCCCCTTCCTTCACCAACCTTGCCGGCGGCGTTTCCAATCGCACCGTGCTCGTCGAATTCCCCGAGGGCAGGGCATGGGTGTTGAAACAGGCGCTGGCGAAACTGCGCGTCAAAGTCGAATGGCTGAGTGACCCACGCCGAATCGAGCGCGAGGCGCAAGGCATGCGCCGGCTGGCCGAGCTCGCGCCGCCGGGAACGATCACGCCGCTGGTTTTTCTCGACCCGGCTTTCAACCTGCTGGCGATGGAAGCCGTGCCTCAGCCGCACGAAAATTGGAAGCAGATGCTGATGGCTGGCCGCGTGGATTTGGCGCATGTGAAGCAATTCGGGGCGATGCTGGGGCAGATTCATCGGCGCGGTTGGGAACGCCGCGAAGAGCTCTCGGCGGAATTCGCCGACCGGAGTTTTTTTGAGTCACTGCGGCTGGAGCCATATTATCTCTACACCGCCGATCAGGTTCCCGCCGCCGCCGGTTTCCTGCGCGATCTGGTCGCCGAAACCCGCGCCACCCGCCAGACGCTGGTGCATGGCGACTACAGTCCGAAAAACATTCTCGTTCATAACGATCGCCTGATCCTGCTCGACCATGAAGTGATTCACTTTGGCGACGGCGCCTTCGATCTGGGCTTTTCTCTCGCTCATTTCCTGAGCAAAGCCCACCACCTGCGCCAGCACCGGGCGATTTTCGCCGGTGCCGCGAGCCTTTACTGGTCGGCTTACCGCGAGGCGCTGGGGGATGTGCCATGGGCCAATGATCTTGAGCGCCGGGCGGTCGGGCACACGCTCGGCTGCCTGCTGGCGCGCTGCCGCGGGCGCTCGCCGCTGGAATATCTGGATGAAGCCGAGCGGGCAGGGCAAGCCGACGTTGTCGCAGGCCTTGTGCACGAACGGCCGACATCGATCGGCCAATTAACGGGTGGGTTTTTGGCTCGCTTGTAACTCTCGCGAAATTGTGCGGCTCCCCGATGTTCGCACCTGTCTAGCTGAAAGATCCATATGGCGCGAAAAACCGCGCAAGGTCGATCCTTTCGCACGGTTGGCGGTGGGCGGCACCTATCCGTGTGCACCGGTATTTACATCGCCGTCAAAGTCCGCCGTAGTTGCTCGCGAATACGATACACTTCCTCGACGGTCGGATTGCCAATCTTTTGACGCGCTCCCAGTTCACTGCGCGCGTTCACCGGCTATCCCACCGCCGACGCCTCCACCTCCGCGAACAGCGCCTGCGTTCCCTCATTTCCCCGCCCCTGGTTCATCGCCTGATCGAACAATTCGTGGACATGTTGCAGGCCGGCGAGATTCAGCCCGCATTTTTCGGCGGCTTGCAGCGCCAGGCGCAGGTCTTTTTGCTGTAATTTGATCATGAAGCCGGGCTTGAAATCGCCGGCGATCATGCGCGGGCCGAGGTTGGAAAGCTGCCAGGATCCGGCCGCTCCGCCGGCGACGGCGGCGATCGTTTTGGCGGGGTCGAGCTGGTTGGCTTTGGCAAAAGTGAGCGCTTCGCAGACGGCCAGGTTGTTGATGCTCACCAGGATTTGGTTGACGAGTTTGGTGAGTTGGCCGTTGCCGGATGGGCCGCAGTAGGTGAGGGTTTTGCCCATTTTTTCCAGGAGCGGGCGAACCTGCAAGAATGCGGCTTCTTCGCCGCCGACCATGATGGAGAGCGTGGCATTTTTGGCGCCTACGTCGCCGCCGCTGATGGGGGCATCAAGAAATTGTGCGCCCTTTTTTGCCAGCGACTGCGCCATGTCGCGCGTGGCGCTGGGCGAGATCGTCGAATGGTCGACCACGATCTGCCCCGCAGCGGCGATCGAAAGAATTCCTTGCTCCCCAAGCACAACGTTCTGCACATCCGGCGTATCGGGAACGCAGATGAACACCACCTTCGCATCCCTGGCCGCATCGGCGGGGCTGGCGGCCCAGGTCGCGCCGCGGGCAATCAGCTCATCGGCCCGTGACCGCGTGCGCGTGTGAACCTTCATCGCATGCCCGGCCTGCAAAAGATGCCCGGCCATCGGAAGGCCCATGATGCCAAGGCCGATGAATGCGATTGGATCGGGTGCCATGAATTGCTCCGAAGGAATGGTTTTTGAGAGCGTTCAGTGGAGGGGAGTTAAATCAGCTTCGGTGATTTTCGGGAAACACACTCGGGAAGCAATGTCATGCTGAGGTACTCCGAAGCATCTTGCTTCTCACGAAGGCGACAAGATGCTTCGGAGTACCTCAGCATGACATTTCAGGATCGTGCCCTGTCGACTATTCGGGATCGCAAATCATCAAGAAGCCGCGCCGCTAAAGCGGCGGCACCGCGCAAACGTCTCGAACACCTTGGCGTTTTACAGGTTTACCCCACCGGCGGCTTGGAAAAAAGCAATCAGCGCCCGTTCTTCATTCTGCATTCTGCACTCTTCAATCTTCACTTACTTCATCGCCATCATCACGGCCAGCACGATGTTGACGATGATCGACAACGCCGCCAGGCTGGCAATGACGATGAACATCGGCTGCTGGTAAAACGGCGCGGGCGGCGCGGGGGGCGGGGCGATATCCACGGTTTTGCCGGTCTCTTCGATTTGTCCCAAGGCATCGAGATCCACCGCCCGGCGGGCGTGCGTCGGCGGATTGCCGTTTGCCACCGCGCGCAAATCCTCCAGCATGTCTTCGGTGCGGGCGTAGCGCTCTTCGCGATTTTTCGCCATCGCCACTTCGATGATTTCACCCACGCCCGCGCTCAGGGCCGTGTTGATATGGTCGGGCGGCTTTAATGGCGATTTCAAATGCTTATGCATCACGGCCGTCGGCGAATCGCCCTCGAATGGCGGGCGGCCGGTCACCAGATGATACATCGTCGCGCCCAGCGAGTAGATGTCGGCACGAAAATCGATGTCCACATCGCCGCGAATTTGCTCGGGGCTGATGTAGTAGGGGGTGCCATACGCCCGGCCCGCTTCAGATTCGGCGGCGGCGGTGTCATCGACCACCCGCGCCAAACCGAGGTCGGTCAGCTTCGCCACGCCGCCGGGGGTCAGGATGATGTTCTTCGGCTTCACGTCGCGGTGAATGAGCCCGCGCTTGTGGGCATGGGCCAGGGCATCGGCCATCTGAATCATGATATCAAGCGCCTCGGCCTCGCCGAAGTTGCGGCCTTCGCCAACCGGGGCCGGCTGCATGATGTCGTAGAGCGTCTTTCCCTCGATGTATTCCATCACGAAATAATGGAAACCGTCCGGCGTCGAGGCAACGTCTATCGCCTGCACGATATTATTATGGGAGAGCTTGGCCGCCGCCCGGCCTTCGTAATAAAACCGTTCGACGAACTCGGCGTTCTCGCTCATGCGCTTGGGAAGCACTTTTATCGCGACGATCCGGTCGAGGGAGATTTGCCGGGCCTTGTAAACGCTGGCCATCGCCCCTTTGCCGATCTTGCTGATGAGTTGGTAGCCGGGAATTTGCGATTTTGAGCTTTCCTCGGCCCGGCGGAGCGCCCGTTTTGCCTGATTAGGCGTTATAAACCCATTTTCCACCAGCAGGTCGGCAATGCTGCGCTGATTGGGATCGGAGCTTTGCTTTTGCTGCTCGCGGCAGAAGTCGACTTCGGTCTGCGATGCCAGGCCGATGTCAACAACGAGTTTTCCCACCTCGGTTTCGAGGTTCGGCGAAGTTGTGCTGAGGACAGGCCGTTCAGATGCCGCCATGGTATAACTCTGTCAGGAACCGGTGGATGCAACCCTATGAAGCACGGGCGGGTCTGTCAAGAATATATCTCGCGGTAAGCCGGCCAATTTGTTGCCAAAACAGGTTCGATGGTATGACTAGGCTCTGTCTGAGAACCCAATGGCCTTGCAATGGGCTGGCAAACGCTCGAATGCGAGGCGGAGGACCGAAGCGTATCAACCGAAAGATACGCTGAGGTCCGACAACGAAGCAGTCGAGCGTTTGACGGCCCAGTGCATGGTCATTGGGTTTTCAGACAGAGCCTAACCGCTTGATTACGCCCGCACGCAAGAAAATCACGATATGGCCAGACGCATTTCACATCCTTATCGTTTCTCCCTCGTGGCCGTCATCGCGTGCGGACTCGTCGCGGCGGGACTGATCGGCCGAAACATTCCGCGCGCTGCGGGGGCTGCCCTGGCTCCCGCGCCGGCAAACCCGGCGGTAACTAACGCCGCGACGCTCGCGGCGGTCGATCAGGAATATTCCGCCCACATCAAGCCGTTCTTCGTGCAGAACTGTTACGCCTGCCATGGCAACGGCAAGCACAAGGGCGGCGTGGCGCTCGATCATTACGCCAACCTCGCCGCCATTCAGGCCGACCATCGCACGTGGGGAACCATTGCCGATGTGCTCAGCACGAAAACCATGCCGCCGGAGGATGAGCCGCAGCCGAAGAAAGAGGATGTGAACGCGACGGTGGGATGGATTGCCCAGGCGCTGAGCCTGTGCGATTGCACCGGCCCGCGCGATCCGGGAAGGGTGGCGATTCATCGGCTCAACCGCACCGAATACAACAACACCATCCGCGATTTGCTCGGCGTCGATTTTCAGCCGGCCAAAGAGTTTCCGGCAGACGATACCGGCTACGGCTTCGACAACATCGCCGACGTGCTGAGCATGTCTCCCTTGCTGGCCGAGAAATATTTGTCAGCAGCCGAGCAGGTGCTCGACAAGGCGATCGTGACCGACGCCACCTTCGCGCCGAAAACGCAGAAGTATGATGCATCGAAGCTCGAAGCCACCAACGGAAACAACGGCGGCGACTTGCAGGTAAACGGCGAAGTGTTCGGCACCCACGAATTTCCCGCCGACGGCGATTACGAATTCCGCCTCAAGGCCGGCCAGGACAAGTTCGGCGAAGAAAACGCCAAAATGGTCCTGAAGCTCGATGATAAGGAATTGCAAACCTTCAGCGTGTCGGCCCCGCGCCGCGCGCCGCGGGCTTACAAATTTCGCGCGGTTGGCATCAAGGCCGGGAAACACAAATACGCCGCCGAGTACACGAATAATAAAGTCGATCGCAACAATCCCGACCGCAAAAAACGCGGCGACCGGAATCTATACGTCGACACCATCGAAATCGAAGGCCCGTTCAACGCAGCGCCGCCGCCATTGCCGGCCAGCCATAAGAGAATCTTCTTTGTCACCCCCGGGCCGTCGCTTTCCGAACCGGCTGCCGCGCGCCAGATCGTGCAGCAATTCGCCGCCCGCGCGTTTCGCCGGCCGGTGTCGGTTGAGGAAGTCGAATCGTTGCTGAAGGTCTATCGCGGCGCCAAGGCAGATGGCGAGGATTTTGTCGACGCGGTGAAGGTCACGCTGGAAGCCACGCTGGTTTCGCCGGATTTCCTGTATCGCATCGAAGTCGACCCGCCCACCGCCGGCATGACCGCCGAGCAGCTTCGCAACGCACCGGCTCACAACATCACCGATTACGAGCTGGCCAGCCGGCTTTCGTATTTCCTCTGGAGCAGCATGCCGGACGATGAGCTGTTTCGCCTGGCGCAGGCGAAAACGCTGCACACGCCGGCCGTCCTCGACATGCAGGTTCGCCGGATGCTGGCCGACCCCAAATCCGCTGCGCTGGTGAACAATTTCGTGGGGCAATGGCTCGAGACGCGGGCCTTGGATGACTATCACCCCGACCCGGACAAGTTCCCCGAATTTGATGATGACTTGCGCAAGGCAATGAAGCAGGAAGTGGCGTTGTTCTTCGAGAACATGGTCAGGGAAGACCGAAGCGTGCTGGAGCTTCTCGATGCCAATTACACGTTTTTGAACGAGCGGTTGGCGAAGCATTATGGAATTCCCGGAATCACCGGCGAGCAATTCCGCCGGGTGAATCTCGCCGATTGCGGCGAAGCCGGAACGCATCGCGGCGGGGTTTTGGAAATGGCCGGGGTGCTGACCATCACCGCCATGCCCACGCGAACCTCTCCCGTGAGGCGTGGCAAATTCCTGCTGGAGCAGATGCTGGGCACCCCGCCGCCCCCGCCCCCGGCGGATGTGCCGCCGCTGGATCGCGGGAATGAGCCGCTGACCGGCCCGGTGCGCGTGCGCCTGGAAAGGCACCGCGCCGATCCGAATTGTGCCGTGTGCCACATCCGCATGGACCCGCTGGGCTTCGCGTTGGAAAACTTCAACGCCCTGGGCGCATGGCGCAGCGAAGACAATGGATTCAAAATCGATCCATCCGGAAAACTCCCCGATGGAACTATCCTCAACGGCCCGGCCGACGTGAAGAAAGCACTCCTGGCGCGCAAGAATGACTTCGTAAAAACCATGGCCGAGAAAATGCTGACCTACGCCCTGGGCCGCGGCACCGAATACTACGACACCTGCACCCTGCGGGACGTGGCCGGCGAGGTGGAGAAAAACAACTACCATTTCTCGGCGATGATCGGCGCGCTGGTGAAGAGCGATGCATTTTTGAAGCGCCGGCCGTTTGCGGAATTGAAGCTGGAGAAAGCAAAAGCAAAGCAAGCGTCGAAAGGCGCGCCGGAAACGAAGTAGGCGGAGCATTGCTAAGGTCGAAGTATTAACAATGACAGGAGGACACCCTCGTCGTGGCAGCGCTCATCCCCGCATTGTCTGATGCAACTCGCGCGCGGCTTCAGGGGCTATACAAGTCGTGGCCGTCCCGGATATCGCTGGCGAGCGAAGCTCAGGCAGCCCGCGAGGTGGAACTGATCGGCGAGTCTCGTGAGCCGGCGGCAATTCCGGCTTTGATCTGGTTCTTGTGCGGGCAGGGTGATCGCATTGCCGTGGCGACAGCAACGGCTATCCATCAGATTGTCGGTGTCTGTGATCCGCTTCAATTGGCACAGTTAGACAGAATGGTGCGCGAAATCTCCGAATATCGAGTGCCGCCAATCTCTGCCCACCATGTTCGCAGTCTGTCGCTCGAGCTCGTGGGTACGTTAGGGATCATGTCCTTCCACGGCAGCGGATTTGTCCGCGAGGCTGCGGTGCGCGAACTTGCCGATCATCATGCGGGCGCGGAACTACCCTTCCTGCTCATTCGACTCAACGACTGGGTATCGCAAGTACGTGGCAACGCGGCTAAAGCCGTTGCCCAGCGAATTCGGGTGGATTATGCGCCGCACTTTTTGCGATGCTTGCCGTTGATCGACAGAATTCGCGAACAGAAACGCGAGGACCATCGGGAGATGATCGGCGCGATTTTAGAATTGTTGCGCAGCGAGGAATGTCGCCCTGTTCTTCGTGGCGGGTTGCAAGGACAAGAACGCCAGACATGCCGGATGGTATTTCAGCTTCTCGTTGAGCCACCGGCAGATGACTTATCACCGATTCTGCACGAGAGCACTAGATCGA
The DNA here is from genome assembly GCA_035695715.1 of Tepidisphaeraceae bacterium. Taxonomy (GTDB): domain Bacteria; phylum Planctomycetota; class Phycisphaerae; order Tepidisphaerales; family Tepidisphaeraceae; genus RYN-428. Next base: position 21,510 of record DASRRM010000177.1, read on the forward strand.
ACGATGCGGTGATCCGATTGTGGGCTGCCCGGATATTGCGCCAGAAACTGGAAGGCGAATCTTTGCGCGAAATGCTTGAACGATTCAGCGAAGACCGCTTCATGCCCGTGCGCCGCGAAGCGCTCTACGGATTCGTCGAGCGGCTGCCGTCAATGGCCTCGAATCGCAGTCGCGCGGCACTCCTCGACCCGCATGCCTCGACGCGCGATCTCGCCCGGTTCTTTCTGCGCCAAACCGGCGACCGCGACTTCGCCGGTTACTACCGCGAGCATCTGACCGAAACGGATGGACGCAAACTGGCCGCCGCCATAGCCGGCTTGGGCGAAACTGGCGCTGCAGAAGATGCTGCTGACTTACAGCGATTTGCGTCGCATCCGGATAGTCGGGTGCGACGAGCTGCCATTCGAGCCATCGCGGCAATGGCCTTTGATGCAAATGTTGATCGCTTCATGGCCGCGCTTCAAGATCGTTCGATGAGCGTTTCCAAGGCTGCGCGCGATATACTCCTTGCCCACACTCACGGGCTGTCCCCACAACGCCTCTGGTCAATCTTTGAGTCCACCGACGTTCCGCACGTTCGACTTGTGACGCTGGCGCTGATTGCGCAATTGAGATGGTGGGACAGCGGCGCGTTACTTATTCTGGCTGCTAATTCGTCCGACGAGCAAATCAGGTCAAAGGCCGTGGAGTATCTGGGTGGTTGGCAGGGCAACCCCAATCGACTCTCGGTTCATCCGACCCGCGAACAATTGGAGATGTGGCAAAGTGCTTTGAGCGAACGACCGGACGCGTTGAATCAGCGCGTGTGGGACGATCTCCAATTTTTGGTGTCTTATAAGAAGCGAGAAAGGATTTAACAATGTCGGCTGCTAACCGGGTGTGGCCGTCTTTTTTGGCATCGTCGTGACACGCGTGACACGCGTATCACGGCCGTCTCGGCCGTGCCTTATGCTTTTGGCTTAAATAGCACCAAGCACGGGCGGGACGCGCTTGTCACGAATGACCGCACCAAAATAGGACGGCCACACCCCAGCTAATCTGCCTTTTTCGGCTATGCTCCACTTCGGCAAAAATCAGGCATACAATTCAGCGTCTCTTGAAAGGAAACAGCTTATGTCGCAGATTCCAGGTCCATTCGGCTCGTTCCAACAGCCTCGCTCGCATCCGCTTGATTATGAGGGCCAGCAGGTCAATCAGGCCATTGCCGGCTTTTTCAACGTGGTTTACGCCTGGATGTTTGCCGGGCTGGCGTTGACGGCCGTGGTGGCGTGGTACGTCGCGCAACACAGCCAGATCCTGCAGAACCTGGGCAACGGCATTTGGCTGCTATTCATCGTCGAACTGGTTTTGGTCGGCGTCGTCAGCCAGGCGATTTATCGCATCAATACCGCCGTTGCCACGGTGCTGTTTCTCACCTATGCAGGGCTCAATGGTGTTGTGCTGGCCGTGCTCTTTCTGATTTACACACATACCATGCTGGCCAGCGCGTTCGCCGTCTCGGCGGGAATGTTTGGCGCGATGAGCCTGTATGGCTTTGTGACAAAAAGGGACCTGACGGCCATGGGCCGGATGATGTATATGGCCCTCATCGGCCTGATTATCGCCTCGGTGGTCAGCTTCTTCGTGCATAGCTCGGCCCTGGAAGTGCTGATCAACTATGTTGGCGTGATCATCTTCGTGGGCCTGACGGCTTACGACACGCAGAAGCTGAAAAAGATCGCCATCGCCACCAGCGGCAACGCCGCCATGGCCAGCCGGCTTGCCATTTCCGGCGCGCTGATACTTTACCTCGATTTCCTCAACCTGTTCCTGATGATGCTGGAGCTGATGGGCGGGAATAGCCGCCGGTAGGGATGTAGTGCAAGTTTCTAGAAAAGGCGTTTCATGGCGCTTTGGAAGTTCGATCGATTCCCGGATTTTTTAAAGGCAAGAGAAGAGCTGATCCGTAGGCGACTCAAGCCGCTGTCTGGCCAAACTTAATATTTGGATGAATTCTGATGGGTCGGGAATCGTCGGCCGCTGCCAGTTTTGATGCGGACTCGAACGGATCATACGACCGTCCGGCACGCCGCCTCGTGGGCGTGAAAATACCATTCGGGAAAGCCAAAGCGAGACGGCTGCTCACTTCCATTGAATGTGCCCCAGCACCTTATAAATTCCAAACCCAATCGCCAGCACCGCAACGGCAATCAAAACCAGCCGCCGACCGCCCCACCAGCGGCTCTTCCAAGCCGCCGGCGCTTCGAGGCGGGCGGCCCGCCCCGTTACTTCCACCTTCTCCGGATTATCCAGATCGTGCTTCATTTCCAGCGCGGTTTGATAGCGCTCGGCGGGATTACGCGCCATCGCATGCAAAATGATCTCCTCCACCTGTGGCGTCAATTCCGCATTGCGCTGGCGCGGGGCGACCGGGTCGCCGCTAAGGCGCGCGTTCATGATCAGGAATGGATTGGCGCCCTCGTATGGCACTGAGCCGGTGAGCATTTCGTAGAGGATCGCGCCGAGGGAGAAGATGTCGGTGCGCGGGTCGCCGCGCTTGCCCTTCACCTGCTCGGGGGCCATGTAGTCGGGCGTGCCCATGGCGGGGGTGAACCCGCCGAACGTCAGCCGGCGCATTCCTTCATACTTGGCGATCCCGAAATCCATCACGCGGATGGTTCCATCATTGCAAACCATGATATTTTCCGGCTTAAGATCACGGTGAACCACCTCGTGCTCGTGCATGTAGTGCAGCGCCTCGCAGATGCGGCTGGCGATGCGCAAGGCATCATTCGTCGGCATCGGCCTCACGCTGCGCATCAGATGGCCCAGCGTCTGGCCTTCCAAAAACTCCATCACGATATACGGCCGGCTCTGATTTTCCGGCGTGTCTTCAAATCGCAGAATGTAGGGGTGATTCAGCGTCTTACCGATCTGTTCTTCGCGCTTAAATCGCGAGAAAAAGCCAGGATCCGACTCAAACCGCATGAACGGCACTTTGAGCGCGACGGTGCGCTGGGTTTTCAGGTCGTTGGCCTTGAAGATCGACGCCATGCCCGAGCGCGCGATCAGGTCGGTCACCTGAAACCGTTCGTCGAGAAGCTGGCCTACTTCCAGTTCGTTACCCATGCTGGCTGACTCGACCTTCCGGTAGGTTGGCAGGCCACGGTAGTAGCTGAGCCGTTCAACGCTTTCAATTCGCACGACCTGGATCGTCAGGTTGTCGTCCCCGCCGCGCTTGGTGACGACGTCGATCAGTTCCCGGCAAGCCTCTTCCGGCGATCGGCGGGTGACGATATCAAATATTTCCTGTTCCGTGACCGAACACCAAAGCCCGTCGGTGCATTGCACGATGTAATCGCCGCGGTTGACGGTGACGGTTTCCGTGTCGATGCGGATGATCGGATCCTGCCCGACGCTGCGCGTCAGCACCGAGCGCAGCGAGCTGTTCATCGCATCCTGCACGGTGATCAGCCCGAGCTTGACCTGCACGCCGGCGTAGGAATGATCGCTGGTAACCCGCCGAATCCGCCCCCCTTGAATCGCATAAACCCGGCAATCGCCCACATGCCCGATGGTCACTTCATTATTGCGAAAAACACTGACGGTCAGCGTTGTCAGCATGCGCCCTTCCATGCGCTGTTTCATTCCCGCGTCATAGACCGCAACGTTGGCCGAGTTGAACATCTCCCAAAGGAACTGGCTTGCACTGGCTCCGGCTTTTCCTTCGGTAAACGCCGCTCGGCATTGATCTACCGCCAGTCGGCTGGCAACTTCCCCATGCCCATGACCGCCTACACCGTCGGCGAGAATTGCCACCGCGCCGCGGGTCCGCCAATCCTGAGGGGTATTGGGTTGCCAATAATCCAGGCAATCCTCGTTGTTAGTCCGCACTGGACCTTGTGAGGAAAGGCCTGCATAAGTGATCTCCATGATGATGCTCTTATAGCCGAATCAAGCGGGGAATCGAGTGCAGGAGCAATGCAAGCTCAATCCCAACGACATCCCGACGGTTTCCTATCTCGGCCCCAACGGCGATGGAGGCGTTCACCCCGGGCCCGACCCAACCGATACCAGCGCAACGCCGAAAATGGTCCCCACGTTTGATGATCACACGACCGCCGGGTCGGTCATCCATCCGCACAAGTTCAGCTTTGTGATCGTGCAGGCGTGTATCGCGATTCTGATTCTGGTGGGTTTCGAGTCGGTGACCTCGATGGGAGAGGAAGCCCGTAATGCCAAGCGCGACATCCCCCGCGCCGTCATCCTCTCGCTGGTCATACAAGGCGGGTTCTGCTACCTGCTGGAATATTTCGCGGCCAACTATTTCCTGCACAACAACTATGGCAACACCACCGCCGCCGCTTCCTCCGCCCCATTGGGCGATATGATGCAGGCATAAGAACCTCTGGTATATGTTCGGCCTGTTCAAGAATGAGACGGCTTTGAAAATCCCGCAAGGTATGCTGGTCGTGACCCTCACCAGCAACTTCGGGACATTCATGCTCTACATGATGACCTGCATTGTGGCGATCGTGGCCTTCCGCGAACACAAGAGCTTCCACGGCTTCAAGCATGTGGTCGTGCCGGTCTTTGGCCTGCTGGCCAATCTCCTGTGCATGCTCTTTTACCTCGTCGGGCCGTTCAGCATCGCCGGCATGAGCTGGAAGGAATCGTATTGTGCCCTGGGCGTGGCAGCCCTGTGGGGTATCTATGGCGCGCTGTACTTCCTGCTGCGGAGCAAGAAGACCGGAAAGGCGGTCCTCATCCAGTCGCCGCCGGCCGCCGTCGCCAGCGCGTGATAAACTGTCGGTAGCTTCATTTTGAAAGATCGGCGTCCGCGGACGGCCACCTTTACCGGTGGCCGTCCACTTTGTTCGCATCTCAGCGAACCAACGAGAGCGTTTTTCAGGTTGATCGAGCGGGCAATCGTCATCCTGAGGTACTCCGAAGGATCTTGCTCGCCTCCGCGCACCGGGTAGATCCTTCGGAGTACCTCAGGATGACGGTCGCGAACGCGCCACCAACCTGAGAAACGCGCTAACTCTCACGTTTCCTCTAATTCAGGTACATTTCCGCCATGCAAGAATTCTGGATCGTTCCCTGCTTCCTCATCCTCCTCATGCAGGCGGGATTCGCGCTCATGGAAACCGGCTTGTGCCGGGCGAAAAACGCGGCGCACACCATGTCCATGAATTTCATGGCCTACGCCATCAGCATCACCGCGTTCTGGGCCGTGGGGTTTGCCCTGATGTTCGGCGGCGTTGGAAGCATGGCGCATTCGGCCGGCGGCTGGGGAAACCTCCACGAGCATCTCCCGGCACTGCGCGAAATCTGGGGGTTCCGCGCCGGCGGACACTGGTGGGGCATCATAAGCGGCAAAGGATTTTTTCTTGCCTCCGGCGGGCTCAATCCCGCTGAACGCAATGCCATGTTCGGCGCGTTTCTTTGCATGATGCTCTACATGAGCGTGGCCGGCACCATTCCCACCGGCACCCTGGCCGAGCGCTGGAACTTCAAGAGCTTTTCCATCTTCACCGCCATCACCGGAGCGTTCATCTTCCCCGTCTTTGGCTGCTGGATGTGGGGCGGCGGATGGCTGGCGCAACTCGGTGAATATCTTCACCTGGGCAATGGTGCAATCGACTATTCCGGCAGTTCCGTCGTTCATCTTCTGGGCGGAACGCTGGCGCTGGCCGGCGTGCTGCGAATCGGCCCGCGCATCGGGAAATACGATCAGGACCGAAACCCCCGCCCCATCTTCGGCCACAACGTGCCCATGCTGCTCCTTGGCACATTATTGCTCGCCTTCGCGTGGTTCGGCTTTAACACAGCGCGCTCTTTCGCCGCCGGCGATGGGCGCGCGACAATCGTTGCCGTCAATACTGCCCTGGCGTCGGCAGCCGGTGCATTGGCGGCGGCGCTCTATATGTGGAACGCCTACGGCAAGCCCGATCCTTCGCTGATGTGCAACGGCATGCTGGGTGGGCTGGTCGCAAGCTGCGCCTGCTGCGCCTATGTCGACCCGTGGGCCGCGTTTCTCATCGGCGCGATCGCCGGAATCCTCGCCGCGGCCGGCGTGCTGTTCCTCGAACGCCGCGGAATTGACGATCCGGTCGGGGCCATTGCGGTACACGGCTTCAACGGCTTGTGGGGAATGATCGCCGTCGGCCTTTTCGCCAACGGCTCCTTCGGCGAGGGAACCAACCACGTCGCCACGCCCGTCACCGGCCTGTTTTACGGCGGCGGCGTGAAGCAGCTTTTTGCCCAGCTCATCGCCTCTGGCGTGTGCATCGCCTGGGCAATGGCCGCCGGGTCGCTCGCGCTGTTCATTCTCCGCCAGGCCCTTGGCGCAAACCGCGTTTCGGTCGAAATTGAAATCGCCGGCCTGGACATCGCGGAGATGGGCGCAAGCGGCTATCCGGAATTCGTCAGTCATATGGCGCCGGAGCAGGTTCTTCCATCGGATATCACCACCGCGCGAAGGGGATGAGCGACACAATTCCTGAAACTCGCCGATGTTTGTCGGCTCCGCCCCGCCTTTTGCGGACCTGTTGGTGAAAGTTCTTTCCCGGCGAAGGTAAGGTCGAGAATGAGCGCCTTCCTGGAGGCGTCCGCCGAGGCGGACCCTGCGATTCCCGTCACGTAATTCTGCCGGCGCGCCCGCGTCTTTTTCCACCACCGACTGCGGATTCGTGAGTGTGTATGATTTGGCTGTTGCGGGGAAATGAAGCGATCTTCCAGCAAGAGCCTCCGGGGGCTTCCGCCCTCGGCTATCAATGATTAGGAATCCATAACCCTCGTCGGACCATGGCAATTCCCCCGGGTGATCATTATCCTTCATTTGCGGAGATTACCCTCCCATTCGGAAGGATTATTAAATGAGCATCGCCCCGAAATTAACGCCTCTCGCGCTCCTCGCTCTCGTCTGGCTCGTGTTACCCGGGCGTGCTGGTGAAACGGATGGCGATCTGCCCGATGTGCCGATCGGCAAGGCCAAGCTGCTTATTGTTGAGGACTTTGAATCGACGCCGGTCGGCGAAGTGCCCGGCGGATGCACCAAAACCGGCGCGGTAGGCGTGGTGGATGACCTGGCGCATAGCGGCAAGAAATCGTTGCGCATGGACCCGGCCGTCAATGGGCCGCGGCGCATCACCGTCAAGGGCGATTTCCTGGCGAAGCTGGGCGGGACATTCTGGGGCCGGCTTTATTTCAAGGTGAAGCTGCCCACGCCAACGCCGCAGGGTGAAGGGAAGTTTCCGGTGATTCATTCGACGCTGGTGGCCGGGTCGGCCATCAGCCCGCTGGCCAACGATCCGATCGAAGTGCGCATGCTGGATACGGTGATGGGACCGAAGGGAACGTTTCAGTACATCTACAACGTGCAGCCGCGAAAACGCCCTGAATTCGGCAAAGGAAGTAAATACAACTACAAATACACCGATGACTGGACCCTGGCCGAGTGGTACGTCGACTCGGCCACGCAGACCTACCGCCTGTTCATCAACGGCGAAGAGATCAAGGATGTTTCGTTCAGCAAGGGAAAGGGGAATTACGACAAGGCGGAGATTCCCAATGTTTTCCAGAGCCTGTCGTTCGGTTGGAACAATTACCAGAAAGCCGGTGACGGTTTCACGGCCTGGATCGACGACATTGCTTTGAGCAAGGATCGGATTGGGGACAGGGGGCTGCCGAAGGCGGTGAAGAAGAAGTAGTGGACTTTTGCGTGAATTGCACGTGGCACGGGCGGCCCGCCCGTGTCTTCGGACTGGAAAAACGGCGGGTGCTGCCGGAGTACCCTCCGTGCGCGGCTCCTTCGTCTGGGGATAACGGACCGCACATTCTCAAGCTTGATCGAGGGACGTAGCAGTTTGTAGGGCGGGCGTACTCACCCACCAATTTCTCCGCGGTGCGTAACCATGGTGGGCGAGCACGCCCACCCTACATTTTTTCTCCTAAATAACCTTGCGCAATTCGTGTAGGGTCCGCACTGCGGACCATTACATTTGAGGCGGGAAAAACGGTCCGCAGTGCGGACCCTACGAAGATTCGAAGCGCCGAATCGCGCAAGGTTATTTAGGCTGCCTTCCGGGCCTCGAACAGCCAGCGGTTTGACGCGAGATAGTCCACTGTCTTTTCCACGCCCTGGCGGATGGAGAGTTTTGGCTTCCAGCCCAGGGCGGCGATGCGCTGGGTGTCGAGGAAGATGAATGGGCTGTCGCCGATCCAGCCGCGCGAGCCGCCGGTGTAGTTGCGTTTGGGATCGGCGTTCAGCTTGGCGCAGATCCAGTCCAGCGAATCGTTAACCCGGCAATATTCATTGCAGCCGAGATTGTAGATATTCACCGGGCCCGGCATCCGGTCGATCGCCAGCAGCATCGCGTCGATGCAGTCCTGCACATAGAGATAGCTTTTGCGCTGCCCGCCATCGCCGAGCACGCGAATTTGCGCGGGGTCGCGGGAAAGCTGCTGGTAGAAGTCGAAAACGTGGCCGTGCGAATAGCGCTCGCCCAGGATCGACACAAACCGGAAGATGGCGGCTTGAAAACCAAAGCCGGCGCAATAGGCCGAGATCATCGCCTCGCCGGCGAGTTTGCTGGCAGCGTAAAGAGAGGTTTGCACGGGGAACGGCGCGGTTTCCGGCGTGGGGAAAACTTCGGGCTCGCCGTAAACCGATCCGGTTGAGCTGAAGGCGATTCGCGTCACGCCGGCCGAGCGCATGGCTTCCAGCACGTTATGCGTGCCGATGGTGTTTTGCTCGAGATCGCGGCGCGGATGGTTGGTGCCGAAGCGCACGTCCGCATTGGCGGCGAGATGAAACACGAGATCGTGCTCGCGCATCGCCAGCATCAATCGCGGCAGATCGAGAATGTCGCCCTCAAACAGGCGAAATCGCGGATTGGCCGCCGCTTGCTCGATAAAGCCGCGCTGGCCGCTGGAGAAATTGTCGTAAACGGTGACGCAATGCCCGTCTTCCAGCAGGCGGTCGACGAGATTGCTGCCGATGAAACCGGCGCCGCCGGTGACGAAGTAGCGGTTCATAATGTCCTATTCATCATCCGCCACCGGGGCGGGCTGCACGTGAAAAAATCGGTCGACGGCGTGCTGTACGTTCTGCATTTCCACGCGCTTGGCCGGCGAAACGCCCCACACCGCCAGGCGCTGGTATTCCAGCGCGAAGGTGCAGTTTAGGGCGATGCTGATGACCGCCAGCACGGCGATCAGGCCGGTAACGCGCCGGGGATTTTTACCTTCCGCCACCCGCGCCACGCCCGCGGCGGCCGCGACGATCAAAAACGGGTAGAGGTCATGAACATATCGTTCGGTGATTCCCACCGTCATTAATATGATTCCCCCGCCGATCATCAATCCGGTTATCGGCAGGCGCATATGCCGGATCGATTCCCGCGGCCCGCGCAAGGCAAGCATCGCCCCGAGTAACGCCAACAGCCCCAGGGCCGGCATGCTGATCGGCACGCTGGAATATTGCTCCACCACATCGATTGCAGGATGGCCCAGGACGCTAGGCGTTCGGCTCATGTAAATCCACGGAAACGAGGCATGAAATGTGGCCCCGCGCATGCCGAAATAGCTGGCCAGGCCGGTGGGGATATTTTCGATGTGAATCTGCTTTCCGCCGGTCACCACCATTCGGCGGGGGTCGGTGTGATACATCCCATAATATTTCACCGGCACGCCATCGAACGTGCGAAACTTCCCATAATTCACGCCGAAATAAACCGCCACGATGATTACGCAGGCAATCCCCGCGACCAGGGCATGGCGAAAAGGCCGGTCGATCGGGGGCAATGATAGGAATTTATGCCCAATTGGTTTTCCAGTCATTGCCCGCAAGGTGAAGAGTGCCGCGAGAATGCCCAGGACAAGCAGCGCCCCCGCCCCGCCGGTCGGGCGCGAGTGAAACGAGAAAAACGCGAAGACTCCTGCTGCTGCCAGTGCGCGAATGTTTTTCGAGCGAAAGTAATAAATGATGGCAACCGTGAATAGCAGGGCAAACGTCGCGCCCATCATGATCGCTTCGTGGTAGGTATAGCAGCGGTCAACGATGAAGATATTCGTTGAGCCGATGCCGGCACAGAGGATGAAAAGGGAATTGAGCGTGCGGTCGATTCCCGTCTGCACGCGCTCGGTCCCGCGCGCCCAGAGCAAAATGCGATAGGCGCAAAGCAGGTTGATGAAGCAGGCGATGAACATCAGCCCCCGGCTCCAGCGTCCGTCCATGCCGTTGGAGATGAGAACGAGCGGAATGCGCAAGAGGGCCGGGCCGATGCCGAAATAGCCGTAGGTTTTCCCGCGGAAATAGAAGGCTTCGATGCCGATGGCGCGTGGCGGCACGTCGAGCCTGCCATGCAGGATGGAGCGCGCCTGAGCATCGTAGAATCCGCAGAAGACTTCGCGGTCAAAAAACCGCCAGTCGCCCCAGGTCATGAACCAGGCGCAAACCAGCAGCACGATGGCAAAGCTGGGAATGATGTAAGCATGACGCAGAAAAGCCGCGCGCCATGAAGAGGAGCCGTCGGAACTGGCGGAATCGCGGCGCGCGGCGGTATGGATGGCGATGGACGTCATAAGTTATCGGCGCTATCGATAACCATCGGCATGGAGCAAGGCGTGATTGAGTTGGCGTCGGAAATGGGAATGGTGGATTTGCGGGAGGGTGAGGATTGTCGGACGTTGGGTCGTTATTATAGCGTTTCTCAGGTTGGTGGCGCGTTCGCGCGACCGTCATCCTACTGAGACTATCCTACAACGGAGGTGCACGACGTGCGCACGTAAGCGCAGCGATGGAATTCTTTGAAGTGTGCACATCTTCAGCTTAGGAGTTGAGGCCTGTGGAGCGCCGCAGTCGCTCAGGCGACGAGGCGAGTCCGCCCGGCCTTGTGCACGGTTCAAAGAATTCCATC
>DASRRM010000178.1:0-17336 GCA_035695715.1 Tepidisphaeraceae bacterium
ATTGCTCTCCGCGCCGCCCTTTTGCTTTTGGACCCAACAACCTTTTGAGCATTCCCCCATGCCTTTCCAAAACGCAACCGCAAGGACTCAGAGTGCGTCAGGCACGCGCGCTCGTTCTCCAGTTCAGGCTGAACCAATACACAACGAGGTCGTGATTCCGAGGGTTAATGAGGCCATCCTGGTCGACTTGCTGTACGGAATTTCATCAACTCGTCAACCGGCAGATTTGGAAACCGAATTTAGCGAGACTCAAAGCGAAGTTGGTGAAAACTACGTCCCGATTGGGCATGACCAAGGAGGCAATTATTTTCTGTTAGCTCTAAAGGGAGCGGATGCGGGCAAGGTCTATTACTGGGACGCCAGTCGTGCGTTTGATATTTCGAGCGATCGACAGAATACGTATTTTATCTGCAACAGTATCGACGAGTTGTTGTCAATTTTAAAATAAGAAGACGCGGGGAAAACCGGCGTTATCAACAAACTCGAGCCCGACGAAATCGGCGCCGCGTCCACTACCGCGCCGGGACCTGTTCCCACAACTTTTCCAGCCTTTGCAGAGATACCGGCACAGTAGTCTTCAGCTCCTGCGCGAAAAGCGAAATACGCAGCTCTTCCAGCATCCAGTGGAATTGCACCAGATGCGCGTCATACCGCCCCAGCCGGCGGAATTCTTCGGCGCGCTTTTTGTACGCATCCCACAGCGGCTGCACTTGCTGCATCGCCTGCGTGTCGCGGGTCAGGCCGGCGTTCATCAGCTTCTTCAGCCGCACGGCAATCGCCTTCAAATATCGCGGCATGTTGCGAAGCCATTCGTGGGGCGTTTTTGTGAGAAAGCCGTTGTACACCAGATGGGCAAGCTGGTCGCGCATGTCGCGAGCGGCGGGTTGCATGAGCGGCGGAAAAGCCCGGGCCAATTCGCGGGCGATCGATTGATATTCCGCGAGAATCTGCCCGGCCAGGTCGCTCATCTCGGTGGCGGTGTTGGTCAATCGCCGCCAGCCGTCGGTGGCCCGGCGGATAAATTCGGCCTGTTCAATGACGGGCTCGCCGTCATAGAAAAGCGCGCGATCGACGATGGCGCTGAGCAGATCGCGGCGAAGCTCGGTGCTGCTGCCGGCCGTCGCGTAGTTCAGGCACATTTTTTCGACATTGGGAATGTGCCGGGAGATGTATTCGATTTCCTTGTCGAGTTGCATCATAAAAAGCCGGACCGACCCGGCCCGCGTGGCCTGACGGGAAGACTCGGCGGATTCCAGCAGGCGGATGGAGGCGGAATTGCCGCGATCGAGCAGAGACGGATAGCCCCAAAGCGTCATGCCATGGCGTTTGACGGCAACGCGCTCGGGCAGGTCGCCGAAATCCCAGTGGGTGATGTTGTCGCGATCGTGCTCGGAGCGCGGGGAATTGGCGAAGCTGTTTTTCACCTCGACTTGAAGGTCGGCCCGCAACTGGGCCAGATCGCGCCCGGCGGCAATCTGCTTGCCCGCCGCGTCGATCACGGAAAAGTTCATCCGCAAAAACGGCGGCAGGGCGTCGAGCTTGAAAGAATCGGCTGCGATGCGCACCCCCGCGCGCTTGCCCAGAAAAAGCCCGAGCCCTTCGTAGAGCGAGCCTTCGCCAAACGTCAGTGCGGCGGCGGCTTCGCGGGCGGTGTCGCCTATGGGAATGAATGTCTTCCGCAAATCCTTGGGCAGCGACCGAACCAGCTCTTCGATCAGCTCCGGCAAATATCCCGGCACAAGCCATTCAAACCGTTCGCCAGGAACCTGCCCCAAAGCCGCGATCGGCACACGCGCGGTAACGCCATCGGCGGGCGAGCCGGTGTCGAAACGGTAATCCAGGCCGAGCGTCATTCCCTCGAGCTTTATGTCGTCGGGAAATAAACCTGCCAGCGCCGGCTCAGCGCCCGGGGCCAGAACATCCGCCAGCGACATGAATAAAAGCCGGGGATTTTTCAGCTCGGCTTCCTTGCGCCAACGCTCGAATAGTGGTCCGTTGTAAATTCCCGGCGGAATGCGGGCATCGAAAAAGGTATAGCGTTTTTGCTCATCGGCCAGCAACCCGGTTCGACGAACTTTGGCTTCCATGCGATGCACTTCGTCGACCAGGGCGAGGTTGTGCCGGAAGAAGGGGGCGGCGGAGCGAAATTCGCCAAGCGCCAGCGCATGATGGATAAAGATTTCCCGCGAGGTTCGCGGATCGATCGGCCCGTAATGCACCTGCCGGGCCGGGACGATCACCAGGCTATACAGGCTGACTTTTTCGCTCGCCGTCACGTGCAGTGTTTGCGAATTCCAGATCGGCTCAGAATAAGTTCGCCGTACCAGATGCGCGCCGATGCGTTCGATGGACTCTGGCTTCACCGGTCCGACAGTGCGGGCGTATAGCTTGGTCGTCTCGACGATCTCGGCGGCCATCACCCATTGCGGGTTCCGCCGAAACAGGGCCGAACCTGGAAACAGGCTGAATTTCGCGCCGCGCGCGCCGCTATATTCGTGGCCTTCGCTTTTGATGCCAACATTGGCGAGCAAGCCGCTCAGCAGCGCGCGGTGAATCGCGTCGGATTGGACGGGCGTGATTTCTTCGGGGAGGCGGGCCATGGGGATAATTGAGGTCGCCTACCAAAGTGTCGCGACGGGATATTTCGACAACAGTGAGTCTGGCGTAACCAAAGTGAGGCCATCTTGAATTGCCTGGCAGACCAACATTCGATCGAATGGATCGCGATGCACGTCCGGAAGTGCCTCCAAACGGTAAGTAGCCGCTTCAGAAAGAGGGAGGATTTGGATGAGGTGCGATCGCTTCATCGGCTCTAGGAATCGTCGCGGTGTCGAGCAGTAATTTCATACCGGCTCTCCGCCGCCGTTGAACAACTCGATCACATCATCTGGCAGCGGCTGGAAAAAACTCTCCGGCAATTCCCATTTCCCCTTGAGCCAGCCGATTGGCGGCGTCTGGTTTTGGTCACCGCCTTCGGCATTCGCGCTTTGGCGATAAGTGTTCACGAGGGACTCAATCGCATCAATAAGGGGTTTGGGCAAATCGCTGACATCGATGGTCTTCAACATAACCAAATTATATCCCAGGAGTGCGATCCCCATCAACAAACATAGCCGGGGCAGGTTTTCACCTGCCCCGGCGGGCGGAATTCGCCGCGCATTCTCCACTCCGGAAGACGCGGCGTGCATCGTTGTCGATCGCAACCTGCCGGATTAATGGCCGGTGGTTGCGGACTGGGTCGGACCAGCCGGCGGGGCGCTTGACGTGGCGCCGCCCTGGGCCGCCAGCAGCGGCGCAACCGGGCTGTTCACGTCGGGGTTGGGGCCGCTCTTCATGACGATCTGGTTGTCGGCCAGCCCGCGGTCCTTCAAGTAGGCCATCACCGCATCGCGGCGGTGGGCGGTTTTCTCATCGTCCTTGGGAAGGTCGATGAAGATCACCAGCGGGGCGGGGGTGTCGCCGTTGCGGAGGATCAGGTCCAGCCGCTCTTCGCCCAGCGAATTGAGCATCTCGCCGTCGAAGTGATACGAACGCATCGTGGCATCGGCATGAGCGGCGTTGGCGGCTTCCAGATTGTTGAAGGCGTCAGTCGAACGTTCCACGTCGTTGGGAACGAACTGTTCGCCGTGAATCAGGCCATCGTCGCTCTGCGTCGAGCAGCCGGTGGCAACCGCCAGGATGGCCGCGCCCGCCGTCAATCGCAAAAGCCACTGAATTTTGCTTTTCGTTGTCATTGTGAGTTCCTTTTAAGTCTTGTCGGCGTTTGGGACGGGTAACTTGCCTGCCCTATTTCATCAATTCGCTCTCCATCAGCTGCACGACGGTTGGCCCGGCCAGCACGATGAATGTCGCGGGGAAAATAAACAGCACCAACGGAAAAGTCAGCTTGACCGAAGCCTTGGCGGCGGATTCCTCGGCGGCAAACTGCCGGGTGGTTCGCAGCGTGTCGGCATGCACCCGCAGGGCCTGGGCAACCGATGTGCCGAAGCGGTCGGCCTGAATGAGCATCGTCGCCAGCGACTGCAGTGCGGCATTTCCCGTTCGCACGCCCAGGTTCTTCAGCGCCTCGGCCCGTGAAAGTCCGACGCGGGTTTCCATATGGGCGATGTTGAGTTCGCGGGAAAGCGATGGGTGGGCGATTGCCAGGTCGGTGCCGACGCGCTGCATGGCGCCGTCGACGGTAAGACCTGCTTCGACGCAAACCACCATCAAGTCCAATGCATCAGCCAGGCCTTCAGTCAGGGCGCGCTGGTTCAGTTTGATCTTCCGCTTGAGCCAGAAGGTGGGGGAGAGGTATCCGGCCAGGCCGCCGATGGGCAGGGCGATGAAGATGATATCCTGCCACATTCCAATGCCGTATCCGATGGCGACGCCGATCACCATGCAGATGACCTTTGCCCCGGTGACCTGCTTGAAAGCCGATGCGGAGTAGATGCCGGCCCGCGCCAGTTGCTGGCGGAGGTTGGACTGCTTCTCGCGGGTCTTGGGCATGAACGGGGCGGCGGCCAACTGGCCCATCTTCTGGGCGAATTCTTTGAGAGGAACCTTGGCGGCCTCCTTGTCCTTGGCGTTGGCGGCGCTGGCGGAGAACTTGCCGGCCCCTTTCAGGCGGTCGCGCAGCTTGCCGTCACCGTCTTTGTTGAAAAACGTCGTGGCCCAATACGCCACCAGCCCAAAGGCTCCGGCGACAAGCACGATGATTAGAATTTCGTCGTTCATGGGAATTCCGAATACGAATAACTTGTTCGATGCTCACACCCGGATCGTCGTGATCTTGCGGATGCAGAACATCCCCAGGCTGACCAACCCGCCGGCCGTTGCCAGCAACCATTTGCCCTTGGTTGCCTTGGCAAATCCGCCGTACAACTCGGGGTTGAGGTAATAGCAGATCAGGAACATCACCACGGGGAAGCCGACGAGGATATAGCCGGTGAACCTTCCTTCGGCGGTCTTGGCGGCCACGCTCTGTGCCAGGCGCATCCGCTGGCGAACCAGGTTGCTGATATTGCCGAGCACTTCCGAAAGGTCGCCGCCGGTTTGGCGCTGGATCAAAACCGCCGTCACGAAGAACGAGAAGTCGGTTGAATCCACCCGCGAAGACATTTCCTTCAGGGCCTCTTCCAGAGGCTGGCCCAGGCTGTGCTGGTCGTACACCTTGCGGAATTCCGACGACAGCGGCTTGGGAAGCTCGTCGGCCATCATCTGCAAACCCGTGCTCAAGCTGTGGCCCGCACGCATGATTCGCGAAAGAAAGTCGAGCGCTTCTGGAAGCTGCTTGGTAAGAGTCTTGAGTCGGCGATTGCAAAGGAAATTCAGGACGAACAGCGGCAGGTAACCGCCGACGGCAAACGCGCCACAGGCCACGGCGAGGTTTTGAGAGATCAGGCCGGCCAGCAGAGAGATCGCAAAAGCAGTGATGACGTCAATGGTGAGAAAGCGTTGCACCGAGGTATTCGGGAACGCGTGCATCATCTTCCGCTGGAGCTGCTGGATGTAGGGCTTGCGCGCCAGGAAGGCCGGCACCGTGGCCGCTTCATCCGGGAGGATGACCGAGAGATTGCTCAGGTTGGGTGCGCCGCTGTCCTTCCCGGTGGAATTCAGGCGCTGGGAGATCTTGCGGCGGTCGCCGGTGTAGGCTGACAGCATCAAGAAGGCCCACCAGGCAAGCATGCCGACCGCGGCTGCGATCATTGCCGGCAGTAAGATGATTTCCATGACAAACTCCCAAAACAAAATCGATCTCAAATCCCAAACATCAAATTTGAAAGCTTAAACGGGCATTTCAATCACGCGGCGGGCGAACAATTCCGCCGGGAGACGGATGCCGCGTGCCTCGATTCGTTCGGCAACCTTGGGGCGGATGCCGGTTGCGATGAAACGGCCGATGGCGTGGCCGTCACTGTCGACGCCGGCCGGTTCCCAGACAAACAGGTCGTGCATCTGGATGGAATCGCCTTCCATGCCGGTGATTTCGCTGACGCTGACGACCTTTCGGCGGCCGCCGGTTACGCGGCGCGCCTGCACGATCAATTGCACGGCGCTGGCGATCTGCTGCCGCAAGGCGCGGATCGGAATATCAAATCCCGCCATCATCACCAGCACTTCGATACGCGCCAGCCCGTCGCGGGCATTGTTGGCGTGAACCGTCGTCATCGATCCTTCGTGACCGGTGTTCATGGCCTGAAGCATGTCCAGGGTTTCGCCACCTCGGCACTCGCCGATGACCACGCGATCCGGCCGCATACGCAGACAGTTCTTAATCAGATCGCGCTGCGATACTTCGCCCTTGCCTTCAACGTTGGCCGGACGGGTTTCCAACCGCACGACGTGCGGCTGCTGGAGCTGCAATTCGGCGGCGTCTTCAATGGTGATGACGCGCTCGTCGGCGGGAATGTAGCGCGACAAGCAGTTCAGCAATGTCGTCTTACCTGAACCCGTGCCGCCGCTGATGATCGTGTTGCATCGTGCCTGCACGGCCGCGGAAAGAAAATCGATAACGGCGGCGGGGAATGCGCCGGCGCGAATCAGGTCTTCCACCTGCATCGGCTTGGAACCGAATCGCCGAATGCTCATCGCGCAGCCGTCCAGCGCCAGCGGGGGGATGATC
Organism: Tepidisphaeraceae bacterium; assembly: GCA_035695715.1. Taxonomy (GTDB): domain Bacteria; phylum Planctomycetota; class Phycisphaerae; order Tepidisphaerales; family Tepidisphaeraceae; genus RYN-428. The sequence goes on from DASRRM010000178.1 coordinate 6,608, forward strand.
GCATTGACGCGGCTTCCATCGGCCAGGCGGGCGTCGACCATCGGACAGGTTTCATCGACGCGTCGGCCGACCAGGCCCACGATGCGGTCGATGATCTGCCGCAGGTGCTGGTTATCGCGAAAGCGCACCTCGCTCAGCTCGATGCGTCCCTTCTTTTCGACATAGATCCGATCGGCGCGATTCACCATGATATCGCTGATTTGTGGATCTTTCAGCAGCGCTTCGAGCGGCCCGAGACCAAACGTCTCGTCCATCACCTCGTCCATCAGCCGTTCCTGGTCCTGGCTGTTGATCAGTCCTTTTTCCGACTGACACAGCTCGCGGATCAGGACGCGAACTTCGGCGCGGACGGTGTCCGGCGGAAGCACGCGAAGGTTCTGTACGTCCAGACGCTGCACCAACTGCGTGTGCATCCGGACCTTGAGCTGCTGCAAATAGATGGATCGTTCAGATTGCTGCGCAGGGGGCAACTGCTGTGCCGGCGCGGTTTGGGCCGTTGCCGACAGGCGTGGCTTGGGCGCTGGCGCGGCGACTGCCGCGGGAGCCGCCGCGGCTGGTGCCGCGGGTGTCGCGACGGCGGCGGGCGCTGTTTCGGTTGTCGCCTCGCCTGCGGCGGGAGCGGCGGGGGGCGGCGCGACCAGCGTGTTACCTTTGGAACTGAACAATCCCATAGTGATCTCTTCGAGTACAAATTGCGGCTTATCAGACCCACGTTCGGAGCAGTGCCGCTCAAAACGATCGCTCCCGAATATTCATCGACTTACTTTTGGGGCGTCTTTCCAGATAACGCGCCGGCCAGCCCGTTAAGGCTCATGCTCATCTCGGATTTCGGCGCCCGCAGGACGACCGGCTCGCCAAAGTTGATGGCCGCGATCGCGTTCTTGAAGTCGTTGGGCACCATCCAGGAAATCTTCAAACCCAGCGAGCGTTCCACCTCGTCCGGCTCAATATCGCAACCCTTTTTCACGTAGCGGTTGACCACGAGCCTGATCTTGTTCGCCTCAACGCCCATGCGCCGCAAAACCCCGACAAACCGCTCGGAATTCTTTGCGCTGGGAACATTGAGCTGCATCACCAGGAGGTTGGTATCGGACGCAGTGATAGCGGCGGCATAAACCGGATCGATGCTCATCACTGAATCCATCACCACATAGTCGAACACGCGTCCCAGCACGCTGATCAGCCGCGTCAGCCCGGGTTGGTTGATGCGCTGGGTGTCTTCGGGCAATTCCGGGCGCGACAGGATGGCCAGCCCGCTGTTCTGGTGCATGGTCAGGGCGTTGTCGAGCAACTGCTTGTCGAGTTTCTCGGCCGAATCCATGACGTCGGCGATGGTGTATCGCGGGCGCACGTCGAAGTATCCGCCCACGCCGCCGCGAACCAGGTCCAGGTCGAGCAGGACGGTTTTGGCGCCGGTTTTGGCAAGTGACGCGGCAACGTTGCAGGCAACGGTTGTCGATCCACATCCCCCGATGGTGGGAATGACATGGATGACGCGGGCCTTTTTGCCCATGCCCATCCCCTGGGCGACGCGCTCGATCGCCGCCGTCAGCTTCTCTTCCGACATCGGAAGGGGGATGAACTCGCGGACGCCCAAATGCATTGCCTCCATGAGGAGGGTGGCATCGAGCACCTGAGACATCAGGAAGAAGCTGATGGTGGGGAACTGGCGCGGCATGTGCCCGATTCGCCGAAGCATTTCATGCGTCTGCGGATCGAGGTTTAGCATCACCAATTGCGGGGCATCGGAGCGGTTGAGCAACCCCTGGAGGTTGTCTGCCGTCGGCAATTGGGCGACCACGTTCACGCCGAACCGGCCCAGAAACAAGGCCAGTTCCTGGCGGTTTGTCGCGTCAGCATCGATGATGACACAGTTCAGTGGGACGTACATGTCTATTCCGCCTCAACAATCGAACAACTCAGATGGACGACAAACCGCGTAATTACTTCTGAACGGCCGGGGCGGGGGCATAGCCGGTGGTTCCGTAGAACCGCGAGGTATGCACCGCCGGGGCATGCCGAAGGTCAGGCGCAGGGCCGCCGAGGTCGCCCTTCCAGAACAACTGGGCTTCGGTCGGGTCGCGCCAGGGGTCGCCGGGCAGGCGGGGAACCTGATTGGGGTTAAGCGCCTCGACCAGGTGCGGCGTCACCAGCACCACCAGTTCCGTTTCCTGCCGGTTGTAGCTGACAGAGCGGAACAGCGCGCCGATCGCCGGCAGATCGCCGAGCAACGGCGTGATGCTCTTATTGGCCGTGATTTCGTTCTTGAGCAACCCCGCCAGGGCGAAGGTCTGTCCTTCGGCCAGCTCGACGGTGGTGTTCACGTTGCGCGTGGTCAGGGCAGGAACCGGTTCGCCGCCGAGGTTGACGGCATGGGCGTAATCCAAATCGCTGACCTGCGGCGTGCATTGCAGGCGAATACGGCCGTCGCCCAAAACGGTGGGCGTGAAGTTCAGTTGAATGCCGTACTGCTTGTAGTCGACGGTGGTGACCGATCCGCCGCCGCTGGCTTGCGGGACGAGAATCGGAATCTCACCGCCGGCCAGGAAGCTGGCCTGCTGGCCGCTGATGGCGGTCAGATTCGGCTCGGCAAGGATTCGCAACAGGCCGTTGGTCCGCAGGGCGGTGATAAAATACTCGAAGCTGGTGTTGCCCATCATCGCGCCGCCATACAGCGGGAAGGTGGCATTAGCGCCGGCGTTGCCCAGGGTCGGGACCGCGCCGGCGGGGCCATTTCCCGCGCCCAGGGCAAATTTCCCGTCAGTAGCGAAGGCGTTAAAGCCCAGGTTCTGCTGCACGGTGCGGGTCACTTCTGCAAAGCGAACCTGCAAGACCACCTGCTGGCCCCCGGAAACTTCCAGGAAATTCAGCACCGGCGTGCCGCCTGTCGCTCCGTAAGGCGTGGCGACTTCCGCCACCTTCTGGGCGGTCATCAGGTCAGGAACATGCCCGCGAAGGACGATCGTCCCGTTGGCAATGTCAACCTTGATCGCTGCCTTCGGGAACATGTCCTTCAACTGGCTGTCCAACCCGCGAAGATCAAAGCCGACCACGACTTCGATAACCTGCGAATGGCCCTCGGCGTCCCAGATAATGAGCTGCGTCGAGCCGGGCTTCTTGCCATTGACCAGAATCTGCTTGCTTCCTTCGAGCAGGATGGGCTCTGCCACATCGGGGGCGGCCATGTGCACCTGCTTGTACGGCACGCGGGTGGTGACCACCGTGCTGCGGTTCACCATGATATTGATTGCGCCATTGGCATTTAGACCGCCGGTGACCAGGGGTGGTTCGGCAGGGGGTGCGGCCGGTGCGGGTGCGACGGCGGGGGCGGGGGCCGTCGTGGTCTTCACATCCGGCGTCACCGGAGCCGGGGTTTTCACATCCGGATTGGTCACGATCGGCGTCTTCACGTCCGGCGTAACCGGGCCGGGGGTTTTCACGTCGGGGGTCGACGGCTGAGTCGTCTTCACATCCGGCGTCACCGGGCCGGGAGTCGTCGGCTCGGCAGCCTTGGGCTCGGGAACGTCGGCGATCGGCTTGGGATCCACGGCGCTGATGCCATCGGGCGCCGGCGTGACACTCGGAATGGCGTCGGCGGGCTCTTTGTCGGGTGTGGCTGGCGTTACATCAGCCGGTGCAGTGGGATCCTTGTCCGGCGTCACCGCATCGGGGGTGGTCACGGCGTCGGGCGGCGTGGGCTCGTCGCTGGTCACGTCCGGGGCCGTCACATCGGGAGCGGTGACGTCGGGCGCGGTGGCGTCGGGCGCGGTGACATTGGGTGCCGTCGCATCGTCGGTTTGGGGCGTGGCGGCGGTCGTGTGATCGTCGGAGCCGGGGTTCTGCGCCCGGGCGGGCGCGGAAACCGCAACGCCGGCCAGCACGCCCAGGGCGGCGATCCGCACCAGGTTCAGGGCCGTTCCTCGCAGGGCTTTTTTCTGTTCTTCGGATTTGTGGTTTGTTTTATTCATGGGGTTTGACCTGTTGTCGAGCAACTCGTGCTCGCATCCGTTCGTGCTTTGCGAATCCCTGTTCCTGGTTTTTTCGTGACACGAGCGGCTTGCCCGTGCCTTCCATTGGTCGACATGGCGATTGCTCATGTCACGTCAATCTGGCGACACGTTAGTCCTGATTGGGCTCGCGGCCTTCAGGAATCAGCGGCTGACGATCGCTGTTGGGAATCTCAGTTATCACCGGCGCCACGACCGGCTCGGGCATCTCGACCTTCACGTGCGTGATGGTCTGACCCAAAATCAACGTCACATCGTTGCGGTTGGGCGTGTTCGACACCAGCTTCGGCGCGTCGGTCGGCGCGGGCTGAGTGGTCGGGGCAACGGCGACGGGCAACGCCCTGGTGTTGTTGCCGCCTTTCAGCTCCGCCATCGTCACCTGGTCGTTGCCCAGATCGTCGGCGTTATGATTCAAGGGACGCAGGAGCAGGCGGATTCGCGCGCTCACCCCGGCCAGATCCAACAACTGCCCATCGCGCGGCGAAACGATCAACGTCACGGTGTGGAAGGGCGGCGGCTCCTTGCCGTCTTCGGGCTTGGCCGACGAAAGACGCTGCCCGGTCGCCTGCACCAGCACATTGCTCACCAGCGTGCGGGTGATGCTATCCTGGCCGGCAGCGATGGTCGCGATAACGTCAACGTGGCAGCCGGGCATGAGCATGCCCGAAAGCGAATTGCCTTCGTCGACGTTAATGGTCATGGCCCGCATCCCGGCCGGCACCAGCGAAGGAAGATTCGCTGCAACGCCGCGCGGGGCCAGTTCTTTTTCGTGGATCGGCTGTCCCTTGGCAACCGGGGCGCTCAGGACGCGTCCAACCAGCTCGACGGGGTTGGAGATAAGTCCCTGCGGCGTTTTGCTCGAAGCAACCTGCGTCACCTCAAGGTTCTCGCCAATGATTTCCTGGCCAGCCATGAGGTCGCTGGTGGCGATGACCGCCGGGATCATCTTGGGGATGACGATGGCCTGGGGCGAGGCGTTGGGCCGCTTCATCGAATTGCGCACGAGAAAGGCGGCAGCGCCGCCCAGGACAACAGCCAGGATGGCGGGAAGCCACGTCTTGAGTTTCATAAGAATCTCCCTGAATTCGCAAGCAGTTCCGGAGCGTTGAAGCGCTCCACACTCAGAAGGTCGACCAGACGGCGCGACCGATTTAGAAGGAAATGTTGACGTTCAATGAAATCCGTTGAATGCAAGGGGCTGAATTGGCCGGATAAGTCCTCCCTGTTATCAACCGGCGGATCATCCGGAAGCGGCGCGCAAAGGAAAACCGCGGCCATCGTGGCCGCGGTTTTCGCTCGCTCAAAAAACTTTCTGTTCCCGCTCCGGCGATTACTGGACTGTCACCACTTTGGTCTCGGTCACAGTCGCGCTGAACGAGCCGTTGTTATTGCTCCATTCCCAGCCGTCCATGATTCCCAGGTACAGCCGGGTCGCATTGGCCGGAACCACGATCTCCTGCTGCGTTCCCCCGCTGGTCTGCCCGGTGCCGGCATAGAAAGGCTGCTGCACTTTTGGAGCCAGATTGTCGTAATCCCGCGCGGCCTGGGTGCTGAAGTCCAGCGGCGGCGGAACCGTGGCGATGTCGTCCGGCAGACCGCTCCCGAGAAAGACGCCGACCATCGAACCCAGAGGCATGGTGACGTCGGCCATTCCATGTTCCGAGATACCGCCGGATGCGGCATCGTCATAGCTCGGATTTGTCCCGGAGTTTCCCGATGGGTCGGTATTCGGCGAAGTCCCGTGGTCCCACTGAACGATGCCGCTGGTATTCGTGATGGTAACGGTCGCGCCCGGCGTCACCGTGAAGGCAATCTTCGCCGGCGAGTTGTATGGCTCATACGAGGCGTAAGTCGACGTACTCTCGGTCCCGCCGTTGGTGTCCGTTCCAGGCGTGCCGGCAATATCATTTTTATACCGGTGGTCGGGGTTCGGGCTGGTTGCCGACCAGTTCGGGTCGGGCTGACTACCGAGCGTTCCGGCCGGCTCGCCGGCCAGCCATGGGTTTCCCGTGGCGTAAACGGTCGGGGTGTCAACCTGCTTGACCAGTTCCGCCGTGGACGATTCCACCGCCATCTTGCTGGTAACACCCAGCACCTGGGCAAAGACGGTCGGAACGCTATAGCTGAGGTAAACCCGCACGGCGTTGGCGGTGCTGATGCCCGATGCGATCGCTCCCGTGTGGGTCGTATCGTTCCAGGTGATCAACTGCACCGTCACCATGCTCGAGGTGATTTGTTGCCCGTCGGCCGTGTTTGCGGTTGCCACCGTTGTCGCAGCCGTCGTGACGCTGCTCGCCGTCGCGCCAGACTTCGACAAGGCCAGCGCGGCCGTGCGGGCGGCGGCGTCGGCGGCGGAGTGAAGCTGGACATGGGCGCACTCGTAGCGGCCCAGGTCCACCGACAACGACGCAAGTCCCATCATGGCCAGCATGATCACGCACACATAAACCAGTGCCGCGCCGCGGCGATCCCGACGACGATATGCAAACATATGGCCCTCCAGAAATTTACACCGGCGACCGGGCAGACAAAAAACGTCTGCTTCCAATCACCACACGAAACATGCCGCGTACATTGCGCGAGATTTTCTCCCGGTCGCGCAAGCATTCAGTCCGGGCTGGATCAGCCCGGACCTTCGGCAAAAACCTGCCGGGCGCGCGGGGCCACGTGCCCCGTCAATCACCCGCTTCCGATTCTTACTCGTGTCCCATCGTGACCGGGGCGCTCACCGTCTTGGTCGAGCTGATCAGGTTGAGCGGGCGATATCCCGCGCCGATCGTGCCCCACGTCGCCGAAACCGTCACTGTCACCGTCGTTCCCTCGGTGTCCAGCGAAACATCGTTGTTGCCGCTGGAGTCGGTGATGCCGGTCGTATAACTCGACGTTGGAAAGTGGCACGCCGTCAGCGCGTTGGTGACCGCCGTCGTGACCGAGCTGTTGGTTGCTCCTGGAACGATGCCCGCCCGCGCTCCTTCGCGGGCGGCGTTGGCGAAGGAGTTCTTGACGTAGAAGTAATAGCCGAACTCCACCATGCCGAACGTCAGGTTCAGCAACAGCGCCAGCGTAAGCGACATTTCCAGAATGGCGCCGCCCCGGCGATTGCCGCGGCGGGCTGCATTTCTCTTACGCGATATCATTTTGCCCTGCATATCAGCCTCCATGTGCGATATACGAATTAATCGCCAAAACGCCAAACGCAATTAATACGGGAACCGCGCCCGGAACCCGCCAGTCAACGCTCTTTGCCGATTGGCCCGTGTTTACCACGTGGTCAAGCCCCACTTGCCGCACGTGAATCAGGTTGATCCCCAGCACCGCGGTATTATGAAACAGCCGCAGGAGCCGGCCCTGGCAGGCGGCCTGGGCCAGCACGATGATCATGCTGACCACCGCCGCGACCACGAAGATCGACAGCACCGGCGCTGGGCCAATCCACGCGCCCACGCCCGCCATCAGCTTCACATCGCCTCCCCCGCGCGCTCCAATAATAAATAAGGGAATCGTCAGCCCCAGGCCGGCAAGTAGGCCGAGGATCGACTGTGTGGGCGAGGCCGAGTGAAGTGGGAAAAAGCTCTGCGTCAGCCCGGTCAGGGCTATCGTGAGCGTGAGCCAGTTGCGGATTTTGCGTTCGCGCAGGTCGGTGACCGATGCCCAGACGAGCATCGCGAGGAGGGGAATCACATGCAGGATCGACGGCCCGTTCAAGTGCGTTCTCTTTCGGCAAATGGGAGTTACATCGAGGCGTTGACCGAGGTCCACTTGGCCATGACCTTGGTGCCGAACGCCGCCACCGTGGTGATGGTCGCGACGATAATGAGCCCGGCGATCAACACCCATTCAATCAGTTCGCCGCCGCCTTCATCTTCGAGGAAGCGCTTCACAAAACGGCCGAATTTGGAAGTTGGAGTCTTCACGAGACTTCCTCCAGAAAGCGCGCTGCAACAGCGCGGGGAGAGGCGGGGTGATTGGCCGTCCAAACCCGGGCCGGCACGCCTTGGAACGTGCCGGCCCGAAAGTCTGACGGATTTGACCCGGGTTCCTGCCTTGGCAAGGAGTCCGACTTCCCCGCCGGCGCGGTGCGCCGACGCAAGGCGGTTTTGCCAACAGGGGCCGATGGTGCAATCGCCCAAAAGCGCAGTGGCCGCTGCCGCAGATGGCTCGCGCCGCTGCACATGCGATGGACAATTACATCGAGTTGTTGAGCGAGGTCCAACGCGCAAGGACCTTGCCGCCAACACTGGTGATGGCCGCGATGGCAGCCACGACGATCAGACCGACGATCAGGGCGTACTCAAGCACTTCGCCGCCTTGCTCGTCCCGAAGCAACTTCGCGAACAGGTTCTTCATCGCCTTCATGATTTTCTCCTGAGGTAGGCGACTTTTGTGATCTCGTCCGGACGAAACCGGCGGGCCGAAAGGCCCTCCCTCGACGCAAAGGTCAAGGGAAACGAGTGCAAGCGCGGCCCGCGCCCCGGCAGCCAAACGCGACTGCCTTGAGACAGCCCTCATGCCGATTCCAGCTATTTTGCAGAATCATGCACATCGGACTGATTGCACTCCTGTCATCGGATTGACGAATGACAGGCTTAATCAATCTCGACGGGTTGGTGAGGTCGCTCGTCATGCTCGGCCTGCCAAGGGCAATAACTGATCGCCCTGCACTTGGAGGGCCATTCTTATTTGACGCCGGGCAAAGTTCGCCAATCGCCTTTGAGCGCGCGGTCTTCGATTCCCACTTGTGTAATCCACACCCTCGATTTCAGCACCGCCAAAGCGGTTTTTACCCAAAATTACCCATTTTTGACGAAAAATGGGTAATTCGTCAATTTATTGCTATTTATATTGACATCCCCTTGGAATAACTGGACTTGCAGCAAAGCTTCCGGTTACACAGGACGCGGCGGTGTGTAATTATCGGGTTCGATCCGATGACATGGACAGCGGCATCCCCGTGCGGTAGAGGACTACGAAGGGGACAGTCCCCTTCACTACCGGAGAGCCACTTTACCTCGAATTTTTCGACGAATCCTAATCGAAGGGGACTGTCCCCTTCGGTCTTCCTAACGGGGTTCCAGCGATTAACCTTGGCTGCCATTCACAAATGGGAGCATTGACCTCGCCAGCGAATTAGTCTAGTATTGGACTAATGCGTCCCCAAGAAAAGCCAATTTCAACCCCGCCGCCGTGCCTGTGTCCGGGCACCGATGACGATGACGCCTTGGCCGCCTGGCGGCAGATGGTTTACACCTACCTCAAACTCCAGCACCGCGTCGAGGAAATGCTGGTCCCGTATGGCCTGGCTCTTTCGCAGTTCGAAGCCTTGGCCAAAGTCGGAATGAACCCCGGCGTCATCCAGCAGGACCTGGTCAAATATCTCCTGGTGACCAAGGGAAACGTCGGAGCGCTGGTCGATCGCCTCGAGCAGTCGGGCCTGGTTGAACGGCGGCCCGATCCGAGCGATCGGCGGGCCAATCGCCTGTGTCTGACCGAATCAGGCACGGCCATGGTCAAGGAAATATTCGACAAACACCGCGTCCTCGTCCGAGAAATGTTCAGTCCACTGGGCTCTTCGCAACGTAAAACCCTTCGCCTGCTCCTGAAGGAACTGGAGCCGCAATAGCAGTCGGGCCAGCCCGCCGGCCGGCGCCTTTTCGGCTGTTTACGATTATCGCAATAGTCAAGTATTTGACCGTCATTGAATTGACAAGAAAGTGGAAGCAAGACCATGAGCACGGTTGCCACATTGAAAAACGGAAAGTCCAAAACAACCTCCCACCTGCTGGAGGATGATGGTGTTTCCACGCGCGATGAATTTCCCACCGAAATGGATTTAGCCCCGGCGGCATCAAAGGCAGCAAAGCCACCCAAACGCCCGCGCCGGCGATTCGCCGTCATCGGCATCCTGGCTGCCTTCCTCACGATCGGCGCAACCGCCGGCATTTTGTACTGGCTCCATGCCCAGCAATACGAATCCACCGATGATGCGACCGTCGAAGGCCGGGTGATTACCATCAGCCCGCAGATCAGCGCCCGCGTGAAGTCGGTGCATGTGTCCGATAACGCCCTGGTTCATAAAGGCGATCTGCTCGTCGAACTCGATGACACCAGTTACCAGGTCGCGCTCGAGCAAGCCCGCGGCAGCGAATCCGCCGTCGCCGGCCGGCTGAAGGAAGCGCAGGCCAAAGTCGATTCCGCCAAGGCATCGCGCGATGAAACCAAGGCTGAAATCGCGGTGGCCGACGCCAATGCCCAGATGGCCGAGTCGGATCATGACCGTTACGTCGAGGCATCAACTCACAACGGCGCGATTTCCAAGCAGCAGCTCGACAATGCCACCGCAACCTGGCGCAGCACCGAGGCCCAGGTGGTTCAGGCGCGTGCCAAGCTTGCCGCCGCAGAGGCGCAGATCACCACCGCCCAGGCCGCCGTCGAAGGCGCTGCCGGCGATCTGGTCAAGGCGCAGGCCGATGTGCATCGGGCGGAGGTCGATCTGACCTACTGCTCGTTGCATGCGCCGGAAGACGGCCGGATTACCAAGAAAAATGTGGAACCGGGCAGCTATGTGCAAACCGGGCAGAATCTATTTGGCATTGTGCCGCAGGATTTCTGGGTGGTCGCCAACTTCAAGGAAACCCAGCTCGATCGCCTGCGTCCGGGGCAGCCGGTGAAGATCTCCATCGATGCCTATCCGGAAAAAGACTTCACCGGCCGGGTCGAATCCG
>DASRRM010000179.1:0-14975 GCA_035695715.1 Tepidisphaeraceae bacterium
CAGGTTCGCGCAGCATACTTGAGCCAGGATGGCCGGGCCGACACGTTTCACGAGCAGCGTCCTCGCGGCTCCGCCGTGGGCCGCAATCGTGCCAAGGCGTTCCAAGCCGCCAGGTGAAGCGCAGAGACGGGCGTGCACCCGGGAATAGGGGCGGAAGTTTGATGCGACAGGCGCCAATCGCCGGTGAGGCTTGCCCCAAGAGCGCGACGACTATTGAGCAGGCTCATTAGCGCGGTTATCATCCATCGTATCTCGCAGCCCGGGGTGGGCGCGGAAAGCCTGACTCCAACCTCTCAGGGGTTTGTCATGATTTGGCGTGTTGTTTCGCTCATCGTCGTTTTGTGTTGTGCGTCCGCATATGGCGGGTCAATCTTTGATGATGACTACGTGCCGCCAAAGGAAACCCCGGCCCCCAAGCCCGCAAAGCCGGCGCGTTCGCCGGAGGTGCAGCCGAAGCCGCAGCCCCAGCCTCAACCGCAGCAGCCTGCGAATCAGAATGCCGTTCCTCCCCACGTGGAGGCGGCCCCGCCGGACTCACCGGCGCGGACGGCTGCCCCGGCGGAGCCACTGACGCCGCAGGAACTGTTGCAAGCCGCACTCACGTCGGCGAAAGAATCGATGAATAAGGCCGAAGTCGCCGTTCAGGTCACGCTGGATCGTGAGCCGTCCTATGTTGCCGTTCGCAATCGCGCCAAGGCCGAGGCTGACAAGGGAAATCCTGATGCACCAGCGGTGATCCAGGAGCAGACGCTTCGCGATGCGGCCCTGGCGAAGGACGCGACCTACGACGCCGCCAAACGATATGTGACGATGCTGACCCGCCTCAGCGCCGCCCCGAAGCGCCGTATTGAGAAGGAAGCCAATCCGCCAAAGACCCAGGAAGAGTTTCTGGAGGGAATCAAGACCGCCATTGCCGGCCACGGCCTGACGGAAGGAATGACTTTTACCGAAGCGTGCAAGTCGGCGCGCAAGCCGTTCACGCTGATGTCAAAATCCGGCAAAACCAGGACCTACCATTGGATCCTGAAGGGCTCAAACGGGACCCATCAGGAAACCCATCGCGACACCTTCGGCCACACGCACACTGAAACCGTCGCCAACTACGGCGTAATCGGGTATGTGGAAGGCGTTTTCGAGGACGATTATCTGGTTTCCTTTTCCCGGGGAAAATAGGCCGCATGGAGCGAATCACCCAACTTCCGCCGCTTCCCTCGCGCCCGGCCGACGGCAACAAAGGCATGTTCGGCCGCGTGCTGATCGTAGGCGGAAATGACGAGATGATCGGCGCGCCCGCGCTGGCGGGGAAGTCGGCTTTGCGCGCCGGGGCGGGGCTGGTGCAGATTGCCGTGCCGCAGCGGATTCTCGCCGCGGCACTTGCCATCACACCCGAGTTGATCGGGCTGGCATTGCCCAAGGGAACAGGAAAGGCAAAACTGCTGGAGGCGGCGGAGAAAGCCGACGCCGTTGTCGTCGGTCCCGGCCTGGGACGCTCCCCCAACGCCGAGGATCGCGTCGAGCGGTTGGTTCGGCTCGAAAAGGCGATGGTCATCGACGCCGACGCGCTGAATATCCTGGCGGCCGGGAAAAAATGGCCGGCGTATGTGAAGGCCAGTGCCGTGCTCACGCCCCACCCCGGTGAAATGGCCCGGCTGGGAAAGCTCTTCGGGCGAACTGAAGTGCCAAAGGACGAGGAGGGCCGAATCTCCATCGCCATCGAAGCCGCCAAAACATTTCAACAAGTGATCGTCCTGAAAGGCAAAGGCACCGTCATCACCGACGGCGTTCGCGTCTACATCAACACCACCGGCGACAGCAGCCTTTCCAAGGCCGGCACCGGCGACGTGCTCAGCGGCATCGTCGGCACATTCCTGGCCGAAAAAATGGACCATTTCGACGCCGCCTGCGCCGCGGTCTGGATCCACGGCCGCGCCGGCGAAATCGCCGGGCAAAAATTGGGGACACGCTGCGTGCTGGCGCATGATGTCATCGATGCGCTTCCAGCGGCGATCGCCGAATATGAAAAGGCCCAATGAATACTTAGAGCGTTTTTCAGGTGATCGAGCGGGCAATGGTCATCCTGAGGTACTCCGAAGGATCTTGCTCGCCTTCGCGCACCGGCTAGATCCTTCGGAGTACCTCAGGATGACGGTCACGCGAATGCGCCACCAACCTGAGAAACGCTATAAACTGAGCGGTTTTAGCGGACGGTGCCCAATCGCCCGACGATTGAACCGAACCTGCCGTTGCGGGTAACATAATACAAGGGTGGTTCGCGCTCCCTTCGGCGTTCCGGGAAAGGTCTTTTCCATGCAACTCATTTTTAAGCCGGGATGGATGCTTGCAGTCCTGCTGGCGTGCTCGTCGGCAGCGATGGCGCTGTCGCGCGAGAATGTCGAGCAGATCAAACGCGTTACCGCGCTGGTCGAGATCGACATGGGCAAGCAGGGCCGGGGCTTTGGCACCGCATTTTGCATCGATGCCAAGGGCATTTTCGTCACCAATGCCCACGTCGTTCACGGCCACAAAGGGAAGTTCAATGTCATTCTCTCGCCGGGTGAAACCGATCAGCGCATCACCCATGCCCGCGTGCTGAAATCCGATGAAGACATGGACCTGGCCCTGATTCAGATCGAGAATCCGCCGGCCCTTAAGCCGCTGGCCCTGGGCGACATCAAAACGCTCTTCGACACGATGGACCTGACGGCGTTCGGCTATCCGTTCGGCGCGGCGCTGGCCGCGAGCAAGACCGATTATCCATCCATCAGCGTCAGCACGGGCCACGTTACCTCGCTGCGGAAAAAAGCGGGGGAGCTGGACATCATCCAGCTTGATGCGGTTTTAAATCCCGGAAACTCCGGCGGACCGGTCATCGACGGCGATGGGAAAGTGATCGGAATCGTGCAGGCGGGGCTGCCCGGCGCGGGGATCAACTTCGCGATTCCGGTAAGCCGGCTGCAGAAATTTCTCGCCGGGGGTTTCGGGAAACTGCCCCCCGAGGAAGATCCACCGGCCGGTTCTCCGGCGGACTCTGACATCGACCCGTTTAACGGCCACGAATGGGAGCTGACCCCATATCTCAAGGGCACCGCCCCGCGCATTCGCGAATCGCTTAACGGCGAAAGCGAACGGCTCATCGTGAAGATCAACGAAGCCGATCATGCCATGCGCCAGGGAAAGCTCGATTCGGAAAACGACGAAAAGGCCGCACTCGATAAGACGCGAAAATCGCCGGTGTATGTGCAAACTGCCGCCAACAGGACCAAGGCCGAGGCCGACCTGGAAACGGCGCGCAAGAGTGGGACGCCCGAGGAGCGACTCGAGGCAAGCAGCCGATTCAACAAATTGCGCATGGCGATCGACAAGATGGAGCACGACGCCGTCGCCAACAGCCAGGAGCTTTCCCAGGACCGGCACAACGTTTTCAACGCGGAAAAGGACCAGAAGCGCTATACCGAATCGCTGACCAAGGCCCTGGCGTGGCGCGCTGAATTGCTCGACGCAACCCGCAACGGCTTCATGCTCAAAGGCCCCCTCACCGAGGGATCCAAGGGCACATTGCCGCGCATTACCATCGAGAAGATCATCGATTCAACTCACATGATGGTTGGCTTTGATTTGATCACCTTCGACATGTCCAGGCCGGGCAAGGACAAGGAGGGAATCAAGGTTTTCCCCGCGAGCAAGGAGCGGATTCACGTTTTGGTTTCGCAACTTCCCACCGCCGGAATGAAAATCGGCGACAAGCTGAGCCTCGATCGCGTGTTCATCGTTGAAGGAACCAAGCACGATGAATCCGACGGCACGGTGTATCTGGTCAGGCCATTACCCTCCGATGCCGACAAGCTTTTCGAGATGATCGTCCCATTGCGCGGCAAGATTCCGGATAGCTTGAAAAAGAGCGCGTGAGCCATCTCAGTGCCGGCGATTTGACGACCACCATTTACGCCGTTGCCAAACAGGTTCATCTGACCGAAGCGTAGAATGCCCGCACGCCCGGCGTGTTGAGCGCTATGAGCAGTGCAATGGGGTAGATCAACCCCAGGCCGCTGATGATCGCGCCTGCCGCTGCGCCCACGGCCTGCAGGGTTGTGCCTCCAGCGCCGGGCATGGCGGCGCCAATCGATCCGTAAAATTGCGACAGAAGCGAGCCCAGCGCAAATGCCCCGGCGATCGCCAGCGGAATTTTCAGGATCGCATAAATCAGGTGAAGCCGCCGTCCGGTGGGGGAATTGCGCATCACGAGGATCGCCGCGATGAGCAGGAGAACTGCCAATCCGACGCTCAGGAGCGATTCGGCCGCGCATAGCGCGCAGGTAACGCCGCTGACATTGAATTTCGGCAACGGATTGGTGCTGGAATTGAGCGTCACCTGACCTTGCGGACTAAGCCCCACGTAGCCGCCACTGAGATACACAAAGGCACTGCCGTCGGGATTCACGCTGGCCATTCGCACCGGCGACCACGCCGTGCCCGGCGTGATGAGTGTCTGATTTGGATCCTGCAACGCCGTGGTCAGCGCGCTCAATTGAGCGGAGTTGAGCTTGTTGCCCGTGGCGCTCTGCGCCCGCTGCACCGCGCCGGAAATCTCGGTCGCGGTGAGCGCTCCCGGCGGCGCGGGCTGCGCTGTCGTCCCTGAATTGGCAGCCGGATTTGTTGCTGGCGTTGCCGGCGGAGTGGCCGGGGCAATCCCGAAGGAAGATGTCGAGCTGCCGCTGCTGGCGGCGCGCGACATCTTCGCCATCATGTAGAATTCACCCGAGGCGCAGCCGCCTATCAGTCCCGTGATGCATCCCAGGCACGCCACGATAATGCTGATGACGCCGACGGCCGTCAAAATCCCCGGCCGCTGCTGATAAGGCATCGACAGCGCCCGAACCGGCGCCGCCGCGGCAGGGGGCGTCTGCGGCGGATACCAGCCCGGCCGAGAGGGCGGCATCGGCGGAAAGTTGGGATCGCTTTGGCTCATGGCGTTGCGTCACTCCATCGAAATACGGAAACAAAGCTTCGCGCTTTGCCGGTTGAATTGCAACACGATGATCCCGGGGCCAGGTCCGGTCAGGAACCTCGTGCCTTTCGGATTTCAGTCCGTCGACGATGCCGCGAGCACAATCAAACGGCCGAAGCCTGGATTTGCAAATGTCCACAGGAACGAACCCCACCACTCCTGGCCCGCGTCAAAATAGTTCGACCAATCGACCGGCCACTGATAAATGATCGACTGCGATGTGATACCGCCGAGAAGCTCCCGGTTGATCGACTCGAACAGGTCAGATACTTCCGAAGTCTCAAGCCTTCGAGGGACTTGCATATCGGAAAGTCCGTAGGGGGGATCGCAAAAGGCGTAGGCATATCCCTCCGCCAAAGCGTCGGCCTGTCGAAGCGTGCCGGTTTCCCAGTCGCACCGAGGGCCAAGAAACTCCGCCGGGGAAATTCTTTTCCCAACCAATGACGCCGCTTTTTCACCGTCGATCTTGAAAACGAAGAACTTTTCGATCGGGATATTGCGCTGCGCTGATGCGAGCAAGGCATAATTTTTCCACCGCGCGCCAATGCTCTCCAATGCCGCGACGGCAGCCTGACGGTGAATCTCAGCCTGCTCGATTCCATCGGCGATGTCGAATGCGACAAAGTCGACGCAGCCGCCGATTTGATTGTAACGGTCAAGTAATTTTTCCTGGATTTCCGTCAGGTTCGCCTTGTTCATTTGTTTTCCGGGATTGCCGATCCCCCCAATATATCGTACGGAACGGCACGCAAGCGTGCCGTCCTCTGCCACTGAACCGAGAACCGAGTTAGAATGGGCGGGACCGGTCCCATTTTTTATCAATCAGCATCGGAACATTTTTTCCCAAGGCGAAGAGGACCTGATGTGGAGCGTGGTCGATTTCATTGAGCGTATTGATTCATTTTCCCGGTTCCGGCTCCTTCGCCTTCGCCGGCTTGTCCATCGACACGTGCTGGTAATCGTCGATCCACATCACCCGCATCTTTTCCGGCGAGGTAAATTGGACGAGGTTTTTGTGATTCTTGTTCTCGACCATGAAAACCGGCTCGGCAATATCGAACGATATCATCGCCCAGTAGATTTCCAACTCCGCCGCGGTGAGTTTGCGGATCTTGTAGTCGGTGAAATCCATCTTCTGCGCGAATACTTTCCAGAATGCCAGGACATTTTCATCGGATTGAAACAGGCGGCCTTCCAGTTGGTCGGTGCGAATGACTTTGCCATTGGCGTCGTGCACGGGAAGCTGGAGGGTCACCTGGCCGAGGGTGAGTTTGGCGATGGCCGGTTCGTCCTTGATCTCCCGCCAGAGGCCCGGCCCGCAAATAAGGACTTTCTCCTCGAAGAACGCCAGCACGTCCTTGTCGGCCGCCTTGGCAGAGAAAACCTGGCGGATTTTCTGGATGGCCTGATCGTTGATGGCGTCGGTGGTTTTCTTGTAATTGACGCCCTTGGGAATGGTGACATCATCCGCCGCGTGCGCGGAGGAAACGAGGACGAGGATCGCCAGAAGAAGTATTTTGTATGCCATGGATTTCCACTGGGGCTTATGTTCGATAGGATCTTACCAGGTCGCGACGAACGATGAACAATTGCGAGCGAGAATCATGGATGCTAAGGGCGTACAGGGGAGAGGGAGCAAGAGTCGCCACACACAAGAGTGACACCCTGCATGCCTTAGAAGTCACAGGTCGCCGGGGATGTCCTGCTGACGCAAGCGGACCGGCGGCGCCTTGGTTGGGAGATCCAAAACTCGGATGGGACATGGATGGGACATTTTTGTCCCGAAAAAGTCCCAAATGTCTCGCCGGACTCAGCCGCACCTAGCTGACCAATTCTTCCTTAAGTCATTTTATTAAAATGAGTTATACGGGATAAAAAGAACCACGATGTCCCATTTTGGAGTGAAAAATCAAAAAAATGGGACATGTTGAGACATGGGTCATGGTGCGCACCATTTTGGGGCGCGAAATGGGGCGCAATGATGCGCGGGCGAGGGAAAAGCTCCCTTGCCTTACAAGCGGCTGATCAATAGCTCGCGCTGGAAAACCATCTCCTTGGGCAGGTCGCCGGCCAGTTTTAGGAAGAGCTCTTCCTGGTTGAGAATTTCGGTCTTCACCGA
Source organism: Tepidisphaeraceae bacterium (assembly GCA_035695715.1). Lineage (GTDB taxonomy): Bacteria > Planctomycetota > Phycisphaerae > Tepidisphaerales > Tepidisphaeraceae > RYN-428. The sequence goes on from DASRRM010000179.1 coordinate 7,125, forward strand.
ATCGTTGTCCACCGTTTGGATCTTGGCCAACTGGGCGTGGGTGAGGGAGAGGCCTTCGAGGTTGATGTCCTCGGCTCGGGGCATCCAGCCGAGGGTGGTTTCGGCGGCGTAGGCGCGGCCGTGGCAGCGGTTGATGATCCATTCGAGGACGCGCATGTTCTCGCCGAAGCCGGGCCAGAGGAACTTGCCCTGCTCGTCCTTGCGGAACCAGTTGACGTGGAAGATTCGGGGACAGTCGCGCAGGCGCTTGCGCATGCGGAACCAATGCACCAGGTAGTCGCGGATGTTGTAGCCGATGAAGGGGAGCATGGCCATCGGATCGCGGCGGACGATGCCGACCTGGCCGGTGGCGGCGGCGGTGGTTTCTGAACTGAGGGTTGCGCCGATGTAGACGCCATGCGTCCAGTTGAAGGCCTGAAAAACCAGGGGGATGGTGTGGGTTCGGCGTCCGCCGAAGATGATGGCGCTGACGGGCACGCCATGCGGGTCGTTGGCGGCGGGATCGAGTACGGGGTTGTTGTGCATGGGGGCGGTGAAGCGGCTGTTGGGATGGGCGGCTTTGCGCTGGGTTGACGTGGCGATCTGCGCGTTCCAGGGTTGGCCGGTCCAGTCGATGGCTTCGGCGGGAATCTCAGGGGTTTTGCCTTCCCACCAGACGTCGCCGTCGGGAAGCAGGGCGACGTTGGTATAGATGGCGTCGCGGTTCATGCACTGCATGGCGATGGGATTGGTCTCCCAGTTGGTGCCGGGCAGGACGCCGAAGTACCCGGCCTCGGGATTGACGGCGCGGAGGCGGCCGGTTGCCTCATCGACCCACATCCAGACGATGTCGTCGCCGACGGTGGTGATTTTCCAGCCGTCTTTGCGGTACTTTTCCGGGGGCGTCATCATGGCGAAGTTGGTCTTGCCGCTGGCGCTGGGAAACGCGGCGGCGACGTAGGTCTTCTCGCCCTGGGGATTGGTTGCGCCCAGGAGGAGCATGTGCTCGGCCATCCAGCCTTGTTGCCAGCCGAGGAAGCTGGCGATGCGAAGGGCAAGGGATTTTTTGCCGAGGAGGGCGTTGCCGCCGTAGCCGCTGCCGAAGCTCCAGATGGTGTTATCGAGGGGGAAATGGCAAATATAGCGGCGGAGGGGATTGACATCGCCGATGGAATGCAGGCAGCGCGTCCATTCATCGCTGTCGCCGAGCTGACGCCAGGCGACATCGCCCATGCGGGTCATGATTCCCATGGAGACCGCGACGTAGAGGGAATCGGTGATCTGCACGCCGACTTTTGCCAGCGGCGAGCCGACCGGTCCCATGACAAAGGGGACGACATACATGGTTCGCCCGCGCATGCAGCCGTCGAAGAGCGGCCGAAGCTTGGCATAGGCGGCTTTGACCTCGAGCCAGTTGTTGGTGGGGCCAACCATGTCTTCGCTGGGGGTGCAGATGAAGGTGAGTTGCTCGGTGCGGGCGACGTCGTTGGGGCTGGAGCGGTGAAGATAGCAGCCGGGCAGCTTTTCCTGGTTGAGGCGGATAAGGGTACCTTCGTGCACGCCGCGATCGAGCAGCTCGCGCTTCTGGTTTTCGCTGCCGTCGCACCAGTAGACGTTATCCGGCGCGCAAAGTGCGATGCATTTGCTGACCCAGCGGCGGACGGTGGCGTTGGTGATATGGCTCGGTGCCGAAAACTGCTCGCCTTTGGCCGCATCGGCGGGGGAAAGGGCGGGCTCTTCGATTTTGAGTGTCATGGGATCTTACTCCTTCATCCCGGGTTGTTTCCGAAGTGCAGTTGTACCGCAGGATCGGCGGAAATGGGATGAGAGAAAGGCCGATTCAATCGTCGCGAACCTGAAATAAAAATCTTGCCCGAATGGAAAAGCCTCGCTAACCTGACAACAGTATTTGCGTCAGACAGGTAGTATTGGAGAGGCAGAATGTGCATTTCCTGAGCGGCGTTCTGCATGCCGCCCGACGTCCGACCTGAATAGTGTTCGGAGGTTTGCTATGAAATCCGGTCATCTTTTGCTGGCAGCGCTTGGGGTGGTGAGCTTTGGCGGCGTGAGCGTCACTGTGGCGGGGAATCGTCCGCAGCCGACTGCACCGCCGATTCCGCCTTCCTGGAGACAGCCCCCGGCTCAGCCGGCGCAGCCCGCGCCGCGGCCATCGAACCAGCAGTCTCAGTCCGATCCCAATTCGACTAACAATAACCATAACAACAGGCACAACGACAGGAACTCGAACAGCGGCAATGGGTCTGGTTCTTCGCGCCATGACGATCGGCACCACGAAAACCAGAACCAGAACCCATACGGCTATGGCTATCCGTATGGCAACCCCTATTACGGGCAGCCGACGGCGGGAGTGTATTATCCCGGCAGTGGGATTGGCACCTCGAACGGCAATCCGAACGCGATGCCGCAGAACAATCCGAATGCCAATGGCAACAATGGCCAGCCATTGTTTAACGATGCGCCGGCACCGCCCGATCCGAAGCCGACCCCCGCGCCAGTGGTGGCGACGCCACCGCCGCCGCCCGATCCGGAATTAATTCAGGCAAATGAAGATGTAAATACCGCGATGGATGCATTGCGGCAGCAGTTGCTGAAAACCGACCCGGAATATCAGGCCGCCGTGGCGGCCAAGAAGGCGGCACAGGAAAATTCCGCCAGCGTCCACGCCAACGAGAACTCCACGTCGGATCAGATTTTGGCCGCCGCTACGCAGGTACTGGATGCCAGCCGGCGTGTGGTGGAGATCGAGCGCGTGGCCGCAGCGACTGATCCGCAGGTGCAGGATGCGCAGTCAAAGTTGAAGACGGCTCTTGCCGCTCATCTCGCCAACGCCGCCAACAACGCCGCCGCCAAGTGAGCGAAATCGGGGAGTATTAGAGCGTTTCTCAGGTTGGTGGCGCGTTCGCGCAACCGTCATCCTGAGGTATTCTTCAATGTGGGGTGCCCACAACCCAAAAGATAGCTGGTTTACGTAGGGCGGGCACTGCCCGCCGAACTGTAATCCGGGGTAGACCTCAGCGGAGGGCAGGGTTGCGGGAACGTCGCGACAGAGCATGCCAGCCGGTTTTTATGGGGCCAGCCGCGGGAACATTAAAGAGACTTGATCCACGACAGCAGAAGGTTCGATGAATGCTTCGTGGATTCGCCTCAAATCAGCATCATTCTCCCCACTCTTAACGAAGCCGATAATCTTCCACGGGTGATTCCGCGTATTGCCGCTGCGCTGGCCGGGCGCGACTTTGAGATCATTGTTGTTGACGACAACAGCCATGACGCCACGCCGCAGGTTTGCGCGGAACTGGCGGGGCGGTTTCCATTGCGGCTGCACGTGCGAATGGAGCCGAAGGATGGGTTGAGCGGGGCGGTGTTGGAAGGTATGGCGATGGCGCGGGGGGAATATCTGGCGGTGATGGATGCGGACTTGCAGCACCCGCCGGAGAAATTGCCGGAGTTGCTGGCGCCGCTTGAGAGCGGGGAAGCGGAATTTGTGCTCGGCTCGCGCTATGCGCCCGGGGGGAGCATGCATGGCTCTTGGAGCCTGGTACGGCATTTGAATTCGCGGATTGCCACGTTCCTTGCCCGGCCGTTTTCCGGCAATACCCACGACCCGATGTCCGGGTTTTTCGCATTGAAGCGGGAAACATATGAGCATGCAGAGCGACTGACGCCATTGGGATACAAGGTGGCGTTGGAATTGATGTGCAAATGCCGGGCGAAGAACGTTCGCGAGGTGCCGATCCATTTTTCCACCCGCGAGCTGGGCGAGTCAAAGCTGACCGCCGCCCAGCAGTTCAAGTATCTCGAGCATCTGAGCCGGCTATATGACTTTTACTTTCCGCGCGGCTCGCCAATGTTGAAGTTCCTGATCGTCGTGGCGTGCGGCTGGCTCGCGGCGTTTGGGACGTACATGACATTGATGGCGCGCGGCATGAGCTGGGTGGCCGGGCCATCGATCGCGTACGGGCTGACGATCGCGGCGACGGCGGTGTTTCATTTTAGATATGTGCGGACGCAGAAGGATTTTCTGATATCGCGCCGGCCGTGGCGAGATTTCTGGATTGTATCGCTTTGCGAATGGTGCGCCTGTGCCGCGGCGGCATGGTGGCTGCAGCGGCGGGCGCGGGTCAATCCGCCGGAAATGTTCGCACTGGCGTTCGGGGTGGCAACCGTCGCGCGATATGTATTGCGCAAGGAATTGTTACAGGATGTGCGAGGATTAAGAAGGGAGCCGGCGGAGACGCATTTATTGGAGGCCGGCCAGCACAAGTCGCGCGAAGATCTTCGCGAATCCCCGGCATCCAGTGAGCAAGAGGCTCGAGGCAAGATCGAACGCGACGCCGCATGAGTCCGTTGCCGCGGCCGATGCAGGCTCAGGTCGCTGCCTTTTTTGCCGTCAATACCCGCTCCCGGCCCCCGGCATCCTTCAGGACGCGCACCTCGTCAAAGGCAGGAATATTTCGCGCAAGTGCGCTCGCCGCTTCGCCCTGATCGAACTGGATTTCCAGAAAAACCCGCCCCCCGGCGACTAATCGCGCCGGCGATTCCATCAGAATGCGCCGGTGAAATTCCAATCCGTCCACGCCGCCGTCCAGGGCAATCACGGGCTCAAAATCCTTCACACTCTTATCCAGTTTCGCGATGGCCGCGGAGGGAATATACGGCGGATTGGAAACAATCACATCAAACGGCAGCAAATCGATAAGCCGGGTTAACGGCTCAAACAGATCGCCTTCGTGAAGCGAAATCCGCCCGGCCAATCCGAGCCGCTCAAAATTTCGCCGGGCCACCGCCGCGGCGGCGGGGCTGATTTCCGTCGCCACTACGCTCGCGCTTTTATGATGGTGCGCGATGGCGGCGGCTATGCACCCGCTGCCCGTGCACAAGTCGAGCACGCGCGGCGATTCCATGCCTGGCTGATGCCGAAAGAACTGCAACACGTTTTCCACCAGCGTTTCGGTATCGGGCCGGGGAATCAGCACGTCGCGCGTGACTTCAAATTCCAGGTTGAAAAATGGCTTTCGGCCAGTGAGATAAGCAATCGGCTCATCCTCCACCGCCCGGGTGACCAGCGCCCGATACGCCGCCAGCTCGGCGTCATTCATTACGCGGTCATAGTCAGTATACAGCTTGATTCGCGGGTATTTGAGGATGTGAGCAAGTAAATGCTCGGCGGAGAGGCGGGGCTGAAACACATCTTTGCGGGTGAAATAGCCGGTTGTCCACTCCAGAATCCGCCGGACCGTCCATGACCCGCCATCAGCCATGGGGGGATTCTAAGGGGTGATGGGATTTGAAGCTACTCATGAGACAAGCCATGAGAGGTTTGATCACCGTGTCCTTTTTGTCGCTGTTCCGACGTCAAATTGACGATTTTCGGAGTTCCGAACCCGATAAACCCAGCCCAGTTTGCAATTTGAAGCCGTTCAATTCGCGTGGTACAGTTGTTGCCGTATTTCAGCCGATAAGTTTTACATTATGGGTGTTTTTTTCAGTGCATCCTCTGTCTCTCAAGAAACGCTTCCCAGGTCGCAGGCAAGGCTTCCAAATTGGGTAGGGTGTAAACCCGCTTGGATCCTTCTCACCCCAGTCATAATCGTTCTTCTTCCGGTGTTAATTGTTCCGCTCGTAGTCGTTTTCATTTTGGCGTGCTTTAAGATGGGCGGCACAGAGGAAGCCGATTTCGGAAATGTTCTAGTGGACGCCCCAATTCCCAGTGCTTATGAGCCCGCTTCTCTCTCAATTGCAGATTCAAAGCCACAGCCCGCATCCTGCCGCGACGCGTATCTCTGGAATTAGTCTACCACTTGGAGCATGGCGCCGTGAACCTCGAGGCTGACGGCTCGTCCGAGCATTTCAACGGCCAAGATAAGGCGATGCGGACCCTTGCGGTCATCGATCAGTCCCTGCAAACCGCGCATGGGCCCCGACTTGATCTCAACTTTAACTCCCTTTTGCAGATAGGGATATGGCTGAAGAGGAACCGACTGGCTTAAGGCCGTCGCCAAATTGCGCAATTCCCACTCAATCTTGTCCTGATCCTTCACATCAAGAATCCGGGCGACCCGCTTGGTCCGATCGGCCAGAAATGCCTGCTCCCGGGTGCCGCGGACGAATACATAACCCGGAAACAATGGTTCTTCCACGGTGAACTTGCGCTTGCCGTAAAACCGAATCTCTTCGACCAGCGGAAGAAAGTGTGCAACCTCGATGCGGGCCAAATCTTCGGCCAGCTTCTTTTCCTGTCGGCTCTTCGTATGTAGAAGAAACCAATCCCCCGCCTCGGCGGTGGGAAATGTCTCCAAGACTTGCTTCCCCATGGCGTTAAGAAAAGCATAAATTCAATAAAGAGTCAAGTGCGAACAATTGCCGCCCCTTCATAGCCTCGATACGCCGTGGAAGCTTCGAACGAGATGCGCCAAACCGGATTAACAGAAGAGGCGTGTCACGATGGCGAAGTTATCTTGGCGTTAGTTGCGTGCCCGCCGCCGACGTCCCAAAAACGCTCCGGCCCCAAGCAACAAAATCCCAGCCGCTCCTGGTTCAGGCGTGACAACGAGCGTCCCGTTGGCAATGGTCGTCGTAACCTGCCCCGATGTGCCGCTGTAGTGGGTATTCCCGTTCAACGTGCCGGTAAGAAGCAGGTTATAGGTGCCGACTGGCGCCGAACTGGCATCAAAGACAATAGTTGCGATCGTTCCAGTTGTGGGAAGGGTAACCACACCTGAGGATGTGGTGACTTGCGCATCATAAAGCTGCGGCGTGATGGCTCCTGAGCCTTGCTGCCCGTTGGTATGTCCGGCGAAAACGCTGTTGGTGACAATATCAACGCTGGAAATGATTGGCAGAGGGCTTGATGTGCCGGTAATCTGCACTTCGAAATTCAGCCCCTCCACCGAATCACCACTTGTGTCGGTGACAGTAAGAACGCTGGACTGGTTTGCCGCCTGATTAATCGTGACGGCGCCGACGTTGACGATGGGCGTGGCAAAAACGCCACCGCACGATCCCAGCACCGCAGCAATGAACACTGCTTGAAACCTGTTCATGCATTTCTCCGCTTTGGATCCCCGCCACTGGTCTTTGAAGTAATCAGGATGACTGGCTTGGAAATATACTGGGAATTCAAGCCGTTGGCAAGAATCTTTTCGTCCGGCGCACTTGTCGGACTTACCGGTTTCGGGCGGGCGACTGGCAGTTGACTCACAATGACCAGCGGAGCGGCGGTCAGCTTCCTGGCCGGAATTACCGGTACATTCAGCACAAGCGGTGCGATGGGCGTGTGTCCAGCCAGTTCCTTCTCGGACGAAGTCGATGTTAACGGCAACGCCGCAGGTGACGAAACCGCCGAACTTTGCGCGTCGGTCGCGCTTATTTCCGACGACGCCGGGAGGAATGCAGGCGCCATCTCCATTTGCGGCGCGGTAATGATCTGAAGGCCGGTCAAGAAGTTGGTTTCATGATTTCGCGCCAACAATTCGTCATCCTCGTTGACGATCCCGTCGCGGTTGTAGTCATAGGGGTCGGTCACTGTGGCGGGATTCGTGACGAAATTGGTGATGTTGTTCCGAGCGGCTAGTCCTTAAACAAGCGAAGTTTTTTCGCAATCTTGCTGCGTTATTTTCCGCCGATCGGGACGTACCGCAAGCGTCCCGGCGATTGTTGTCTCGGCCGGTCGCTCTGTTTCCGACTTGTGGTGGTTCGATTGATGCTCCCAAGACTCGGTGCCGCGGCGAATCGGGGCGTCCCTACCCCGACATCAGGGTTTCTCTCGCTAACAACGCATCGGCAGACGCATCGCTTCGGACATCCTTAGCAGTACGTCCATCCACGGGTTCCATGACAGCAGTCGGTACA
>DASRRM010000180.1:0-16659 GCA_035695715.1 Tepidisphaeraceae bacterium
TGCTGCAACGGCATATCAATGTACGGCACAAAGCGCGGGGCATCCGCCAGCGTGCGAATCATCTCATCGCTAAAACAAGATGGATATGCATACATGAGCCGAAGCCAATGCACGTCTTTTAATTCCCGGTCCAATGTGCGAATCAATCCCGAAAGCCCCGGCGCATATCCAATATCCGTCCCATACGAAGTCGTATCCTGCCCGATCAAATTCAGTTCCACCGCCCCGTCGGCCGCGAGCTCTTTGGCCTCGGTCAAAATCTGCTCAATCGGTTTGGACCGCATCGGTCCCCGAATCGACGGAATTGTGCAAAACGAACACCCCTGATTACACCCTTCGCTGATCCGCAAATAAGCCCAGTGCCGCGGAGTCAGACGCAACCGCGCCCGATCATCCTCAAACACGGGAAGCCGGCTAGTCTTCGTCTCTTTACTCGCAACTCCCAACTCGCAACTCGCAACTAACTCTTTCGACAAATCATGATACTTCCCCAAAAAATGCCCATGCTCCTGCCGGGGGTTTTCCTTGCCGTTCACGGCTTCCACGATATGCTCGCGGTCGAATACGCCCACCAGCCGATCCACCTCCGGCACATCCGCCAGCAGCTTGGTCTTATGCCGCTGGACCAGACACCCCGCCACCACGACGCGCTTGCATTTGCCGCTGGTCTTCTGCTCGATCGCCTCGCGGATGGCCGCCAACGATTCATCCTTGGACGCTTCGAGAAACCCGCAGGTATTGATAACGATGGCATCCGCCTGCGAGGCATCGTTGGTGATGGTCAACCCATCCTGAGCCAGCAAGCCGAGCATGCGCTCGCTGTCGACAAGGTTCTTGGGGCACCCAAGGCTGACAAAGGCAACGGACCTGATTTTCCCGGCCGATCTGGCCATGTTGAATTCTCCGGCAAACGAAAGAGGGCAATCGAGCGAGCTTACCGCAGCCTGCCAGCAAAGTAAAACGGCGCGGGAAAGTCTTTGGTTCGGACGGGCGATCGTCGAAGCAGCTTGAATTTGACGCTCCTGTCCGCCTATCTATAATGCCGGCCGGTTTGGCAGAGCTTGATTCGGCGCTCTGCGTCTTGTCACCTGCATTTAGTTCGGAAGGAGCCGGTGAGTGGGAATTCGGCGTGTTTTCATTCTGCTGATCCTGCTCATTTGCCTGTCCGCCATTTCTGTTCACGCACAGTCCGCACCCCCCAGCGAAAAACTGGCGCTCACCGCCAAATCCGCCGCCACCTGGACGAATGATCACACCAACGTCATCACGCTGCATGGACCGGTGAAAATTGAGCTGGATCGGGCGACGCTGTCGGCGGACGATGCGGTGATCTGGCTTAAGCCGGCAAGTGCCGACAATCTGGAAATCGACGATGTGCAGATTTCATTGATGGGCCACGCCAAGCTCGTTCAGCCCCGCATCACGCGCGAAGGGGGCGATCTGTTCGTGACCGACCAGGTGCGCGGGGGGAACATTCGCATCATGGCCGATGAGCGGGCGGCGCGGGACGATTCGGCGACGGATTTATTTCAGCGGGCGGCGAAGCTGCGCGATGCGGAATTGCCGAAAATTGCTCCAACGGCGGTCAAGCCCCAGACCCAGCCGTCGCCAACGCCTTCCCATCCGGCCATCAAGCCCACCACGCACCCGGCTCCCAAGCCCAAGCCGCCGGAAATTCCGGTGGTCTTCGAGGCGGACAATATCGTGACGCGGGAGGCCGACAATGGAAACGTCGCCGTCGTATTGCAGGGCAACGTCCGCCTTTTTCAGCAAAGGCCGACCGGTGAAATCATCGAGATGAGCGCCGACAATGCCGTCCTTTTCACCACGCTGAAAAGCCTGAAGGAATTGCAGCAGACCGGCGGGAAAAAAAAGCAGGGGCGCGAGATGATCGACGCCGCCTATCTCGATACCGATGTGCGCATCGATTACCTCAGCAACAAAAAAGGCGTTCCCGAGCAGCGGCTGACCGCCGACCGCGTCTATTACGAATTCGCCACCGACCGCGCTATTCTGACCGATGCGGTGATTCACACGATTCATCCGCAACTCGGCACGCCGATCGTGGCCCGGGCGAAATTGATCCGGCAGCTTTCCAACGGCGAATACGCGATGGAAGGCGCCCAGGTCACCAACAGCCAGTTTGCCTTGCCCAGCTATGCCATCGCCTCGGAAAAACTGTATATGCGCGTCGAGCCGACCGGCGATCCGGAGATCGGCGACCGCATTATCTATGACGCCTATAACGACACTTTCCAGTCGTTTGGCGTTCCCTTCTTTTTCATGCCGCACAACGCCGGCGAGATGACCGAGCATGGCTTCCCGCTTCGGGCGGTGGGCGGCGGGCATGACAGCGATTTTGGCACGTTTGCCGAAACGGCGTGGGGCTTGTTCGAGTCGATGGGCAAAGTCCCGCCGCGCGATCTGGATGTGGTCTATCGCCTGGATTACTTCAGCGCCCGGGGGCCGGCATTTGGCCTGAACGCAGCCTACGGCGGCGGCGCGGTCACCGACACCACCAAGCAGCCGACCGATTTTGAAGGCGTGTTCAAATCGTATTTCGTTTACGACAAGGGATCAGACGATGTGGGCCGCGTGCCCGTCCGCGTTGATGAAAATCCCTCGCTCCGCGGACAGGTTTTGTGGGAGCATCAGCATTTCTTCCCCGATGGATGGGAGGTGCAGGCCCGGCTTGGCTTCGTATCCGATGCCACCTTCATGGAACAATGGTTTCGCGACGATTTCGAGAACGGCGATCGCCGCAATTTCATGGGGTACATCAAGCACCAGCAGGACAGCGAGGCGTTCACCTTCGGCGCCGTCTACCAGCCCAACCGCCTGGTCACCACCAGCGAAAACCAGCAGGAACAATTCGAAGTCGAGCGCCTTCCCGAAGCCGGTTATTACCGCGAGGGCGAGGCGTTGTTCAACGACAAGGCGACCCTCTACAGCGAAAACACCGGCGAGGGTTTGCACTTTGCCCGCTCGCGCGATGGCCTGCTGGTTCAGGGATTTTATCCCGGCTACGACCCGGGAATTCCCGCCGAGGGATATACCGGCTTGACGGGCCAGGTGATCTGGCGCGGCGACATGCGCGAGCAGCTCGATTACCCCTTTGCGATGGGTCCATTCAAGGTCGATCCGTATATCCTGGGCCGATATACCGAGTATTCCAACTCGCCGGTGGGCGGGAGCCAGGCCCGGCTTCTGGCCGGTGCCGGGACGCGCATCAGCACGCAGATTTGGAAGACCGACCCGGCCGCCGAGTATGACTTTTTCGACATTCACCAGCTTCGCCATGTGATTCAGCCGGAGATGAATTTCTTCACCAGCGCGATGAACGTGCAGCGCAACGATGTGTTTGTTTACGACCAGGAGGTTGACGCGATCAACGACATTTCCGCCGGTCAGTTTGCCATCCACCAGCGCTGGGAAACCAAGCGTGGCGGGCCGGGCGATTGGCGCAGCGTCGATGTGTTCACGCTGAATCTGGAAGTGGACGCCTTCGTGAACAAGCCGGCGAAGATATACAACAACTATCCGACATTTCGCGGGCTGTATTTCCAATCTTATCCCGAGGAATCATTTCCGCGCGACGCGGTAAACGCCGACGCCTCGTGGCGCTTCAGCGACAACACCGTTTTGCTGGGCGATTTTTCCTACAACCTCGATCGCGGCAGCGTTCAGACGATGGCGCTGGGCGTATTGGTTCGCCGCGATATCAAGCTGAGTTACTTTTTGGGAAACCGGTACGTGGCTGATTTGAATTCCGATATCACCAGCATAAACGTGAACTATCAACTGGCGACGAAATACATCCTGTCGCTGGACCAGGAATTCGATTTCACGCAGGGGAAAAATGTTTATTCCAGCGCGGCAATCGTGCGTGAATTCGACACGTTTTACATGGCGTTTCGCTACTATTTTGACGAAACCACCAAGCAAAACGGCGTAAGCTTCAACCTATATCCGATGGGATTGGGGGCCGGGCTGGATACGAATTCGTTTAATACGTTTCATAAGTGAGAAATCGTCATTGGTCATTTGTCATTGGTGCTTGGTTATTGTCGCGGTGGAATCTCGTACGTGGATCACAAACAAATGACCAATGACAAGTGACAAATGTCAAACCTGCGTTGCCTTGGCGCCCGGCTCTACTTTGGTTTCCCCGCCTTCGTGGGTTCGGATTTTGCCGAGGATTTTGGCGGTGGCTTCGACGTATAGTCGGCCGCCGAGGTTGGTGACATTCCCGCCCACCGTTCCGCCGACGATAAGCTTGGCTTTGGGGCTGACGGTGACATTGCCGGTAATGTTTCCCAGGACGTGTACCCGGCCGCCGGGTCCGACATTGAGGTCGCCATAGATGGCGCCGCGCATGTAGAACTTTGAGCCTTTGAGGGCAGTGACCGTTCCGCCGATGGAGCCCCAAAGGGTATATGGCTCGTTGATCGTGATTTCCCCGGCGATATGGCCGCGTTCTTCGCGCATTTCTCTTTTCTCTCTTCTTGCGAGGGTTTCGCTGCTGAATGTTCGCGTTTGTTGATAACGCCGGTTCTGAGGTACTCCGAAGAGCCGGGTTCTCCGCGTTGAGACCCGGCTCGCTCTTCATGGATATCTCGCGATTTCTTGTTTTTTGAACAAGATTTCCTCCAGACGAAGAAGCCGGCCAATTTCCCGTATCACGGGCGTCTCGCCCGTGTCCTCTTGAATTCAGACACGGGCGAGACGCCCGTGATACGGGAAATCGCCCGCGCCGCTTTGGGCGCGTGCTTTGGTTGCGGGTGCAGCCCGGCTCTTCGGAGTGCCTCAGAACCGGCGTCTTGCGCGAATGCAACGCCTCTACGCAAACCGATTCTTAACAGAAATAATCCGCAGGCGATATCACAGCGTGACATTTACACGCTTCAATCTTTCACGCCGTGTGTACAACAGTATCCACCGGAACATCGGCTTCGCCAAGTGCGAAGCGCAATCCCCGGCTGCTGCGCGCCTGAACCATCATGAGGATGATCAACTCCACCACCGGCCAGCCCGCAAATCTCATCCACTTTAACACGATATTGGACCAATCCATTTTCCAGTCGGTGCTGGGAAAATTGTAATCGTGGCTCAGTTCAGAATAGGTGTACAAAACGCCGGGAAAGGTAATCTGCGGCCGGGTCAGCGATGCTTCAATCGCGGCATCGGCACCGTCCTGTGATCGGCTGCTCAAAAGGGCCTGCCAGGGAAAGAGGATGACCAGAAAAACAATCGACCAGCAGAAAGCGCTGGTGACGTGCGAAACGCCAACCAGCCGGCCAACGAGCATGATGGCGATAATCAAAAAGAGAACCGCCGGCAACACCATCGACAGGACCACGCCTACAAAGTCGGCTATGTTGATCCAGAAGCGAAGCGTGAGGGGCCAGTTCCATTTGGCCAGCCGGCCCGTCGCGGTCGTGCTGGTCGTTGCAGTGGAGGTGGAATCCGTCGAAGTCGTCGATGTCGTTTCGGAAAGCGATTGCGTTTGCGAATCAGCGTGAATCTTCACCGCCGGCACATAGCGCACGACAAAAAACACGCCGAGCTGCAGGAGCAAAACGAGCGTAAGAAAGAAAAAGAGCACGCTTTTGGCCCGGCGTGCAACGAGCATGGCGTCGGCGTAATCCGCCGCCACCGCCTGTGTCATTTGAACCCGCGTCATGAAGATCCTTCCTTCCAAATTGCCGGCGGTTTTCCCCAGCAAGAACTTTAATCATTGGTAACGCAAAATTAATACAAGAGCAACGGGGAAACGAGGAACGCAGAATGAGGAACGAGGAGTCAGGAAGTGGAGCATGCTATTGTACCAGGGTGTGGCCGTCTTTTTTGGCAACCCGTAGGGTGGGCGTACCCGCCCACCATCTTTCGCGGGTGGCAACTGGTGGGCGAGTACGCGCGAGTACGCCCACCCTACATTGAGCAACCGACTGCAAGAAAGACGGCCACACCCTTCTACCAGAGCAAGTCGTTTGCACCCTCGCGAAAAATCGCGCACACTCGATAGTTCGGGCGTTCCTGGTTCTTCGTTCTTTGTTCCCAAATTTAAGTTCCTGGTTCCTCGTTCCTAGTTCCTCGTTTCCCCGGCCCCACCATGCTCGAACTCACCCACTGCCGCAGCCGTCAGCGCCGATTGCTCGATGTCATCCAGGGCGTCGGCCTTGACGCCGTCGTGATCGGCGACCCGCAGCACGTTTATTACTTCACCGGACACCGGCCTTTCTGGCAGCATTTCGCCGGGTTTGTCCTGTTCAGTGATGGACGCTCGGTCCTGATCCGCTCGGCGTCGGCCGACAAGGCGGCGGCGGCCGATGACATCATTCCCTACGAGGCCGCCTGGATGTGCACCAATCGCCAGGAGCAGCCGATGCTCATTGGCAGCGAACTGGCCCGGGCACTGGGCTCGCGCCGCCTCCGGCGGGTGTGCGTCGATGCATCCACTGTCTGCTCGCAATTGCCGCTGATGTTTAACGGAGATCTGATCCCGATCGATCCGGACCTGTATCGCCTGCGGCGTGTCAAGGACCCGGATGAGCTGGCGATCATGCGAAGAGCCATCGCCTGCACGAAAGGAATGTACGAGCGCGCCCGTGAAATCATCGAGCCCGGCATCAGCGAACTTCGCGTTTATGAGGAACTGCACGCGACGGCGGTCCAAATCGCCGGCGAACCCCTGTCGGCCTACCTCGGCAACGACTTTGCCTGCGGCGAAAAAGGCGGCCCGCCGCGAAAAGACCGCCTGGCCAAAGCCGGCGAGCTCTATCTGCTTGATCTTGGGCCTGCCGTGGCCGGCTATTTCTCCGACAATTGCCGGGCCTTCAGCGTCGATCGAAAAATAACCGATGTTCAGCACAAGGCATTTGAAATCGTGACCGGTGTTTTTCCGATGGTGGAAAACCTCGCCAAGCCCGGCGTGCGCTGCCGGGATATTTTCGCCGCTGTCAATGATTACTACCGCGAAAAAACCGGCCGAGATTTTCCCCACCACCTCGGCCACGGCGTCGGCCTTCAGCCGCACGAATTCCCGCATCTCAATCCCAAATGGGATGACACGCTCATGGAAGGCGAAGTCTTCACCTGCGAGCCGGGGTTGTATGCGCCCGAGCTAAAGGCCGGAATAAGGATCGAGAATCAGTATCTGGTGACGAAGAGCGGCGTGGAAAATTTAACGCCGTTTGGGATGGAGATGGAATGAATCGATCAAACCCCCGGATTCCGTTCGCCGATACGCTGCAACAATTGGTTTCGATGGTATTCGGAACCTTGCTTCCCGAACACGGAATCGACGACACCGCCATTTCCATGGCGGAAAAACGGCTCGGGATTCAATTCCCTCGGACGCTTCGCAGTTTCTATTCCCTCTGTGGCAACCACCGCGAGGTGATGGATGGCATGAATCACCTGCTTCCCTTGCCGGAACTCGATATCGAGAACGGAGGATTGGTGTTTGGCGAAGAGAACCAGTGCGTGATGATCTATGGCATCCTGCTCAAAAACATGACAGAGTCGGATCCGCCGGTCATGCAACGCGATCCGGGAGAGGAGCCGTGGTATCTCGACAGCGAAGCGCTCTCGCGATTTCTTCTGGTTTCCTCCTGCTGGCAAGCCTGCAACACATTGCATTCGGTCGCCGAAACGACAATATCCCCCGCGCAATTGCAATCACTTCAATCGCAATACGCACACGCGATTGCGGGAACTCCGCCTGACGATCCGGAATACGGCTTCTGGAGGAATAACTTCGCAGCCGTCGCCTTCCCCAAGAGCGGCGAAATGTACATTGCAACCACAAGCGATGAGGAACTCGATCGTTTCGGCCGCCTGCATGGATTGGATCTTTCGTACTGCTGATGGACCGCCCTGCTTCGCAAAAAGGAACATCGATGACCGAACAAACGCTTTCCTATGCCACCCCTAGTCCCCGCCCCGCCGCCCGGCTTGCGCCGGCGGTTTGGATCGCCATCGTCGGGCTCGCGCTCATCGGGTTCGGTGGCTGTTTTCTGATTGGGATCATGATGAATGTCAGCAGCGGGTTTATTCCGGGAAACAACCCCCCGGCGTCAATGACGCCCCGGCTGGTAATCTTCCTGATCGTGATGTACGCCGCGACATTGGGATGTTTCGGCGGGGCGCTGCTGTTGGTGGGAAAAGGTGTGCGGGCGCTGTTTGCGATGTTGTAACGGGTGATGGTGAAACCCTTTCTTAAATCGATGCTCTTAATTGCGAAATCGCTAAATGAGGTTGCGCGATTTGTGCAGTCCGCACCGCGGACCATCGCATTTTGAGGTGGGAAACTCAAGTCATTGGATTATCTTCTCTGCGGGCTCTGCGTCTTTGCGGTGGATAATCCGGGTTAGCATCACTGCGAAACGCAGTTCTCGCTGTGCCGCATCGAAGTCGCTTGCGATTTCGCGATTCAACATTGCGTCCATGATGCACTTCCGCCGCCAAAACAATCATTCCCCAACACTTTTCCCGTTCCGTCGCTACAATCTCGGGTCATGAGTGTCTCCTGGGAAACCTTCGAACGTTACCGCCAGAAAGGCCTCGACGCCCGCCGGGCCGGGCAGTGGGATTCGGCGCGGATTTATCTGCTCGAAGCCGCGCGGGCCATGGCGGGCCTGAGCAAAGGGGCGATGGGTGAGGAGCTCCGCGAAAGCCGCAAGCAGATGGCCGAGCGGCTCCTTGAGCTGGCGCGCGATTGTGAAACCGCGGCCAAGGAAAATCGCCGGGCCGGAACCGTCTCCCGCGCCAGAGGCGGTTCATCGGGCGGCGGCAACTCCCAGGCAAGCGAATCTGAAGGCGAAGCTTCCGCGCAGCAATGGATCGTCAAGGAAAAATCGACCATCCGTTTCGCGGACGTGGCGGGCTTGGAAGACGTGAAGGAAGACATCCGCCTGAAGATGATTTATCCGTTCGAGCATCCGGAGTTGGCTGAAAAATTCGGCATTCGCGCCGGGGGCGGGGTTTTGATGTATGGCCCGCCGGGGACGGGCAAAACCATGCTCGCCAAGGCCACCGCCGGCGAAATTGAGGCGACATTTTTCCGCATCTCCCCCGCCGACGTGCTGAGCAAATGGGTTGGCGAGGCAGAGCAGAATATCAAGAAATTGTTCGACGCCGCCGCCGGGGAAAAACGAAGCATCATCTTCATCGATGAGATTGAAGCATTGGTTCCGGCCCGGCGGGATGAAGGGTCGAGCGTGATGCAGCGCGTAGTGCCGCAGATTCTGCAAGGCGTGGAAGGCTTCGACAAGAAGGCCGGCCGGCCCATCCTGCTGATGGGGGCTACCAACGTCCCCTGGCAACTCGACCCGGCCATGATGCGGCCCGGCCGCTTCGACGAAAAAGTCTACATCCCCCTGCCCGATCTTCCCGCCCGCCGAAAAATGCTCGACATCTATCTCTCCAAGCGCCCCCTGGCGGCAAATCTCGACCTCGACACCCTCGCCCAAAAGCTCGAAGGCTTCAGCGGCGCTGACATCAAATACCTCTGCGACCGCTCGGCCACCATTCCATTTTTAAGAAGCGTCGCATCAGGTGAAGATGGCGAGATCACCAGCGAAATCCTCGCCGAAGTCATCAACGAAACCCAGCCGTCCGTCACCGGCGAGATGCTGAAGCGCTTCGAAGAATGGGCGAAATCGGCGACGGCAGGATGAGCCGGACAGAACCTCCCGACCGGCGCGGTTTGACGAAGACTTTGACGCGAAGTCGCGAAGGCGCGAAGGTGACGAAGCGCTTTTGAATCGGGTGTGACATCCGATGTATCGAAATCGAGTTGCGCCGATGAGGCCGAACGCGTGTTTCTGGCGCGCTATGCAAAATGGTGGGCGAGTACGCCCACCCTACGAAATTTCACGCTCCCTGTTGCTCAGGAATGTGTCGATGCGTCGGAAATCGAGTTACGTCGAATAAGGCCGAACGCGCGTCCGTCTTCGCGTCCTTCGTTTCTTCGCACCTTCGCGTCAGAATCCGGTCGTTGCGGAAATAGCGGAACAGAACAAAAAACCCCCGATGAAAATCATCGGGGGCCTTTTCTATTCAGAAATCGGCGGTAAATCAGCCCTCGATCTTCGAGGCGGTGATCCACTTCTGCCCATCTTTTTCGCTGACCACGCCGGTCACGGTGACGTTGTCCTTGGCGGCCTGGCAGATGTCCTTGTGGAACGCCTTGCCCTTTTCGTCCATCTTGATGTAGTAGACGACTTCCTTGCCATTATCGGTGACGACCAGGGCATCCTGGCACTTGGTGGTCTTCTTCAGATCGCACTTGGCGCAGGTGGCCTTGCCCTTGAGGGTCACTTCCTTGGCCGCGTCTGCGGCGCGCGTGAAGCTGGCGGTGATGGCGACGCAAATCATCGCGCACAGCGCGAATGCTACGAACTTCATGGTGGCTCCTTACCCGAAACGGGTTTTAGGTGACGAAGAACGGCTTGGCCGGCCTTCGCATGTTCTTTCCTGGGCGTGAATTGAAACTTTGGCGGCGCTCGCCCACTCGCACCGCCTCCGGTATACATTAGAATACGCACCCGCCCCGTCGCCGTTGCACCGTCGTCAGGCATCCAATTCCGGAGGAAATCTGGTGAAACGTTTCAACCGTCTTTCAAGCCGCGGACTTCTTTTCATCTTCGTCGCGTTTTGTCCATTTGCGGTGCATGCCGCCTGGGGGCAACATCCCGCCGAGGCTGATCTGATTGTTTACCATGGAAAGGTCATTACTGTCGACCCACAATTTTCCATTGTTTCGGCGATGGCGGTTAAGGATGGGAAAATCATCGCCGTGGGAAGCGATGAGCAGGTTCTTGCCGGCAAGGGGCCGAAGACCATCCTGCAGGATTTGCAGGGCAAAACGGTGCTTCCCGGCTTGATTGATTCGCATGTGCATCCCGGGGCCGCCATGACCGAGTTCGACCATCCGGTGCCGGAAATGGAATCGATCGACGACGTATTGACATATGTGAAGCAGCGGGCGGCGGCGGTTGGGCCGGGCAAATGGGTGGAAGTGTCGCAGGTTTTCATCACGCGATTGAAGGAGCAGCGCTATCCCAGCCGCGCCGAGCTTGATGCCGCCGCCCCGGAAAATCCCGTGGTTTTTGCCACCGGCCCGGATGCCTCGCTCAGCACGCTGGCCCTGAAAATGAGCGGGATCGACAAGGATTTCAAGGTAACCGACGGCGGCCCGGGCTATGCCGAGAAAGACGCGACAACCGGCGAGCCGACCGGCATTTTGCGCGGCTGCACGCGGTATGTGAAATCCGTCTCGCCGGAAAAAAGACCAACTGAAGAAGACCGCTATCGCCGGACCCTCGAGCTTTTCAAAGACTACAACGCCAGCGGCCTGACGACCATCTGCGACCGGCTGGCCGAGCCGGACGCCATCGCGCGATACGCAAAAATGCGCGATGTCGGCGACCTGCCCATTCGCGTGGCGATCTCCGAGCACGTCGCCACCATCGGCGCGATGGATTCCATCGAGAAGCACATTCGCGCCATCGCCAAAAGCCCGCTGCGAAAAGATGACCCGATGCTGCAGATCATCGGCATCAAGATCTTCCTTGACGGCGGCATGCTCACCGGCAGCGCCTACATGCTTCAGCCCTGGGGCGTGAGCAAAACGTATTCGATCACCGATCCAAGCTATCGCGGCGTGCTGCTCGTCCCGCCGCAGCGCCTTTTGCCTATCGCCAAAACCGCCGCCGAGTCGGGCCTGCAATTCACGGCTCATTCCGTCGGCGATGGGGCCGTCCATCTTTTGCTCGACACCTACGAGAAAATCGAAAAGGATCTTCCGCCGGGCGCTTTGCAAGCGACCCGTCCCTGCATCACTCATTGCAATTTCGTCGACCCCGCCGACATCCCGCGCTTCCACGCGCTGGGTGTCAGCGCTGATATGCAGCCGGTCTGGCTTTATCTGGACGCGCGGACGTTGTCGGCCCATTTCGGCAACCAACGCCTGTCGCGATTCCAGCCGTTGCACGACCTCTTTGCCGCCGACGCGCTGATCGGCGGCGGCTCGGACCACATGCAGAAAATCGGCGCCCGCCGGGCGATCAACGCCTACGACCCATTTCTCGGCATGGGCACGACAATCACCCGCACCGCCCGCTGGTACGATGGCGCGCTGCATCCAGAACAGGCCCTCACCCGCCAGCAAATGCTCCGCATGTACACGATTAACAACGCCTGGCTGCTGTTCAAGGAAAAGCAGGTTGGCTCATTGGAAAAGGGGAAGTTCGCGGATTTTATCGTGGTCGACACGGATGTGATGACCTGTCCGCCGGAAAAAATCGCGGATACGAAAGTGCTGCAAACGTATCTGGCGGGAAAGAAAATGTTCGAGCGCAAGAATACCGCATCGGCGGGAAGTCTCATCAATGGAACGTGGAAGCCGGAGCATGAAATCGTGCATGGGAAAGAGCAAACAGCCGACCTGCTCAAGATGACCTATACCTACTGTTTTGAGGACGGGAAGTTTTTTCCTATTCCCGAGGATCGAACGATGGTCGGAAGTTATATGGTTGATGAAGGCAAATCGCCTCATCGTATCGACATCGTTTTTCCCAAGGGCCTGCACACACCCGACGAGCATGGAATTTACGAGTTGGACGGCGATACATTGCGCATGAGTTCCCGTTTCGGGGAAAGCGCTCCTGCGGACTTTCAACCCCGGGAGGACAACTACGTGATCACGTTCAATCGCGTGGCGACGATCCAGGCGAAAAAGTGAAATAATGCCGGCGTTCTCAGTTTCGGCGGGAATAATCGGGGGGTTCGGGATTTTGTTCGCCGGGGAATATTACCGGAAAGCCGGGCGCTTGTGGCTTTTGGTCGTCCCAGCGTACTTCTGCTGCGTCAATGAAAAGTCCGAAGGGCCACCCGCCCAGCTTCAGCCAACCGGAGGCGGTCTGGCCATCGGGGGATTGGGCGAGAATGCGATAGACGACCTGTCCCCTGCCGGTTCGCCACCAGAACGGACCGCGCATAAGCGAGCGTTCTTCAAATTCCAAAAGCAAAACGCCTTGGCGCGCGGCCCACCGATCGCGCAGCGTTTTCTTGCGTTTGGACCGCCAAAAGATACCGCCAATCACGAGTGCGGTGAACACCAGCAGCACAAGAGGGCCGAATGTGCCGTCATTGTCACTCTGGCCGATCGGGATCATCCCTCTTCCCTCGATTCTCGGAAAAGATCACCGGAAATCCGGGCGCATCCGGGTGGCCTTCGGCTCGGATCGCAGTGCCATTATCCCACCGAACCTCCAATGTCGGCTGCGCCGTCGCGCCGCCCCATCTCAGCCACCCGCGGTGGATCGTTTGATCCGGCGCTGCCACAGCTATCCTATAAACAAGCTTTCGCCTTCCCGTGCCCCACGCAAATGGCCCGCGATTGACACTCGGCTCGCATTCAATAATTCGGAAATTGTGCTGCTCGGCCCACCGTTGAATATTTGCACCGGCTTGCCGCAATTTCCAAAACCAGTTTATGACGATGATCGCAATCACAACCGAGATTGCGACCAAACAGATTGCCACGTCACCTATCCGGAGATTCGGAGAATGCAAATTACCGTCCCGCATACTGCGTTTCGTAGTATTTCAGATATTCGCCGCTTTTAATGCTGCGCCACCATTTCTCGTTATCCTTGTACCACTGGATCGTCGTCTTGATTGCCTCTTCAAACTGGTGTTTCGGCTCCCATCCGAGCTCCCGGCGCATTTTCGACGCGTCGATGGCGTAACGCCGGTCGTGGCCGGGGCGGTCTTTTACGTATTGCACGTTTTCATCCCAGTCTTTGCCCATCAGGCGGAGGATGGTTTCGGTGATGTTGCGGTTGGTGATCTCGTTGTTCCCGCCAATGTTGTAAACCTCGCCGGGCGTCCCCTTACTCAGCACCGTCCAAATCGCCTGGCAATGATCCTCCACATACAGCCAATCGCGCACGTTCAGCCCATCGCCATACAGCGGCACTTTCTTCCCTTCCATCAGATTCGTCACGAACAGCGGAATCAGCTTCTCGGGAAAATGGTACGGCCCATAGTTGTTCGAGCATCGCGTGATCAATACCGGCATGCCAAACGTGTGGAAATATGACCGCGCCAGGCAATCCGCCGCCGCCTTGCTGGCGCTGTACGGGCTGTTGGGCGCAAGCGGCGTTTCCTCGGTGAACTTAATTTCCGGCTTATCCTCCGGCAGCGTGCCATACACTTCGTCAGTGCCCACCTGCAAGAATCGCTCGACGCCTTTGGCCCTGGCCACGTCGAGCATGACCTGCGTGCCGACGACATTGGTCTGAATGAACGGCCCCGAGCCGAGAATGCTCCGATCGACATGGCTCTCGGCGGCGAAATGAACGACATGGGTGATTTTGTGCTGGTCGAAGGTTTTGGTGACAATGTCGGCGTCGCAGATATCGCCTTTGATGAAGACAAGCCGGTCCGGCCCCGCCTTCTGAAGCAGATCGGAAAGATTCGCCAGGTTCCCGGCGTAGGTCAGCTTGTCAAAGGCAATAAGCTTCACCGGCTCGTTGCGCTCAACGAGCATCCGGACAAAGTTCGATCCAATAAACCCGGCAGCGCCGGTGACGAGAATGGTTTGCATAGAGATTCCGATTCAATTCACTGTAGGGTGGGCGTACTCGCCCACCGTCCTCACTTATACGGATTGGCGCCTATTGGTTCGACGGTGCGGCGGCGGGTACGTCCGCCCTACGACTTAAAAAACCATCGCTATTTCCCGCAGACCCCTTCACGCCGGGTCAAGCGGCGCGAAAGAGCGTTATAGTCGAAACACGCGCGGCCGCCGCGCCGGCCCGGATTTGCGTTGCGCTCTGGAATCCGGGGTGGCGCGGCTCCGACGTTATTGTGACATTCGCGCCGCTCGGCCGCTGACCCCGGCGTGAAGGAACGATTCACTCCACCGCGCTGATTCCGCGATCCCGTCGCGCCTAATGCCCCGCATCCTTCAACACGCGATACAAATATTGCCCGTACTCGCTCTTGGCGCATTCCTCGGCCAGCTTCTTCAACTGCCCGGCGTCAATGAACTTTTTCGCGAAGGCAATTTCCTCGATGCACGCGACTTTCAGCCCCTGCCGTTCCTCCAATGTCTGAACGAATTGCGAACTGCTCAGCAGCGAGTTGTAGGTGCCGGTGTCGAGCCAGGCGATTCCACGGCCCATGCATTGCACGACCAGCTCACCCCGCCGAAGGTATTCGCGGTTCACGTCGGTGATCTCGTATTCGCCCCGCGCCGACGGCTTGAGGTTCTGCGCGATGCTCACCACCTGCGAATCGTAAAAATACAGCCCCGTCACCGCCCAGTTGCTCTTGGGCTGCGCCGGCTTTTCCTCAATCGAAATGGCCTTGCGGCTGGCGTCAAAATCGACCACGCCATAGCGCTCCGGGTCCTTCACTTGGTAGGCAAAAACACACGCGCCTTTCTTCAGCGCCGCGGCTTCCTCGAGCATATCGGTCAGATCGTGGCCGTAGAAAACGTTATCGCCCAGGATCAGACTCACCGGCGAATTGCCGATGAATTGGGCCCCAAGGACGAACGCCTGGGCGATGCCGTTGGGCTGGGCCTGCTCGACGTAGCTGAGCTTGAGGCCAAGCTGCGAGCCATCGCCGAAGAGATCGCGAATCCGCGGCAAATCGCGAGGCGTGCTGATGATGAGAATCTCGCGAATCCCCGCCAGCATCAGCGAGGAGAGCGGATAATAGATGGTCGGCTTATCGTAAACCGGCAACAACTGCTTGCTGATGCAGCGCGTCAACGGATAAAGCCGGGTGCCGGCTCCGCCGGCAAGGATGATGCCCTTCATGGCGGGCAAGGTATCGGAAAACCGGCGGAAGGTGAAGAGGCGGCTGCCGCGGGAGTGGCGGTTGATTTTTGCAACTGGCCGCAATCAATCGGTGGAGCAGACATTCTTTCTTGTCTGCTTCGAATGGCGAGTGAAGGACATTCCTGTCCTTCGCGAGCCATTCGAGTTGCTCGGCGGGACTACTGTTATCTACGCGGAGCGAGGGCGGGATTCTCTGAAGTGTGCACATCTTCTGCAAGGAAGTTCGGGCCGCTGGGGCGCACGCAGTCGTCTAAGCGACAAGCAAGTCTACTCGGCCCTGTGCACGGTTCAGAGAATCCCGCCCGCGCCGACGCATTATGGCCCATCGCCGTGGATTGTTGTGCATCATTCGGCGGGCGCTACGAGTGTTCGGGCACGCCGCCGCCAACGCCTCGCGGGTGCTTGTGCGTATAAAGCCTACAAGTTACGTCGGTTGCTGCGCGATTGAATTCTCTGAACCATGCACAAGGCCGACAAGACTCGCTGGTCGCTTAGACGACTGCGTGCGCCCCTCCGGCCCGCACTCCCCTGCAGAAGATGTGCATACTTCAGAGAATTCAATCGCTGCGCGTGCGCAGGGTGCGCAACACGCTAGACCTTCCTTCGGTTAGTCTCAGTAGGATGACGGTCGCGCGAACGCGCCACCAACCTGAGAAACGCTCTAAGTAAGTACGACTAAGTTTTTCCGAATGCTGAAGACACGCGCGCCTATAAATCCTCTGGTTCGGGCATGACGCCCGGCCGGAGGATCCGGCATGCGACATTTGGAAGTCCGACTCAAGCCATGGGAATCACGACG
>DASRRM010000181.1:0-57209 GCA_035695715.1 Tepidisphaeraceae bacterium
GATCCGGCGAGCGTTTGAAGTGCCCGGCGAATTGCGCCACCGCGCGCACATAGTTTTCGATGGTGCCGAGAGACCGGTTACGCAACCGCAGATCCTCGATCATCCGTTGACGAAGTGGGGTCATGTGAAACTCCTTGGTAAAGGACAAGGAGTCAATGATCCCATCAGCCCATCAGTTGCGAGAACCCCTTAGCAACCAAAACCCATCCACCGCGCAGCGGTTTAGTTCAATGATGCGCTTTGGGGCGCGGACGTAAACGGCGGGCATGGCCGGACCGGTTTTGCTCGTTCACTGCCGGTCCAACCATACACGCCGCGGTTTTGGCCACGGGGAGGCTTGCGCTCCCGTAAGCGGGCGTCAGGCCAGGTCGAAGCGATCGAGGTTCATCACCTTATCCCACGCGGCCACGAAGTCGTGGACGAACTTCTTTTGGCCGTCGGCCGAGGCGTAGACCTCGGCCAGGGCGCGGAGGCGGGCGTCGGCGCCGAAGACCAGGTCGACGCGGGTGGCGGTCCATTTGATAGCACCGCTGGCACGGTCGCGGCCTTCGAAGAGGCCGGCGTCAGTGGTGGTCGGCTTCCACTCCGTGGACATGTCCAGCAGGTTCACGAAGAAGTCGTTGGTCAGCGTTTCCGGACGCTTGGTGAAGACGCCATTGGGGCTGCGGCCTTCGTTGGCATTCAGGACGCGCAGGCCGCCCAGCAGGGCGGTCATCTCGGGGGCGGTGAGGGTCAGAAGCTGGGCCCTGTCGATCAGCAGATGCTCGGCGGGGATGAAGAAGGGGTGCTTGAGATAGTTGCGGAAGCCATCAGCCTGCGGCTCGAGCGGGGCGAAGGAGGCGACTTCGGTCTGCTGCGGCGAGGCGTCGGTGCGGCCGGGCGTGAAGGGCACCCGCACGTCGTGGCCGGCGGTTTTGGCGGCCTGCTCGACGGCGGCGCAGCCGGCCAGGACGATGAGATCGGCCAGGGAGGTTTTGCGGCCGCCGGTCTGGGCGGCGTTGAAGGTGGCGCGGAGTTCTTCGAGGGTTTTCAGCACGCGGGCGAGTTGCGCCGGCTGGTTGACGGGCCAGTCCTTTTGCGGGGCGAGGCGGATGCGTGCGCCATTGGCGCCGCCGCGCATGTCTGAGCCGCGGAAGGTGGACGCCGACGCCCAGGCGGTGGAGATCAGCTCGGCGATGGATAAGCCGCTGGCGAGGACTTTCTTCTTGAGCGCGGCGGTGTCGGTTTCGTCGACAAGGGGATGATTGACGGCGGGAATCGGGTCCTGCCAGATCAGTTCCTCGGCGGGAACCTCGGGGCCGAGATAGCGGGCGCGCGGGCCCATGTCGCGATGGGTGAGCTTGAACCACGCGCGGGCGAAGGCGTCGGCGAATTGGTCGGGGTTGGCAAGGAACCGGCGCGAGATCTTCTCGTAGGCGGGGTCGACGCGCAGGGCGATGTCGGTGGTCAGCATGGATGGTGCGATGCGCTTGGACTTGTCATACGCGTGGGGAACGGTGCCGGCGCCGGCGTCGCCTTTGGGCTTCCACTGCTGAGCGCCGGCGGGGCTTTTGGTCAGTTCCCATTCGTAGCCGAGCAGGTTCTCGAAGAAGTTGTTGCTCCATTGGGTGGGGCTGGTGGTCCAGGTGACTTCCAGGCCGCTGGTGATGGTGTGTGCGCCTTTGCCGGTGGCGTAGCTGTTCTTCCAGCCCAGGCCTTGTTGTTCGAGCCCCGCTGCTTCAGGCTCAGGGGCGACGTGGGAGGTTGGGGCAGCGCCGTGGGTTTTGCCGAAGGTATGGCCGCCGGCGATGAGGGCGACGGTTTCCTCGTCATCCATGGCCATTCGGCCGAAGGTTTCGCGGATGTCGAAGGCGGCTTTGAGGGGATCGGGGTTGCCATCGGGGCCTTCGGGATTGACGTAGATCAGACCCATTTGCACAGCGGCGAGGGGGTTTTCGAGCTTGCGGGTGTGGGGTTCTTCGGAGTTGTCATCGGAGACTGTGACGCCGCCGGATTTGTCGACGCCGGGCGAGCCGTGGGCGTAGCGGATGTCGCCGCCGAGCCAGGTTTTTTCCGAGCCCCAGTAGACATCCTGGTCCGGCTCCCAGGTGTCAGCGCGGCCGCCGGCAAAGCCGAAGGTTTTGAAGCCCATGGTTTCGAGGGCGACGTTGCCGGTGAGGATCATGAGGTCGGCCCAGGAGATTTTGCGGCCGTACTTCTGCTTGATCGGCCAGAGCAGGCGGCGTGCTTTGTCGAGGCTGACATTGTCGGGCCAACTGTTGAGCGGGGCGAAGCGCTGCTGGCCCCGGCCACCGCCGCCGCGGCCGTCGCCGATGCGGTAGGTGCCGGCGCTGTGCCAGGCCATGCGGATGAAGAGGGGGCCGTAGTGGCCAAAGTCGGCGGGCCACCAATCCTGGGAATTGGTCATGAGGGCGGCGAGGTCTTTCTTCACCGCCGACAGGTCGAGGGTTTTGAACTCTTTGGCGTAGTCGAATTCGCCGCCCATTGGATCGGACTTGGCGGAGTGCTGGTGAAGCAGCTCGACTTTGAGTTGTTTGGGCCACCAGTCGTGGTTGGTGGTTCCATGGACGGCGGCGTGGTTAAAGGGGCACTTCGATTCGGTTGACATTCGGTTGAACTCCTTTGGTCAATGGTTGTGACTACCGGCACTAACATAACGGGCGATGAGCGCCTGAGAAACAGGTTATCCCAACTGGATCATTCGTTTTACCCATATCTCCAGGAGATCGAATTGCAAGCCCGGGTTGAACCGCGGCGCGGAGCAGGCGGTTGATCGCGATTTTTCGGACGCGGATTTTCCTTATGGAATAACCGGTATATCTCAGGCGTCTAACACCATGTTGAGCTGCATCGATGCCGAAGAATGGGCTGAACAACATTACGGCGACGTTCAAGATTTGGGAAAAATTGTACTAACCTTTAAGTCGCCGGAGGTTCCTTCTCTTATTGAATTGAGCCGACGCTTAAGTTTGCCAGTTGACATCCGGAGACCATCACCATGCGATCAGAACCAGCGGTAATTGATCAGGAGCTTGATCCTCTCGTGGGCGTATTCCGCCTGCTGTCTGATAAAACCCGCTTGAACATCCTGCTTTTGCTGGCGGCGGGGGAACGGAATGTGAGCTCGCTGTGCGAAGAACTGGATCTGCCGCAACCCACCGTCAGCCATCACCTTGGTTTGTTGCGCATGCAGAATCTCATCAGCAATCGCCGCAATGGCAAGCAGGTTTTTTACGGGCTGAATGGGCATGTCAATGGTTCGGAGGGGGATGGTCTGCAGATTAATGTCGACCGGTTTAATCTTCAAATTGGGGTGCGCAACGATTAGGCAAGCCGTCAGGATGCCCGGCGCGCAGGTTTGATTGCGTCAGGGTTCGCCTGCTCGTCGCTCAGCCGGTGGCCGGTGAGCTGGATAAAGACGTCTTCCAGGGTGGGCTTTCCCACGGATACCGAGTCAATCATTCCGGGGGCAGCTTCGATTAATTGCGGGACAAATTCGTGTCCGCGCGGGCGCTCGATACGCAGAGCGCCGTCAATCTCCTGCGCTTCGACGCCCAGCCGATCGCGTAAAATCGTGCGGGTTTCTGCCAGGCGGCTTGAGGTGATGTTAATGACATCGCCCCCAATGCGCTCCTTCAGCGCGGCCGGCGTGTCCGCCGCCAGCAACTTCCCGCTGGCCATGACGGCCAATTTGCTGCAGCGGTCGGCTTCTTCCATTAGATGCGTGGTGACGAGGATGGTTACGCCGTCCTGCTGATTGATCTGGCGAAGTTGCCGCCACATGTCGATTCGTGCGGCGGGATCGAGCCCGGTGCTGGGTTCATCGAGCAGTAAAACGCGCGGCCGGTGGAGAAGACCCTTGGCGACCTCGACGCGCCGGCGCATGCCGCCGCTGAAGCCTTGCACGCGTTCGCGGGCGCGCTCGCCGAGTCCGACGGATTCGAGGCCCGCCGCCACGCGAGAGCGCAGGTCGGCGCCGCCCAGGCCGTATAAATGGCCGTGATGGGTGAGATTCTCCTCAGCCGTGAGCTGTTTATCGAGGCTGGGCGATTGGAAGACGACGCCAATCTGTCGGCGAATGGCATCACGATCGACGGCGGCGTCGTGCCCGAGAATTTTCACGTGTCCCGCGGAAACCGGAATGAGGGTGGACAGGATTCGAAAGAGTGTGGTTTTGCCGGAGCCGTTGGGCCCGAGAAATCCAAAAATATCCCCCGCCGACACCGTGAGGCTCAAATCGTCCAGCGCCACGCGCTGGCCATAGCGATGGGTCAGGTGATCGATTTCAACAATTGCCATTTCACACCAACGGGATAGTCATCGGTCATTCATCATTGGTCGCACGTCGTTACTTTTGCCCGTTCTGTCCAACCATGGCTTCGAAGAATCCGGTCATATCGTTGAAAGCCGTATGCCGGCCCAGGCCGATGTCAGGGATTAACGCGACGGCCAGCACAACTGCCAGCGATAACGGAACAAAGAAGATCGTGTAAATGAGCCGGCCTTCGAACTTCAAGTGCATGAAGAATCGCACGACGAGAAACGCCTTGGCGGTGGCGATTGCCAGCGCGATACCGACGTTGACCAGCTCATTGGGCGCGCGGTAAAGCGACCCGAGAATCGTCAGGGCGGTCAAGATGATCAGATACCAGAATATCCGGACATAAGGCACCGGATGGTAAATCAGCGAAGGCCCACGGGCTCCGTGCGGCACCGGCGGCTCATCGTTTCGCGGGGTTGTTTCAGGATTGGACATTTTGTTCTCAACGCGACTGACAACTGACTACCAACAACTGACAACTGACAATCTTCAAATCAAATACAACAGCGGAAACAGGAAAATCCACACCAGATCGACGAAGTGCCAGTAGAGGCCGACGTATTCGATATGGCTGGCAAATACTTTACCGCGCAGGCCCTGAATCAGGAGGATGGAAAGCGGAATTAATCCGCCGACCACGTGCAGGCCGTGAATTCCGGTCAGTGTGAAATAGCAGGAGAAGAAGATATTCTTCCAAGGCCCGTAATTGATCTGAGTGCCAATGTCTGATGCGCGGATTTCATATTCCGACGGCGCCACTTTCTTCCCCGCCGACGCCTCGACAAATTTCTTCAGGCTCTCCTCGCTCACGAGGTGAATATCAAAGCCGATGCTTTTGCCGGCATAATCTTCCATCCGGGCGCGGTACCCCTCCAGCGTCACATTGCCGGCGGCATCGACGTGCTTCACATGCCCATCGTAGACATAAGCCCCGGCGGATGAATCGTTGGCCACGATGGTGCGGTGATAAGCTTCGCCTGTCCATTCCCACGTCTTCACGCCCAGGAACGCCAGCGCGCACAGCAGGGTGATTGCCAGGAATTTTGCCATGCGCTTAGGCAGTTGTTTTTGGGCCGAGTCGACGGCAAGCGCCATGGTGAGGCTGCTGAAAATTAGCACCACGGTATTGATGGCCGCCGCGGGTTTGCTCAATGCTCGCGCCTGGTCGGCGAACAGGTCATGCGACCCGCCGCGGAGGATGATGTAGCTTCCCAAAATGGCGACGAAGAACATGATTTCGCTGGCCAGGAAAAGCCAGATGCCCACCTTGCCCGGCGGCGTTGGATCGCCATGGCTGATCACCGGATCCGGCGCATGTTGCTGCGGGAGATAATCGGGATTAAAAGCAATTTCAGACACGTAACCTCGCTCACTTTCCCGTATCACGGGCGTCTCGCCCGTGTCTTGGATTTCTAAAAAAACTCGGCCTGTTACATCGATCCGACCTTTACGGCGCGTATGCAAACTTCGCCGTCACCGTTCCGTCCGGCCCAACCGTTATCTTCTGCGTCTGTTCGCCGAAGCGTTCGTGCCATGCCGCCAGCGTATAAGTTCCCGGCGGCACGTTGCGAATCTCGAACTTTCCATCAGCGCCGGTGACGGCATAATAAGGACTGTCGAACACGCCGATGATTGCCTTCATCCACGGATGAACATCGCAGCGCACGTGCATGATTTCCGCCGAGGCAAAGTGGATCGTCTGTTCTCCCGGCCCGGTTTCCGACAGGTTCTCTGCCGGATTTACCGTCGCCAGGATGTGCACGTTGTGCAGGATCGAATCGCTGCTTTTCACGCGCAACGGCTGGTTGATCTGCACTGCCACCACGTGCGGCACATATTGGCAGCCGATCTGGTCGAGCAGCGCCGCCGGCCGCCCGCCACCGTCCCAGCGCGGGGCGTCCTTTAGATAAACCAGCACGTTGGCCACCGCGCCGTCGTCGGCCACCACTACCGATTCATCCGTCAGGCCTTGCGGATGAAGTTTCTGGCAATGGGCATCGCCGGTCAAACTGATTGGCGGCAACTCTGGGGCCTTTCCGCTGAACATTACCCGTCCGTCAATCGTGCCCGCATGCTCAATCACCGCCGGCGGCGGCGGGGCAGCCTTGGGCCGCGACGCGGCGCGATCATCGCAGCCGAGGAGCAATAGGCCGAGGAGCAAAATATAGGGGACGCGGGTCATTTGTCATTTGTCATTTGTCATTTGTCATTTGTCATTTGTCACTGGTCATTCGTCATTTGTAATTCGACGCCTGTCATCGGTTGGTAGCAATAGCGTGTAAGGTTGGCCGTTCAACGTCTGTGCAAATGACCAATGACCAATGACAAATGACGAAATCACCTCAAATTTTATCGAGCATCATGCATGTCGTTAGAAGCGGCAGATAGACGATCGAGAAGAAGAACAACTGCCTCGCCTCGCCGCGGCCCCGGCGGACGGCGCAGATGATTCCAAACGCCATGAAAACCAGCCCGATTACCAACGCCGCCAGAAAATACATCATCCCCGTCATTCGCAACGGCTCTGGCAGAATGCTCGGCATAAGCGTCACCGGAACCAGCGCGATCGACCAGACGATAATCTGCATGCTGGTCGCCCGAAGGTCCTTGTCGACCACCGGCAACATCTTGAAGCCGGCGTTGGCGTAGTCGTCCTTGTATAAAATCGCGATCGCCAAAAAGTGCGGCAATTGCCAGAAGAAAAGAATGCCGAACAAGGCCACCGCCTGTGGCAACATCGCCGTCAGTTGGTCGCCGGGAAGGCTTCCGTTAACGGCGGTCCAGCCCATCACTGTCGGCAATGCCCCGGGAATCGCGCCGACGATCGTGCAAAGCGTGGTAATGCGCTTCAGAGGCGTGTAGATGAAGACGTAGGTCATGAACGTCGTGGCGCCAAGAATGGCCGTCAGCGGATTCACCCACATGACCAGTTCGACAACACCGGCAATTGCGAAAAGCGAGCCAAGGATGAGCGCCTCGTTGGCGCCGATGCGGCCGGCGGGAATCGGCCGACGGGCGGTTCGGCGCATGTTGGCGTCGTGGCCGCGCTCCATCTGCTGGTTGATGGCCGCCGCCCCGGCTGCGAGAAGGGCGGTGCCCACAAGCGTGTTGAAGAAGCGCATCCAATGTGTTGCGCCGTGGATGGCCATGTAATAGCCGACGGCGGTGGTCGCCAGCACAAGCAGGTTCATGCGCGGCTTGATCAGCTCGTAATAATCAGCGGCGCGTCGGCTCTGCGCGCCGGCGGCGGGGGAATCGTGAAGGTCGGACAGTGTCGTTGCAGTTTGCATTGTATATGTTGCTCAATCGGGTCGTGGCGAATGGTCGCGGTTAAGAAATCGGGTGTCGCTGTTCCTCGGTCAATGCCTCGCAAGCGAGGCCGCTAAACGGGGCTCTGCACGGGCCGGGAATTCTGTCGAAACGGGCAACGCCCCGGCAGCGGGAGTTTCTGCTTCGGCCGAAACGGATCCTGGCACCGCATGGAACTTCAAAATTCTCCACGCCCGCGCCGTCAGGATGAAACTCGTCACCAACACCAGCGCGCCGACGGCCACGTGCGCGCTGGCGATGTCGGCAGGCTTGCGAAGCAGCACGGTCAGCACGCCAAGCGTAAGCTGCGCGACCAGAAGCAGCAGAAGGCATGCGGCTGGCGTGGCCAATCCACGCATCTCGCGTCGTCGCCATGCGTTTACCGCCAGAAAGATCACCAGAATACTGACGATGCATGCGCCGACGCGATGGGCAAAGTGTATCCAAATCTGGCCGAGCGTCACGGGGTCGAGGCTGAGTTGGAAAGCGCGAATGTGATTGACCGCTGCCAGGCCGTCGGGCGTTGTCGGGGGCAGGAATTTTCCATACGCCAGCGGCAGATCGGGAATTGCCAGCCCGGCGTCGAAGTGCCGCATGGTTGCGCCGATGATCAGTTGCAGATAGATCGCGCAGACGGTGACAACGCCGAGAATGAGCAATTTTCGGATAGGGCTGCGGCCGATGGTTCCCGGAGTTGCGTCACGGGCACTCGGAGTGAGAGACGGCTTCTGTAGGGTGGGCGTACGCGCCCACCTTTGGTTGGCCTGCGCGCCGCGCGTGGTGGGCGAGTACGCCCACCCTACGGGAGGAATTGCGATATTTTGCGGCCGGGTGTTCCACCATTTTGATGTCACCAGCGCCATATACGCCGTCAGGCAGAAGAACGCCTGGGCGACGCAGGCATGAACGATCGCCAGATCGAGCTTGACCAACACGACCCGCAGGCCGCCCAGTACGCCCTGGAAAATAACCGCCGCCAGCACCGTAACGGCCAGTACGCGATGTTGCTCGCGCGGGATCGCGGTTGCGATGGACGGGGCATCAGTTGGCCGACTCGTCGCGACGCGGAAAAGCCAGACACACCCGGCCACGATTTCGCGCCGCCATGCCCAGATCACCAGTGCGATCGAGAGCATGCCGACGACGGTTGCCATCAGCCGATGCGTGTGCTCGTAAAGAATCCCGCCCACCCAATGGCTCGGCGGAAACAGGAACATGTTATAGCCGTAGCTGTTGGGCCAGTCCGGCACCGACATCCCGGCATGATTGCTGGTGACCAGCCCGCCCATGAAGATAAGCGGGAAGGTGGCAAACGCCGTCAGCATCGCCAGGCGATGCACGCCGGCGCCATTGCCGTCAGCCGGGCGTGTGGCCGGTTGGCGATAGTCGAGGGAGAGGTTGTTCGGTTTATTCGGCACAACAAATAAATCAGGCGTCAGTCTGAGTCCACGACGCACGCACGAAATCTCGTAGGGTGGGCGTACCCGCCCACCAAGTGCCGTCGCCGGATGCAAAAATGGTGGGCGAGTACGCCCACCCTACGAAATCTTAATCAGGCCTCTTAGGCAAAAACACGGGCGAGACGCCCGTGATACGGGAACTTCAATCGCGCTCCCGCTCAATGTGCAGCGGCCACTGCATCCGCCCCTTCCACAAACCGCGTTTGTAGAAGGTGGTCTTCCTCAACCAGCGGCGAGGCGTATTCGTACGGGCCGTGATACACCACCGGCGGCGTGGGGAAGTTTCCGTGGCCGGGCGGGCTGGGGGTTTCCCATTCCAGCGTGGTGGCATCCCATGGGTTACGCCCGGCACGCTTGCCCCAGAACCAGCTTCCGATGAAGTTCACCACCAGCAGCAGTTGGGCCAAGCCCAGCACAAATGCGCTGTAGGTGATGAATATATTCATTCCTTGAAATTGGGCGAACGAAGAATATTGCGTGTATTCCGCCACCCGCCGCGGCATGCCGTGCAGGCCCAGAATATGCATCGGGAAGAACGTGCAGTTGAAGGCGATAAACGAAATCCAGAAATGCACCGTCCCGAGCCGCTCGCTCATCATTTTGCCGAACATCTTCGGATACCAGTGATAGATCCCGGCGAAGATGCCGAACATGCTGGCGCCGAAGAGCACATAGTGAATGTGGGCGACGATGAAGTAGGTTCCGTGAATGTGAACGTCGACGGAGGTCGACGCCATGTAAATCCCTGACATCCCGCCGATCACGAACATCGCCACAAAGGCGATGGCGTTGAGCATGGCGGCGGTGTAGCGGATGTTTCCGCCCCAAATCGTGCCCAGCCAGTTAAACACCTTGATGGCCGACGGCACGGCAATGAACATCGTGCTGATGGCGAAGGTGGTGCCGAGCGTCGGGTTTAAGCCGCTTTGGAACATGTGATGCGCCCAGACGATGAAGCCCAGGAAAGCAATCGACGCCAGGGCGTAAATCATCGGGCGATAGCCGAAGACGGCTTTTCGTGCATTGACGGCAATCACATCGCTCACCATTCCCATGGCGGGCAAGATCATGATATAGACGGCAGGGTGGCTGTAGAACCAGAACAAATGCTGGGCAAGCAGCGGATATCCGCCGCCCGGCACTGACTGAATGCTCTGATTGAAGACCCAGTTGTAGGGCAGGAAAAAGCTGGTCAGGCGGTGATGATCAAGCAGGTTTAAAAACAGCGTCGCCGCCAGCACCGGCGTTGCCAGCAGCACCATGACACTGGTGATGAAGAGCGCCCAGACGCTCAGCGGCATGCGGAACATCGTCATGCCGGGCGAACGCAGCTTGACGACGGTGGTCAGATAATTCACTGCGCCCATGATGCTGGAAAAGCCGAGCAAAAACAGGCTGAAGAACCAGGCGCTTTGCCCGTCGAAGACCATGTATTGAACGAATTTGACGGTGAAAAATGCGCCAACCGCCGAAAGGGCGATGCCGACGAGCCAATTCAGCGGCCGAATGCCCAGCCGAATCTGATACGCGCAAATATAGAGGTAACTGAGGAACCAGGCGATGGTGATGGAGATCAGCGAAACGGCCGGCCAGGAGCTTTGCCAGCTTGGGCCAATGCGAAGGCGCAGTGGCTGGACACTCTTATCAATAAACGCCGCCACAAGCGCCATTCGGGTCTTGCTGGACGGGGCGGCGCGAAATTCTTCCAGGGCCTGGGTGTACTGCGCCGATTCGTCGGTCCACGGAACCGACCCGATATAAGGATTGCGGCCGTGGTATTCAACGTGATTGGGAAAGGTGGAACTGAGCGGCGGATAACTCGTCCACCCCGCGGCAGCCGTCCCGCCCGGCAGGAAGAAGGCAGCCACCATGATCGCCCCGGCGGGCAGCGCCAGCCAGAACGCCATCCCATTCAGAAACGGAAACGCCATGTCCTTGGCGCCGATCATCAGCGGGATCAAATAATTGCCAAACGCGCCGACCAGAATCGGGATGATCACGAAGAAGATCATGATCGTCGCGTGCATGGTGAAGAACTGGTTGTAAACCTCCGGCGGCATGACGCCATTGGGCCAGCCCATGTGCTGCGTGAATCCCTGCCAGTTGATGTATTTGGCGAACCAGGGAAGTTCCTCGGGTTTGGGCCAGGCCAGTTGCCAGCGCACCAGCATCGCGAGCAGGCCGCCGACGATGAAGAACAGCAGGCCAAAGAACAGGAATTCGATCCCGATGATTTTGTGATCGGTGGAGAAGAAATACCTCTTGATGAAGCTGAGCTCTTCGTGGTCGTGCTCATGAGCAGAAGCCTGGTCATGTGCGGCGGCTGTTGGAGCGGGAATCGCAGTCATAATCGGTATCTCACGGCCAAAAAACGGCACAATCCAAAAGTAGGATGGGCGTACTCGCCCACCATTTTGTCGTACGATTCGCCCAAGTCGCTGGCGACGGTGGGCGAGTACGCCCACCCTGCAACCTCACGAGGCGAACCGAAAGATTGTCCACGAATTGACACGAATGAACACGAATTAAATGCCGTCAATTCGAACGGCAATCGAAACTCTACATTTCCTTCTCTTCTTCCATTTTCTTATTCGTGTAAATTCGTGTCCATTCGTGGACAATTCCTCTTCGCGTCATCGGGGCTAATGCGCCTGCGAAACGGCCAGCGCCGCGCCGCCCGGCTTCTCACGCTTGGGGAAATATATATCGTAAGGCGGCTCGCTCAGCGTCGCGTCGTCCAGCACGATCACGTGTCC
Organism: Tepidisphaeraceae bacterium; assembly: GCA_035695715.1. Lineage (GTDB taxonomy): Bacteria > Planctomycetota > Phycisphaerae > Tepidisphaerales > Tepidisphaeraceae > RYN-428. The sequence goes on from DASRRM010000181.1 coordinate 11,847, forward strand.
CTGCATCTTAGCATGGCCCAGGCCGCACAACTCTTCGCAAACCAGATCGTAAGCGCAGGTGGCGAAAATAGAGGGTATTTTGGCCTCGCGCGCCTCTTGAATCATGTCAAGGGTGATGAACGCCCCGTTCATCACCAAAGTGCCGCCTTTGACCGGGTCGGCAATTCGCCACATTCGCGGCTTGCGCGGCGCGGGACGCCAGAATTCTCCCCCGGCGGCCTTGTTCACGATCGCCACCATGTCCTGGTGATTCTTCACCAGCGTTTCCAGTTCCGCCAGGGTGTAGAATCTTGGCCCCGGGCAATCGGCAGTTGCCGTCACATAAAGCCTGCCCTTCATTCCCGGCACGACGTCAAGCCGGGTGCGGAAGTTGGGCAGGAAAAAGTCGTGGATCACATCCTTGCTGCCAAGGTCGATTTCCACCGGCCGTTCCTTGGGCAGAATCACGAATCGCGACAAGGCGTTGTTGCGGTCGTTCAAGCTTGCCAGTGCAGGATTGGTCCCATCCGGGTCGGGGTTGGTATCCGGATCGGAATAATCGCGGCCCAGCGGGTTCACACTGGCGATGTAATTATTCAGTACCGCCTGTGCCTCGGCTTCGGGCATGTAGGCCGGGCCTTTAACGTCGGGGAAAGCGAACGATTGTCCATCCGGCACGGTCGGCCAGGTCAGATCGGTGGTCTTGGGAAAGATCAAAAAGCGTCCGATTTTATTTCGAGGGCCGCCGTAAAGAACGTTCCACTGATATTGCTCGCCGATGACCAGAATCTTCGGCGCATTAGGATCGTTGGCGGTGGGGGAGTAGCGGTAGGTGTCCCACGCCCGTTTGGTCCAGAGGGCGACGACGATCAGGATGATTGCAGGGATGAGCGTCCAGGTCATTTCCAGGCGGGTGTTGCCGTGGGAGAAAATCGATCGCCGCTTTCCATCGCCCCGGCGATATTTAAACAGGAACCAGACCAGCACCAATTCCACCGCCACCGTGATGATGGTGGTCAGCCAGAAGATGAAATAGAAAATATGGTCGGCTGATTTTCCATGCTCGGCATAGTTGGTGTTCAGCCACCACTGGTTCCATTGAATTCCCAGGGGGAATTGTGCGGACGCCGCGTGCGCACAGCGCGCCCCAATTCCCACGGCAAATAAAGCCGTCAGGAAGGCGATCGATCGGCGAAAATTCTTCGGGCGTATGAAAGTCATGCCTGGCAGTCTGCTCTGTTTCCGATTGATCACTGACACGCCGTGGACGAGCTGCAGCGAGGACGCGGATTCATGCCTCGCGACCGATCCGCGTCCTCGCTATCGCTCGTCCACGGCGTGCAAAACTCTATCTTCCAGTCATTTTGATGCAGTGATCCAGCGTCGTCCGATGATCTTGTCGGGTTCAAAACTGCGCACCCCGTCATCCTGAGGTACTCCGAAGGATCTTGCCGCCTTCGCGCAACGGCTAGATCCTTCGGAGTACCTCAGGATGACGATTGTCATTTCCGTCCGACGCCAAACTGAAAGTGCTTCGTTTTTACTTCTTCGCCACCACCGCCGCCGGCTCGCAGCATGGCGCCTCATCCGCCATCGCCAGGTGAATCTCCTTCACCGGTTTGGCTTCGCTCTTCTTGTCGGCGTTGAAGGTGAAGTCGAGCTCGGCTTTTCCGCCGGTTACTTTCGCCTTCTTTTCCTGCGATCCATACGCTTCATGCCAGGCGACGAAGGTGTATTCGCCATCCGGCAAATCCTTGGTATTGATCGAATACTTGCCCATGTTCTTTTCTTCAGCGCTGGTGGCGGCAAAGTAGGGGTTGTCGACCACGACGATATACGCCTTCATCCACGGATGCACATCGCACTTCACCATGAATTGCTCGGCGGCCTTGAACGGCTCAAACTTTTTCACGCCAACCGTCGGCTGCCCGACGTTAAAGGCCGTGTTGTCGATCGACAGCGAGTGGACGTTGTGCAGGAACGGATCGCTGTTCTTCACCTCGAAAGCCTGGCCGACCATCACGCCGATCACGTGCGGCGAATAGAGGCAGCCCTTCTGGTCGAGCACGGCCGGCTCGGTCGGCACCTTGCCGAGGGATTTGCCTTCGGGCGTTTTGATGTAGATGACGACGTTGGCGAGTTCGCCCTTCTCGCCGGCAACAACCTTTTCCTCATAAACCGGATCTTTATGCAAGGCGGCGCATTGGGGATTGGACTTGATGGCGGTAATTTCCGGCATATCGGGGATCTTGCCGGTGAGGGTGACTTTGCCAGTTACCTGCCCAAACGACATCGGGCACACGCCGACCGACAGAGCCAGCGCACACAGCCAAGCGGACATTTTCATGATCAACTCCTGAGGAAAAGGGTATGGGACTGACGACAGATACTTTAAGGGAAGAGGCCCTGTTGCTCAAACGGCAAATCTGCGTCGTTTTGCCGCACGGCGGGCCGTTTATAACGCGCGAGCGATTCTTCGTTCGCATTATCAGTCGCCGGCGCGGGTTGGCATCTTACACTGGAGGGAGGAAGAGGATGCGGAGATGGGGAGATGGGAAAAGGACGAGACCGATAAAGTTCGCGCCTTGCCCTCGCCCTATCCCCAGCGCCCCATCTCCCCATCCTCCTCCACTTCCATCCTCCTCCAACCGCCCTCCAAAAATTACCACAACGCAAGTCATCCCCCACCTTCCCCCGACCGATACATCCCGTAGAAGCGGCCCATTGTGGGCCGGCCCGTGTCGCTTTTGCGGGAAAAGGACCGACCATGAATCTGCGAATTTTCATCCCCCTGGCCTTGTTGGTTGCCGGCGCTACCGGTTGCTCGAAAACTCACCCGGCTCCGCTGTCTGATCAGGCCAACCTGACCGTCACCACTGACGACGAGATCAAGAACGCGCCCATCAGCGCCACCACGCACTACGCCGCCGGCCAGCTTGCCGAATGCCGTGGCGATTTCGCCAATGCCCTGGTGCAATACCGCTTTGCCATGGCCGCCGACAAGACGTTCACCCTGCCGCTGTATCGCATCGGGTGCGTCTTTGCCGAGATGAAACGCTATCCCCAATCCATCGAGACCTGGCACAAATATCTCCAGGCCACCAACGACTCGGCCACCGGCTACAGCAATCTCGCCTACACCGAGGAACTGGCCGGCAACCCCGCCGGCGCTGAAGCCGACTACAAGCATGGCATCGCCCGCGACCCGAACAACGAACCTTGCCGCGTGAATTATGGGTTGATGCTCGCCCGCAATGGCCGGATCGGCGAAGCCGTCGTTCAACTCCAGGCCGTGCTCCAGCCCGCCGAGGTTCACTACGACCTGGCGACCGTCTACGAATTCCAGCACCGCATGGAGATGGCCAAGCTTGAGTACAAGCAGTCGCTCACCCTCGACCCCAACTTCGCCGACGCCCGCGAGAAGCTCGCGTCGCTGGGCGACATGGAAGACGACGGCGATTGAGCCTCTTACTCGACAGGACTCCTGGGTCGGATTCCAAATGGCCGGGCAAGTGCGGATCATTCGCACTTGCCCGGCCGTTTGCATTTGCCGGGGCGAAAGTCCTCCCCCTGCACGACGGTCCGCCACCCATGCACGATCGACGCACGATCGCATTCCCTCACCCCTGTTTTTAACCCCGCCAGCAGGGGTCCGTGCACGATTTCGCCCGAAAATGCACGACTTTTTTCAGTCGTGCAAGCAATTATTTGATAAAGTAAATAACATCACGGTTGGGAATCACCCTAAGGCGCCACAAACACATGCCAGCTTCGTTCCGGATCGCCCGACTCGTGTTTACCGTGATCGTCGGCACTGTCGCCGGTTTCCTTCAAGCTTAGCCCGGTGGGAATTTCCACCCACCCGGACCGGCGAATTTCCGCCAGGTCCATCGTTAATTCCTCGCAGGCGTTTTTGGGACCAAAATTAGGGTCCCAGATCAGGAGGGTATCGGCGGGGCGTTTGCGTAGCGTGTCTTTGCCCCAGTCGACCACGGTTGGCGAGCCATATGGGTCTACACCCAGGAAATAATAGACGCCGGGGTGGGAGGTGGTGACCTTGGGATGCGTTTTGCGCAAGGGGCTGGTTTCATACCAGGCGGTGATCTGGCGGGCGCTGTTCCAATCGTGCCAGAATGGAATCGGCACGCCGGGGAAAATCGCGTTCACCAGCAGCGGCGGCAGCAAAACCGCCGCGGCCGCCCACAATAGAGGACGGCGCAGTTGAAATCTGGCAAAGGCCCATTCCCAGCCGCGTGCTGACAAAACGCCCCAGAACGGCGCGACGACGATCAGATATCGCGCCTCGCCCGCGCTGGCCATTTTCCCGCGCCAAAAAAGCACGGAATGGGCAATCAACACGAACACCGGAAGGGCGGCGGTGAGGACGATGCAAAGCTTGAGATGCTGCTGATCGACCGCGCATTGCGACGGCGAATCACTTCGGGCCGCGGCAGACGCGCCGGCATCGAAAGGTAGATCGCTGTCGAAATCGAAATCATCTTCACGATGCGCCGGCGCAAGGCGCCGCAATGCACCAAGGCTCCGCCAGATTCCCAAAAACATCGCCGGCAGCACCATCGGCGAAATGACCATCGGCAAGATAATGATAAACGCCCAGATCGGCCCCCGGCCATACATGCTTTGCCCCGAATACGGCCAGTTATCCAGCAGCCAGCGCCACCAGGGATGGCGATGGGTGGACATGGCGTAACCCGTCAGGTCCCACAAAAGCAGGGGGATCGGCAACACCAATAGCTGCTTCCAATTCCGCCGGACCGCAAGCCCGAGGATCACCATCGCCACGATTCCAAATCCCTCGGGCCGGGCGAGCGGCGTCCACGAAACCAAAACCGCCGCCAGCCAGAATCGCTTCTCCTGCCATGCGAGAAACGCCAACCCCAGCAGCAGCGCAAAGGGCAGCTCGGTCATCTCGGAAAACGAGTGCAGGAAAAGCAAAGGCTGGCCGAGCGTAAAAATGATCGCCAAGGCCGGAAATCTCAACCCTTGCCCGCGTGCGATCCGCCACGCAACGATGCCGCACCCGGCGGCAATCAGCATCGCCATAACGCGAATCCCCTCGCGCCCGCCGATCCACGCCGGCCCGGCATAAAGCGTCGTCACCACCGGCCTGCCCCACACATCCACAAAATTCCCCGGATGGGCAAAGGCATATCGCGCTGCAAAATAGTGAATGCAGGCATCGCCGGAAATGAACCCCTCGGAGCGAACGGCGCAATAGCTGGAAAGGGCGGTGAAAATCAAAAGCGTCGTAACGATTGGCAGCGCGCGGCCAATGCCCGACGCCGCCTCCCGGCGCAAGTCAGAATCCATCTGCGCCAGTTCGACGGCGTCCTCAACTTCCATTCCGACATTATGGGAGCAACGCCCGCAAAGTTCGAGTAGATCTGGTAGAATTGTGGCGCCATGCCAGACAATCTACCCAGCGGCAAATATGCCATCGAGCGCGCGAAGCTGACGGGATCATCCTTCCACGATGTATGCCTTGGCGGCGCGACATTCGATGATGTGAATCTCGCCGCCGCAAGCTTTCGCGACGTCAACCTTGCCAATTCGCGATTCGAAGACGTGAATATGACGGGCGTTGAAATCACCAACGCCAACATCAGCCGCATGAAAATCGACGGCATTGCCGTTGCTGATTTGCTCGCGGCGTATCGAAAGAGTTCCTAATACACGGGGACGGCATGTTAAAGCCCATATTTCTTCCGCTGGTCGTCGCGAGTTTGTTCTTTACCGGGTGTGGCCGGCGGGATATTCCGTCGCCGGTCAAGGATGCGCTGGAGAATGCGGATCAGTACGAGTTGCTATCCCTCGATCCAAATCGCGATCTGGCCGCGTCGGCGAATGATTTTTACGGCCATCGCGTCCTGGGCCGGGTTGTGATCAAGGATCTCGCAACTCGGAAGCGATTAAACGATGCGCTTCTCGCCGGCGTCCGCCCTGTGGATGGAAAACGTCTCGCATGCTTCAACCCGCGCCACGGCATCGGGCTGATCCGCGGCGGCAAACACGTCGATCTGCTGATATGCTTTGAATGCGAGCAGGTGGACGTGATTGACGATTCAAACGGGAAGCACAATTTCCTGATCACATCAGCGCCGAGTGCAACATTTGATGCCGTGCTGAAGGAGAAAGGAATTGCGCGGGCGGCGAACTGACCTTGAAAGGATGGACGCCGACAATGCGACGGAAACGCGAAGGGAAACGATCCTGTAGCGCCGGTTCTGAGGTACTCCTCTACACGGGCCGCCGACCGCCCAAAATGAATGCGCCAAGAGCGCCAAGTTGCCAAGAGTGCCAAGAAAAAAACTGATTCTGGTCTCGCAACGAAGGTTCGTGCTGATGCGGAAAATCTCTTCGCCTCCTTCGCCACTCCGCGCCTTTCGCGTCAAATTCAGCCCCCGGGCGCGTCGTCAGTAGCATTTTGCGCCAATGCGCCATGAAACGCATTCATTTCGTCTTGGCGCTCTTGGCTTCTTGGCGTTCTTGGCGCGTGGTTTTTGGTTGCGGCCGGAGCCGCGCTGAGGAGTACCTCAGACCCGGCGTCAATAGTAAGAGCGCCGCTGCGCCGTCTGATAATCAGCGCGCGTTGATTCGTTCGATTCCAACCTTTCGCTCACGCCTCCGAAAAGCCATAGAATCCCTCGCATGTCATCCCCAACTTCACCTGCGATCGTTCTCGCCTCCGGCGGCCTGGACAGTACGACGTGCCTGGCCATCGCGAAGGCGGACGGCTTTGCTCCCCTCTATTCCATGTCCTTCGATTACGGCCAGCGCCATCGCCACGAGCTGGCGGCGGCACGGCGCATCGCCGCGGAATTTGGCGTTGCCGAGCATCGCGTCGTCACCATCGACCTGCGACAGTTCGGCAAGAGCGCGCTGACGGCCGACATTGCCGTCCCCAAGGACCGCGATGAATCGGCCATGGGCGTCGATGTGCCCATCACCTACGTCCCGGCTCGAAATACCATCTTCCTCAGCTATGCCCTGGCGTGGTCGGAAGTGCTGGGCGTGGCAGATGTGTTCATCGGCGTGAACGCCATCGATTACAGCGGCTACCCCGATTGCCGCCCGGAATTCATCGCGGCTTTTGAGCGCATGGCCGACCTGGCCACGCGCATGACCACGCAGGGAAACGCCAAACACTTCTCGATTCACACGCCGCTCATTCATCTGAGCAAGGCGGATATCATCCGGCGAGGAACGGCGCTGGGCGTCGATTATTCGCTGACCCATAGTTGTTACGATCCTTCGCCGGAGGGGCTGGCCTGCGGGCGATGCGATAGCTGCCTGCTGCGAAAGAAGGGTTTTGCACAGGCGGGGATTGCCGATCCGACCCGGTATGTGAAGTAGGTACTACGTGCCTGACAATTCATTCACGCTGGTTTGCAGCAGGCAAATATAAACCGGATGCACGATGAAAAACGAAATGAAATTGATGTACGGAATGCAGAGCATCACCAGCATCGCGATGCACAACCCGCGCAGCGAGCGATTGGGCAGGCCGGCCAGCCGGCGTTGTTCATCAATGCGTTTCAGCAGGCGTAGTTGACTGAAAAACATCCAGTAAAGATTGTAAAACGGGATGAACATGAACCCGATCGCGCGGCCGGAAGAAGGATCATCCGGCCGATTTTTCGGCAGTTGATCGTGCATCAACTGGAAATGAAACAGCGTGAAAAAGCCAAGCGTCAGGATATGGCAACACGCCGCCAGAATCGGATTGAAAACGCCCAGCGCATGCCATTTTTGCGGCGTGTTGAAACCCGCCGGGCTGGCATAGGCCAGCGGCTGCACCGGCAGTGGGCTGGTGAATGACACAGGCGGAGGATTGACGGTGATTTCGTCCATGATGGCCGCTTGCCGGTCGCGCGCATGACGGGTTCACACGTAGTGCAGCGCGAGTAAGCCCGCGCCTAGAAACCGCACGACACGATGCTTGCAGTCCTGCTCCCTCTCCCCTGTACTCAGGGGAGAGGGCTGGGGTGAGGGGACCCTCGCGCGGGCGGCGTAACTTCTCAAGCCGCCCCTCACCCTGCGCTCCACCTGAAGTACAGGGCAGACGGAAGCACAGGAATCTCGCTCTCGATCTTTCTACTTCCCCACCGTCACCCGCACGACTTCATACGGCGCAAGATCGAACTTCAACGTCCCGCCGGTCACATCCATCGCCTGATCGGCAGCGCCGGGCGCGATGCGGAGGACCTGCACCTGTTTGGCGCTTAAGCCATCGATCTCGACATGGCTGGCGCGAATATTGTGATTCATCAGGAACACCCCGGTCCCTCTTTCGTTCTCGGCGGCGAAGGCGATGATGTGATGCGAATGGGCCGGCTCGGTTTCGACGCCGAGCAATGATGCGCCCACATAAGGCCGCACGGCATCGAGAACGGCCCCAGGCGCGCCGTCGCCGACGGCGAACGCCGCCTCATTGACGCCACCCATCGACAGGAATTTCACCATTCCCATCGTCCATGCCGCGGCCATTTGCGTGTTGGCGCGCGAGTCTTTCACCCCGGCGTTTGACAGGCCGATCGGCCCGACCTTCATCTCGCAATCGGGACTGAGTGTTTTTACTGTTTTCGCCTGGTATGTCACCGTCGGCAGGTTTTCCATGATCACATCTTCATCCGGCAGATGCGTCGTCGGGATATACGACCAGCCGATCTCCTTCCTGTCCTTGTATTTGTCGTGATTGAAGCTGATTTCCGTGAACTCCGGCACCTTTCCCGCCGGGACCGGCACTAATTTCGGCACCCGCGCCTCCGCCACCGCCTTCCCGATCTTCACGTGCACCGGCTCCTGCGCAACCGGCTTGGCGTCCGTCGTTCCGCTGATGGCGATCGTCACCGTTTCGCTCTTCACCTCGCCCTTGTTCACCGTCTTATATGCGTATGCCAGCGGCGCATAGGCTTTCCACGAGCTGTCGCCCCAGTTGCGCTGGTCTTCCATGTCGAAGATCGCCCCTTCGAGCGAACAGGAAACATGCAAGCCGTTGGCGGTGGTGTATTGCAGCGTGTGAAATTGCTCGCCGACGAGTTTGGGGGACACGAGCACCGGAAAAACAGTATTGGCGATCGGACCATCGGTTTGGAAAGCTTGTTTGGCGAGTGAATGCACGCCGAACAAAACGCACAAGCCGATGCGGTTGGACTGGAAGTCGGCGTTGGGGGTGCCGGTGGCCTGGAAGGTGATTTTCCCATCCGCCGACCCGATAATGACGCCGGTCCAACTGATGTCGACAGCGTCCATCTTGCAGTTGGCGGCCATGCTGACGGTGAAATGGTCTTCGGATTTTTCCACGTCCATTTTGGTGAATGTCGGCAATGCCGTACCCCAGTTTCCATCGCGCACGCCGAAATAAATCCGCCGGACGATTTCCTTGTCGCCGACGTAGAGATAGCGCAACTGTCCGTCTTCGAGCTTGACGCGAATCGGCCCCGCGCGGAGCCATTCGCCGGCGGAACTCTGTTTGTCAGACGGTTTTGGCGGGACTTCGCGGGCGTCGGAAGCGGCCTGTTCCGCCTTGGCGGCGGCCGAGCAAATCATGCCCACGGCCACGAATAACATCGTCAGCAGCGCGGAATAATATCGCATCACGGTGTTCCTCCGAATTGAAGCTATCCCTGGTCAAACCAATGAATCTGCAAAGGCTACCGAAATTCCGCCGCCGCGGCTATGGGAAGATCCGCGCCTGCGAGAAGCCGGATGCCATCGAGCCGCCGATGACGATTGTCGCCGACGGAATGGACGTTCGTGTTCCAATGCCAGGCGGCAATTTTAGGAGAAAGAGGATTTGTCCACGAATTGACACGAATGAACACGAATGAATTTCCCGTATCACGGGCGTCTCGCCCGTGTCCTCTTTGGATTAAGACACGGGCGAGACGCCCGTGATACGGGAAATCCGCCTGCGTCGCCGAAGGCGCGCGTTAGGGTTGCGGCCAGCGGCCGCGCGGAGGAGTACCGCAGGGAGTACCTCAGGATGACAGTCGCGCGAACACGCCACCAAGTAGAGTCGAGGCGTGGCGCGGTGGCTCGTGCTCCGTTTCCACGTCCCTCTCATCGAACCGGACGGGCGGTTTTCCCGCATCCGGCTCTCGGAGAAGATGTCACGTTCCAGCCCACGGGAAGCCGGCAGTCCGCGGAGTGAGCGCGATGAGGCCCAATCCCTGATGCAGGTACGAATCGGAGAATCGGGTCGTGCCCCGTCCTGGCATCTTATGCTTCTTGCCTAACCATTGACGCAGCCTGTTCCGCGCGTGCTGTTCCACGGCATGATAGGCCTTGCTGACAGGACCGAGGCAGAAGTAATTCGCCCAGCCGCTCATCATGCGGTTGAGTTGCATCACGACTTCGCCAGTGTCCTTGCCGGTTGTGCGTCCGTCGGTGACTTCACTGATGGCCGAACAGATCCGAATGATCCGTTTCTTCGCCGGACGGGTGCCGATATAGCTGCGGCCCGTCTTTGGAGAGTGGCACCGTCCAAACGTGTATCCGAGAAAATCGAACCTCTCATGCGGCATCTCGCAGACGTGCGTCTTGGCCTCGTTCACGGTCAGCTTCAACCGCGACATCATCTCCGTCATCACAGTCAGTGCCTGGGCGGCTCCGTTGCGACAACAGATCACGAAGTCATCGGCATAGTTGACGATGTGAGCATCCAGACGCTGCTCGTGCCCGAGCGTTTTCCATCCCAGCACAAACCGACGCATGTACAGATTGCTCAGCGCCGGGCTGATCGGCGCGCCTTGCGGCGTGCCCTTGCCCTGGTCCTTGTTGCGGGTCGTTCGATTCGTATTCCCCCGGTCGTCCGTCTCTTCCACTGGCGCTTCCAGCCACATCTTGATCAGATGAAGCATCGCGCCGTCAGAGACTCGCCGGGCCACGCATCGCATCAGGTCCGCGTGGGGAATGCTGTCGAAGTAGCCGCTCAGGTCCGCGTCGATCACCTGTCCATGCCCGCTCGTCAGCAGCTTGTGGACATGCCTGACGGCATCCAGTGCGCTGCGGTTGGGACGGTAGGCGTATTGCTCCGGCTGTAGATCGGCCTCGAAGATTGCTCCCAAGACCAGCACCGCAGCCGTTTGTGTGACACGATCCCTGACCGTTGGGATGCCCAACGGCCTTGTCTTGCCATCCGGTTTGGGAATAGGCACCCGCCGGACGGCTGCCGGTAGATAAGTCCGATCCTTCAGTCCCTGCGTCAGTTCACCAAGCCATTGTTCCAGCCCGTGCGATTCGATGTCTTCAAAACTCTGGCCGTCCACTCCCGCTGCTCCGTTGTTGGCTCGGCAGCATTCGTAGGCGAAAGCCAGGATGTCTTTTCGATACACCTTGTCGTACAGGGCATGGAAACGATAGTCGGGCGATCCCTTCGCTTTAACATGTAGCGCCGCCTGCAACTTCTGAACGCTTTGGGGAGGTATTAGACTCATCGCCACTCTCCTTGTCCTTTGTCGCTTCCTGCGCTGATCTTCAACCAAGGCCCCTTCCCTCCACCGGCATTACCCGGCTTCATCGGTACTACGAGCCTCTCCGTCACCCCAGCCGGACCAGTACCATCCCTCGCGGGCGTCTGGTTGGAGAACCCATGTCTCCGCCGATTGGGGCTTCCCGTGTTGCGTTGTTCTCCTGTGCAGACATGCCGTCGCCATTACCCCGGCAGGACCGCCGATGGCTCGTCGTTCTGCCGGTTTGACGCGGCTTTGTCCATCGCGATGACAGCCTTCCCCGTTTCAGGGGCGGGTCGGCTCCTGCGTTGAGCTTTTCGAGGCCTTCTCGGCGTTCACTCACGTTACGGCCTGCCTGCTCGCCAAATCACCTGAAGTGATCCTTTCATCAAAGACTCCGACGGTTTCGTTGCCTCCACCGCCGCTTCGATTGCTACCGGCTGGAACGACCAGTTGCCGGGCGGGTATACTTCCCGCTGAAGAACAACACCTTTTCACGGCGTACCCTGAAAAACGCTCTAGATTTGTCAAAAGCTTTTTCTGCTGGTCTCCTCTCCCATTCGTGTCAATTCGTGTTCATTCGTGGACCGATGCCTTCGTGGATCGCATCGCGCGCGCGGCCGCTCCAGGACCCACGATCACGGGCGCTCCACTTCGCCGGTTTCAATCATCAGGCGATTCTTCTTCGATCAATTTTCCGGCATAACGTAAAGTTTCTATGCATCCTGCGCCAAACCCGGCCTATTATTTCCCGTCTGTTCCGGCGCCGGCCGGTAACGCGCCCGTACGCAAAGTCATCCAAAGGTAGATTCATGACTCATCCCCGTCCAGCAACGCTCGGCCAACTCAAAGAAACCGGCTATCGCCCCTGCTCCGTGAAGGACGAAATGCGCCGAAATCTCATCCGCAAGCTCAAAGCCGGCGAAGAACTTTTCCCCGGCATTGTCGGCTATCGCGATTCGGTCATCCCGCAAATCATCAACGGCATCCTCTCCAAACACGACCTGCTTTTCCTCGGCCTCCGCGGACAGGCCAAGACACGCATCCTGCGCATGCTGCCCGACCTGCTCGACGAATGGATGCCGATCCTGGCGGACGTGGATATCAACGATGACCCGGTCAATCCGACCTCCCGTTCCGGCAAGCGCATCGTCGCCGAGCAGAAGGACGATGCCAAAATCGAATGGGTGCATCGCTCGGATCGGTATCATGAAAAGCTGGCGACGCCGGACGTGACCATTGCCGATTTAATCGGCGAGGTCGATCTGGTGAAGCATGCCGAGGGACGCTATTTGTCCGATGAATCGACCATGCATTTCGGCATGATTCCCCGTTCCAATCGCGGCATCTTCGCCATCAACGAATTGCCCGACCTGGCTCCGCGAATTCAGGTGGGATTGTTCAACGTGCTGGAAGAACGCGACGTGCAGATTCGCGGCTACCCGATTCGCCTCGACCTTGACGTCTGCCTGGTCTTTAGTGCCAATCCGGAGGATTACACCAATCGCGGGCGGATCGTCACGCCGCTGAAGGATCGCATCGGCTCGGTCATCCGCACGCATTATCCCGAGACCACCGCCGAGGGAATCAAGATCGCCAACGAAAACGCCTGGGTGCAGCGCGGCGATGGCAGTTCATCCAGCGGCGTTGCCGTCGATGTGCCCCGTTTCATGGCCGAAATCATCGAGGAAACCGTGCGCCTGGCCCGCTCCAGCCCGCATGTCAGCCAGGCATCCGGCGTTTCGGTGCGCACGAGCATCGCCAACCTCGAAACGCTCATCAGCAACTCCGAGCGCCGCGGCATTCTCACCGGCGAAGCGCGGGTGGTGCCGCGGATTTGCGACCTGAATTTCCTGATCGCCAGTTGCCGGGGCAAGATCGAAATGACCCTGGCCGAGGAGGAAGGCGCTGAGGATAAGCTGATCCGCTCCCTGGTTGGCGAGGCGGTGAAATCGGTCTTCGCCAACTACGGCGACGCCGACAATCACGATGGGATCACCGAGCAATTCCGCGGCAACCTGACCTTCCCTGCGGGCGATGATCTGCCCGCCGAGGAATTCGTCGCCAACATGAAAACGATCAAAGGCCTGGTCCCCGCGGCCACAGCCCTGGCCCGCGACCTCGACCTAAACCCAACCGACCCCGCATCGCTTGCCTGCGCCGGCGAATTCCTGCTGGAAGGCCTGTACGTGAACAACCGCCTGAGCAAATTCAACGCGAAGGGGAGGACGTTTTTCAAGAAGTGACGGCGTGGTTCACGCCGGGAACGAGCAACAGCCAGGGCCCGGATTCGGGATCGCCGCGGATGCTGATCGCAGCGTCGCAATGGCGCGGTCGAATCCGGGGCCTAGCTGCCAGCTCGTACCCGGCGTGATCTCGCAGATTTGCAGAGGATAAGCGGAAACGGTCCGAATCCCGGTAGAACCGCACCCTCCACGCCCCGATTCTTGGGTGTTGCTTCAAGCCGCGTCAAGCGCAGCGCCGGCCCGGATCCATTTGCGCAACGCGCGTGGGACATCAGCGAGCCGTCCCCTTGCGATGCGGTCGCTTCTGGTGAAATTCGTGCAAGCCCGGTGCTTCCCTCGCTGGTGGTGGGTTGGAGATGATCGGGGTCAATAGAAAAACCAGGGCGGTGACGGGCGATGATCGCGAAAGGATCCGGGCCGGCGCTGCGCTTGACCCGGCTTGAAGTAAATTCCGGCGCGAATGGCGCTTCAATTCTCCATGCCCACGAAGAAGCGGAAAACATCGCCGCTCGTTGCAGCCTGATGCGCGTGATCCGGCGCCAGTTTCAATACCACCCGTCTTGACCCATCGAAACGCCAAAGCTCCAGACCCCCCGCGCGGCCCAAGTGCGGATGGATGGAAAGCCTCCGGCGGGGATTCTTTGAGTTTATCGCTTTAGTGCCTCAAGCAGTTGCTCTTTTTTTGTTGACATAGCCGCATCTCCGCGGCGACCATTCCCCTGACCGGCTGGAGGATAGGGCAACGCTGGAGTGCGACCCGAGCGCCAGGACCGGCTGCCGACCGGAACCGCCCCGGGTGATCAAATCGCCCGGGTCTTTTTTTTTGGTTTCCGCCAGGCGTTTGCGACAGTCTGCGGCGATTGACGAGGAAGAAGCGATTTCGACGTGCGAGTGACCGCAATTAGGAATGTCCCCTTTTCATGTTCCCAATTAGGAATGTCCCCTTTTCATGTTCCTCCCCTTTTCCTGTTCCGGAGATTGGCTAACTGGGATAACCGCTGCCTCGCGTTCGCATGTCTATTAACGCAAAATGTCTGTTATTGTGTTCACCAACGGCAAGTGATAGCCTGTCTTACACAGACGTTGCGTTCAGGTTCCTCGCCTTCGGCAAAAAATAACGGAGGTTTGCGATGTCATTTACTGTCACATACAGCAGCAACGGCAACAATGTTGGCACCCTTCCGGTGGACAACACGAATTACAACAATAATGCGACAGTAACGGTGCAAGCAATTACCGGGCTGCCCAACCCGGTTACCCTTTCTTCGTCGAACGGCCCTTTTATCAGTTGGAACACCGCGACGGACGGAAGCGGGACATCTTATCAACCCGGCAATACGTTCAAAATCACCGCCAATGTCAAACTCTATGCGCAATGGCTTTTCGATTCGGCCCTGTCCAGCAGCGGCCTGACCACGAATTTCCAGGTGCAATACCCGGACTTTACCAATTTACCCGCGGCGCAACTGGCACCGTGGCAAGCCAATGTACAATCAAACGCCAATTATCTGTTGAGCGGAATGCCGGCTATCGTCGAGAGCGCCTTCCTCACCACCACCGGCTGGTTCGGAACCGACACGAGCAAGTTCGGCTCTTCGAACCGGCAACAGATACTGCTGGATCTAAGCAACAATGGCGGTGCCTACAATACCGGCTACGGCAATCCAATCCATGTCGATGGTCAATACCTCAACAGCTCAAGCAGTGCTGGGCCGATCGTGGCGATGGTTTGGATGAACGAATGGGTCGAAGTGCTGATGTCGCTGACCAATGGTCAGTGGAATGCGGGAGACAGTAGCGGCGAAGGTTTGTCGCAATACAGTGGATCGCTCTTGTTTACCGCCGGGTATAACGCTTACTATGGCGAGCTCTTTGTCAATGACTGGTTGAACGGTACGGGCACGGGGCTCGTCACCAATCAGGGTACGGTCTCGCCCAATGCCGCGCGTACCGACTGGGTGAACACAACCTTCACCGGCGTCAATGTTGGGAGCACATTCGTTCACGGCGACGGTGATCCGGTCAGCATCGGCTGCTCTGTGGGATTCCTCTATTATCTTACCGTGCAATTGCAGTTCACTATCAACCAGGTCATCGCAAGTTACAAAAGCAATCTCGCAAGCTGCTACCACACGCTGACTGGAGACAGTTCCGACCCGTTCCCACTCTTCGCCGGGCTACTGGCAAGCGTCTATCCAGCGGGGCCAACGGCGAGCATCACCGGCTCGCCCCCCAATAATCCTTTTCCAATCGCGGAAGTTCAATTCTACATTGGGCAGAATACGTTCGGTAAAGACGAGATGCAGGACATTATCGACAATCAAGGCGGCCTCGTAAACCAGGCGTTTTGGGTCGTCGTGTCCGGTTTCAGCCAGTATTCGTTCCAGCAGCTCGAGATCACCGTTGGCACATTTACTGGCGCGTTCGCGGAATTGCAGACTAACAACCAAGGCGTCAAGATCACCGCAAACCCGACGGGCGCGCAATTCGAAAACGGCGTCAACACCACCACACCGCAAACGATCCGTATCCCTTACGACATCACCTTCAGCGGCCCGGTGCTGTCGCAATTTCCGGCCAACGGCGTCTCTGCGCCGCTTGACCTGTCGGTCACGCTCACCACGAATGGCTCCGCCGTCAGCGGCTCGTCAGCCACCACCCAGTTCGAATTCATTGCCGCTGGCGATCCCTATTTCAACAACAACGATTCGTCTGGCAATCAGCCCTATCTGAGCCAGGACTTACGGGTATTTCCTGCGGTTCCCGCCCTTAACAACGTGCCATTTCCGAATGGCCCAAAATTTGGCAATGACAGCGTGCAAGGCGCGTATGATTACATAAAAGCGCTGTTATCCTACCTCAACGCCACCACCAGTTTCACGAATCCAAACGGTACCGACCCGTTCACATTGTTGCCGTTTCAGTCGGGCGAGGGGCAGACCGACAGCTCGGTTGCGCCCTATGCGTTCGATTTCACGAACGGCCTCGCGAGCCTTGCGAACAGCTACAGCTTCGCGATCGCACGTGTCCGGCTAAGGGGCGTTGGCACCGCCAGCTCGCCCGCCACCGCGCAAAACGTAAAGGTGTTCTTCCGTCTGTTCGGCACACAGACCAACGACACAACCTACGACCCAAACGGGACCTACTTCTCACAGGCCGACACGGCGGGGCAGCCGGGGACGCCACTGGTTGGCACCGGCAACAGCACGATCCCGTTTTTCGCCACCGGCAATCAGGGTTCTGAGACCGACTACCAGAATAACGCTGTCAACAACCAGACGCTGGTGATCCCCTCCGGGCAGAATCAGCTGTATGCGTATTATGGCTGTTTCCTGAATCTGTATGACCCCAATTACACCATCGGCGGTCAGCAAGTGCAGGCGTTCCTACACGGGACCCATCATTGCCTGGTGGCTCAGATCGCCTACGACGACGCGCCAATTCCTATCGGAGTGTCTCCGCTGCAGTGGGATCAATTGGCGCAGCGCAATCTGCAATTCACAGCGGTGGATAATCCAGGCCCGGCAGCCGCCCACCGCGCGCCCCAAACGTTCGACACTAAGCCAAGCGCGCCTATCGGCCAGCCGGGCGGCCCCGGCCTGCCACCGGATGAATTAATGATCGATTGGGGTAACATACCCAAGGGAACGGTCGCCTCATTGTACTGGCCAGCGGTCTCGGCGGCGCAGGTGATCAAGTTGATCCGGCAATGGGGTGGGACCGCGAAAATCTCCGCAAGCGACGCCCATACGCTCAATATTCCCATCGAGCACGGTATCAGCTACATCCCGATCCCGTCAGGCAATGGCCAGAACTTCGCCGGCCTGCTGACCTTGGAATTGCCGCTCGGTATCCGGACCGGCCAGCAATTTGAGGTGCTTATCCGCCGTGTCTCGACCCAGGTCGGTCAGGCCGCGCCGCCGCCACCGCCGCCGCTGCAATCGGGCGCGCAAGCGGCCCTACATCATCGGCGCGGCAAATCCACCGCGTCGCGCACAAGCACGGCTGCAAAGCGCTCGCTCACTGTGCCGACGGCTGAGGATGCGGACGCCCGCCCGCAGCAGCAAACGGCACCGCTGTGGCGCAAAATCGCCGGCAGTTTCGCGATCCGCATCCCGGTCAGTACATCCGAGGCGATGGTCGGGCCGGAAGGGACGACGCTTGCGTTCATGAAGTGGCGGCTCGACCAATTGTCGCCATCGGATCGCTGGTTACCGGTGCTCGATCGCTACATCGCCTATTGCTCGGCGCGCTATAACGCGGTCGGCGGCGATGCCGCTCAAGTGCCCCCTTCGCTCACCTGGGTGCCGCCAGGCGTAAGAGGTGCAAAGGATGGAAGTGCTGCCGGCAAACCGGCCGAACGCGTTCGCTGCGGCCACGTCGCGGAAGTTCTGTTCGACTGCCACGGATCATTCAGTGGCTTTGTGTTGGACGATTGCTGCGCGCGGCAGAGTTTTGCAACGAGGGAACGTGGGATCGGCAATCTGGTACTCCTCGCCTGCCGCGAACAACTGCGCCTGTGCGTCACAATCGACGAGGCATGTGGCGGTATCGTCCGGCTTGCGGTGACCGCATAGAGGATTCGGTAGGCATGCCTTAAATATTGTAAAACCGACAGATGTGGGAAAGCAGCATGTTCATCGCCCTATTCAGGCGCTTTATTGGAGCCACGGGGAATCGAACCCGATTTGCTGAATGCGATTCAGCCGTCATCTCGTCAGACCGTGGCTCCGGCGTGGACGCACATCTCGCAAAATCCAAAATCGACCCAATTGGAGCGCGTCATTCATACTGGCCGTCATCTGCACAATCGCGGAGCAGATCGGCCTGCACGCTGCGCTCAGCGGCTGGGTCCTTTGCCCAGGCTATCAGATCATTGCTGATAGACCCGGCCATCTCCGATACATCCTGGAATTCAAACGCGAAAACCATTCTGGCAAAACCGATCTGCCGGCTCAGCCGGGCTTGTTCGGTTTCGTCGGCGGATTTATGGAATTGCCGCTCGAGTTTTGCGATCGCTTTTGACGCATCGGCCAACACGTCGTCGATGTCGTGAACGCCGACACGCTCGGCGTGCTCCACCACGCGCTGGCATGGTTCGGGAAGCTCGCCCCAGATTCGTCGGCAACAGGCGATGGTGAATCGGTAGAGCGCCTCGTTGTTTCCCTGCCTGGCGAGCCAGCGAATCATCGCCGGGATGTCGGTGGATGTTTGCCCGGTCGCTGGCGTTATTTCGTCCACAAGCGCGCTCCGGTTTTATTTTTCGCTTTCATTTGCCGGCGGGGGGAAGCGTTTGATGAAGTCGAGCAAACGCCGGCCGCGATCGGTGATCCATACGTCGAGCATATTGAAATTGTGAGAAACGAAATCGCGTTGTTCCATGCCGTAGACAAACCAGGCGGCGAAAATTGGCGCCGATTCGAGCGGCAGGCAGGCGCGAACCGCCTGCGAATGCCGGGCGAACGCCTCGGGATCGGCGGTGCTGTCGCTGCGGTCGGCGGCGGCCTGCAGGAATGCCTGCACAACCGCAATCGCGCCCGGCGGGGCACACGCGCAGTATCCCAGCTCCGCCGTCAGAAGCGCCAGCAATTGCTGATGGCTCGTCACTTCCGGCAATGCGCCTTTGGGCGGCCCTTCCAGCGAATATCGAACCTCATTCGCCTCGGCCAAACTCATGCCGTACAAGACACGGATGACCTTTATGCGCTCGATCACCGACAGCCCATCGCGCGCCGCGGCGGCGTAAACCGCACGCGGCTGAGCGCCGCCTTCTTTCAGCGGCGTGTAGCGCATTATCAGTTCATCTGCCATGGTGTTCCCCGCACTCGGGACATCGGCCTATCGATCCGCGTAGATCGTAGCCGCAGCGCTGACACTTGCCCAATTCCTTAAGACGCTTCTGGTGCCGTCTTTCTTTGACGAGCGCCGCTTGTCGAACCGATGGACCTGCAAATAACAAGAGCGCGATAAGCCAGTAGGGAGCGACGAAGCCTGCAACGCCGTTGTCAAACTCGACTCCGATTGGCGACTGCTTTGGAAATCTTGCTATCGGCGGGTCGATTGCAATCGCGGCCGCTGTCGTAACCATTGGGTCGGGGCAGATGATGCCAGTTGTTGGCGGACCACCCTTGAATTGAAGGCCGGTTTCATCGACAACGCGAATATGTAGCCACCCGCGCGCGGATATCGCCGTCCATTGGAATTCATCCCAGCTTGTCGAGCCAGCCCACCATAGATAGAAACTAAACATCCAAGCGCCGATTGCGAGGACGCCCAATGCAACGCCGACGCGGCTTAAGAGTTTGAGTGTTCCCGACAGCATTTAATTGCCGATCGCGCCGACTTTGCGCCGCGCCTTAAGAACCTCCTGTGGATCACGAGCAACGGCTCCCGCGGCCCCGAGCACTTCGCCAATTGCCGGGTTTGCGCCAGTTTTCCGACACAGCCACAGTGGCGTTTCGCCTGCGTCATTCGCCTGATTGACGTCGGCGCCCGCAGCTATCAAGGCTTCAATCACCTCACTCGCCTGGGGATACACAATCGCTTTGGCAAGCAGGCCATTTTGATGTTCGTCGCACCACTTGGCATCCGCGCCCGCGTCAAGGAGTATGTGAACGAGTTCAATGTCGCAATGGTGCACCGCGGCGTTTAGCGCGGCACCACCGTGATCGTCGCCAAGTTTCGTCCCGGACCTTATCAGCAGGCCTACAACAACCGCCTCATCCTGTTGGGATGCCGATAGTATCAAGGGAACATTTGGCGGATTGGGATTTGCCCCTTTATCAAGGAGCAGCCGGATAAGGGACGGGTTACGACGACTTTGAACAGCGGCTCCCGGAACGGAGCCGCCGTTCGGCCCGCGCCAGTTGACATCTGCTCCCGCGAGCACGAGTTGCCTTACATTCGAGTCATCTGCGAGGACCAATGGCGGCGCACCATTGGCGGCTTTGTTGACGTTCGCGCCGTGTTGGATCAGAAGCTCAATGACGCCGCTATTATCTGGCCGAATGACAGCCGCCTCCATTGCGCTACGCCCGTTTGGGCCGGGGATATTGGCATCAGCGCCTTTTGACAGAAAAATCCCCACTGCACGAATATCACCTTGCTGTGCGGCGTCGACGAGATTCGTCGGAGAAGGGTCATGGCGGCGACAACCGCAAATCAGGAGTGATCCGAGAACCACTATGTGTGCGATTCGCAAGCTCATCGGTCCGTCCAATCGCTTAAATCTTCAGCGGCCAGATTCCCAATTCCGGCAGTGCCACGATCGTGAAAAATGCCAGCAGGATTCTCAGCGAATCGCTCAGCGGGCGATAGTGCGATGACTCGTTTTTGCCGTGATAAATCGCGGGGATGGGCACTTGCGTGATCCGGCGTTTGTGCCGGAGCGAGAGCATCAGGATTCTGCCTTCGGTGTCGTAGCGATTTCCCTCGACGTGGTCGACCATCCATTGGGCCAGTTCGCGGCTGTGAGCGCGCAGGCCGCATTGCGTGTCGCGAGGCGTGTGGCGGTAGGCGGCCGAGAGAATGGCGGCTGACAGGTTGTTGCCGACGCGGCTTCGGGCGGGGACGCTGGGGGGAAATTGGCGCTGGGCGATGACGAAGTCGGCCACGCCGGCCAGGGCGGGCCGGGCGACGCGGGGGATGTCGCCGGCGCGATGCTGGCCGTCGCCGTCGAAGGTGACGAGAGTGTCGCAATCGGTTTTTTTCAGGGCATGGGCAAAGCCGGCCAAAAGGGCGACACCTTTCCCACGATTGTGCGGCAGCGTCAGAATCTGCACCTGTTGCGGCAATTCGTTTTGGGCCTCTTGCAAATAGCGTGGCGTGTCATCGGTCGAGCCATCATCCACCGCAATGACCTGGGCGACGTGCCGGGCCACGTCGCGAATGACGGGCGCGCAAAGGCGGCCCACGTTGTAACAGGGCACGATGCAGCAGATTCGCCGGCGCAGGTCTGGCGGAAGGGGATCTTGGGGCGCAATCCATCGCCGCGGCGCGGGCTGGAGGGGGAGTGCCGGGTTGGTGAATTCGCGCTCGATCACGCGGGTGAGAAATACAATGGAAGCGTGGCGAGGTCCAGTGGCGCTTTGGTCCCTTCTCTCTTGTATTCAGGGGAGAAGGTTAGGATGAGGGGCGGTTCGACGAGTGGCGCCCGCCCGCGCGACAGTCCCCTCATCCCAGCCTTCTCCCCTGAGTACAAGTGAGAAGGAGCAGGAAGGTGTGCCCGAGAATACGCTTCACAATTCTTCTTGATCGCTACGCAAGTCCGTTTCCCAAGACGCCGGTTCTGAGGTATTCCGAAGAGCCGGGTTTTATCGGGAAGGACCCGGCTCTTCGGAGTACCTCAGAACCGGCGTCTCGGGGAACGGACTTGGGAGTCTATCGGGAAAACTCGCATCGGTCATCTTCGGCCAGGCCCTAAAGACGACAGTAAGCTAAGCGACATCCATCCACTTTTTCCCCGTCAGCAGTTCATACGCCTCCACGTATCGCTGCCGCGTGCCCAGCACGACTTGCGGCGGAAGCTCCGGCGCTGGAGGGGTTTTGTTCCAGGGCTGGGTTTCGAGCCAGTTGCGGACGAACTGCTTGTCGAAGCTGTTTTGGTCGCGGCCGGGGGAGTATTCGGCCGCGGGCCAGAATCGGCTGCTGTCGGGGGTCAGCACTTCGTCAATCAGGATGATCTGATCGTCATAGAGACCAAATTCGAATTTGGTGTCGGCGATGATCACGCCGCGCGCCGCCGCATACTCGGCCGCCTGCGTGTAGAGCGACAGCGTGCGATCGCGCAGGTCGGTAATCACATCCTGCCCGACGTGGCGGGCTGCCTCTTCGAAGGAAATGTTGATGTCGTGGCCCGATTCTTCCTTGGTGGCGGGCGTGAAAATCGGCTGGGGAAGCTTGTCGCATTGACGCAGGCCGGCGGGTAAATCGATGCCGCACACGCGCTGCGAAGCCTGGTATTCTTTCCATCCCGACCCGGCCAAATATCCCCGCGCCACGCATTCGATCGGCACCACCTTCGCCCGCTTCACAAGCATCGATCGGCCCGCGATCTCCCCGGCAAATGGCCGCAACTGCGTCATGTAATCCGCCGGCGAAGTCGAAAACAGGTGATTGGGAAAGTTGGCGGAAAACTTCTCGAACCAGAACTGGCTGAGGGCCGTCAGGATTTTCCCCTTATGGGGAATGCCGTTGGGCATGATGCAGTCAAACGCGCTGATGCGGTCGGTGGCGACGATCAGCAGCATCTCCCCGAGATCATAAACATCGCGCACCTTCCCCCGCCGAACGGGAAACGGAAGGGTGCTTTGGAGAAGGGCCTGGGGCATGGGGAAGAGGGTAAATAGAATTGGAAGAAAAGTAAAAAAACAGGGTGAAGCGCATCAACGGGGGTTGCTGTACTTTTGGCGCGGCTCATTGGTCTGCAGTACCCCGATCCGCGTCCTCGCTTGCGCTCGTTCACGGTGATATGTGGTGGGGCGGACATTCTTGTCTGCCCGAATCTGCGAGACTTCGACCAGTACAGTCGAGTCGCGGGAGGCTTGTCCCCGCCGAGCAGATTCGAATCGATTCGGGAGGACAGGAATGTCCTCCACTCATCGATTCGAGGCAGGCAAGAATGCCTGCCCCACCGGTGTTCGGCATGTCCCGAAAAATCGTGCATGCCCCACAAAGCGGATTCGTGCTCTGGCGCCGAGGATATCTCACGAGTTCGTGTTAAAGTACTATCGTGTGAATCCTGTACATCCTGTCCATCCATGTTCATTCTTTCCGGACGCTCCTGCTCATTATTTGGGTGTAAGCTCCTCCTGTCCGCAGATGCACCGGTCTTGAATAACATGAAGCTTTTTCTCGAAGTTTTCCGGCGATTTGCCTTCGTCAGCTCCGTCGTGCTCTGGCTCGGCGGATTCACGTTTTATACCGGCGTGGTCATTCCAACCGGCGCTCGGGCCCTGCACAGCCATCTCAAACAAGGACTGGTCACCCAGCAGGTGACTGGCTGGCTGAACCTGATCGGCATCGTGGCGCTGGCGATTTTACTCTGGAATGTTCTCGCCACGCCGCGACGGGCGAAGTGGGCGTATTGGACGGCAATGGCCACGTGGATCGTCATGGCGCTCGTGCAAATCGCGCTGTTCGTGCTTCATCCGATCATGGATCGATTGATCGTCAAAGGCCATGTGACAGACGAGGATCGCTTCGTAAAGCTTCACGGAATTTATGGCGCGATATCCACGGCGCAATGGGCGTGCGGCGTGATCCATGTGATCGCGATCTTATACATCTGGACGGTTATCGAACATGTCGAGAAGAGCGCCGGTCATCTTCTGGCCGACGCGCAACACGGCGGCGTTGGCTGAATAAAGAAGCTGGCCGCGGGTGAGGTTGACCATCTCCGTGGCGAGATCGACGTTTGAGCCTTGCGTGCCGTCGCTCTGGACGGGACCGGGCGTTTGATCGCGCGAGATGCCGCTGACTGCCACGCCCGCCGGGGAGAGATCGACCAGGTCGGCGCGCTGGGCCTGGTAGCCCGGCGTGTCGAGATTGGCGACATTATTGGCCGTGACGTTGAGTTGCGTCTGGGCGGCCTGCAGGCCTGAGAGGGCAATATTGAACACGTCCATCGAACGAATCTCCAACGCCGCGCGCAGAGGCGGCGCTATGTAAAGATTCGTCGAGAGAAGCGAGCCACTTAATCGCGGCGGCGGGCGGGGAGGCGCGCCGAAGCTCGGGCGGCGCGAATGCGGGGTAAATGTGCGTTTTTATCGGGGGATAGACGCCGGCCGTGCCACGCGGGCGTTTGCAAAGGTTGGGGATGATCCTCGGGTGCCACAGGTCGCAGTACTCTGAGACCTGTGTTGCTCGGCCGCCCGAACGCACAGGTCTCGGCATACCGCGACCTGTGGCACCGATCGGATAGTCGAACGGAATTAGAGCGTTTCTCAGGTTGATCGAGCGGGGGGATTCTCTGAAGTGTGCACATCTTCTGCAAGGAAGTGCGGGCCGCAGGGGCGCACGCAGTCGTCTAAGCGACAAGCAAGTCTATTCGGCCTTGTGCACGGTTCAGAGAATCTCGCCCGCGCCGACGCATTATGCCGCATTGCTACGAGTGTTCGGAAACACCGCCGCCAACGCCTCGCGAGTGCTTGTGCATATAAAGCCGCCAAGTCACGTCGGTTGCTGCGCGATTGAATTCTCTGAACCATGCACAAGGCCGACAAGACTCGCTGGTCGCTTAGACGACTGCGTGCGCCCCTACGGCCCCTACTTCCTTGCAGAAGATGTGCATACTTCAGAGAATTCAATCGCTGCGCGTGCGCAACGCGATACACCTTCCTTCGGATAGTCTCAGTAGGATGACGGTTGCGCGAACGCGTCACCAACCTCAGAAACGCTCTAAGTCCCTCAATGCCGATGAAAAAGCTTGAAGAAGCGCGACAATCCGCCGCTGGCGTTTGCTGATGAAGCAGCACTCGGATCCGAAGCGCCGTGATAGGTCGCCAGCCCGTCGGCGATCATCATATCCAGCAACTGGCTGTGCCCGATGGTCTCGCCGGCCACGATGGCAAGCTGCTCATCAGCCGCCTGTCGCACGGCGGCGGCTTCGGTGCGCTCGGTCCACACTTTTCCGGTTTGATGATTGCGAACGGCGAAATAAGTGCCACGCGGCCCGTTCACCGTGTACAACGTCGCGGGTGCCATGAATTCATTCCGATGCGCAAGCTCAAGGCCGCCACGGTCGGCCGGGAACATTTTAGGCGCATTGGGGAAAATGCAAGTGGAAAATGGAGGGCCTTGCCGAAACGGAGTGACGGCGGATTTGCGAAAAGCGCACGCCGGTGTCTGAGGTATTCCGAAGACCCGGATCTTTCGCGCGATCAATCCGGGTCTTCAAGGATCTCATCGAGAATCCTGTTTTCGGTATAAGATTTCCTTAACAGAGAAACGCAAAATGCGCTCGCGAAGGCGCGATGGCGCGAAGACAAACGCGAAGATCAGATGCCAGGCGATTTGAAGCGATCATGTGATACTTGAAAGCACCCTTCGCGCCGTCGCGCCTTCGCGAGCGCATTTTGGTTGCGGCCGGCGGCCGCGCTGAGGAGTGCCTCAGACACCGGCGTGAACGCCACGAACCACTCCTCACCCAAACTCCCCGCGGACGATGACGACCGGCCGCTACAGCAATCTGAAAAACGCTCTAAACCGCATCCGCCAAATGCAGATTCTGCGAATCGACCGGAAGCTTCATCGGATTGAGATCGGCCCACATGGCGGCTTCGCCATTGAGGGGGCTCTTGATGTTGTAATCCTGGTACGCCAGCATTTGGCCGATGCGGATGATCAGGTCGACCAGGCGTTCGCCGGCCGTCCAATGGTCGCCGACGCAGATGGTGGTTTCGTCGATGTTGGGATGAAAGACCGGCGTGAGCATCCGGCACTTGGGGGCGATGCGCGGGTATTCGCTGGTGAGCTGAATCTCGACCAGATGCGTGTCCCGTTTTTTCGGCTTGCCGAGCCAGCCGCGTTGCAGGCCGGTCACGCGATATTCGACCTGGTACAATTCCGGCGGGTCGCCGACCATCGAGTGGATCTGGATAGGGCCATCGCCGGCGAAAATTTTGGCGACCTGCTCGGCGTCGACCATGAGCCGGCGGATGCGCATGGGAACTTTCGCCCGGGTTTTGGGAGCGGCGAGGGGCTCGGCAGGACGCTGGCTCGGAGCGTCGAGCAGCGCGTGACGTTCTTCGCGGGCCACCAGCGCGGCTTCGGGGATGACGGCTGCCGCCTGCGGCGCGCACTGGGCTTCGGAGATCACCGCCACATGGATGGGATGGGAGGGGGGCGTGGTCGGGTCGGCGGTTGGCGCGTCGGCTTCGGCCGCCTGAAACGCCGGTGCGCCGTTTTGATGCGCGGCGGCGGGGCGAGCGCTTCGATTTTCCTTTGCAACGTTAATCGTCGGTGAAGCAACGCGCGGCGCAGCGGGGGAAGCTTTGGCCGGGACGACAACTTTGTTGCCACAGGTTTTGCAGGTGGCGCGGCGGCCGGCGAAGTTGGCGGGCACGGAAAAGGGGCGCCCGCACTGGTCGCAGGCGAATGAAATTGTCGGGGCCTTTGTCGTCATGGGCGTCTTGGGTTCCAAATCGTTCATGAGCCGGATTTCTAATAGCGATTTCAAACTGCATCAAGGTGCATTTATACCACTTTTCGCATCGGTGACGCGGGTGGCGACCGAAGTCGCTCACCCCGGTAATGCACCGTCATGCTGTACTTATCGACTTTCCTGCACTGCGCCGACCTGCGAGCACCCGTAGGCGGAGCAGCCGTGGTTTTCCTTCCAGCAGTCGGCGTGAAATCCCAGGCCGCAGGAGGGACAGGCGCTGACTTCATCGAATACGGTGATTGGCGCATGGCAAATGCCGCACACCTGGTCCTGCAACGCGCTGTTCCCGCGGCCAGATCGGCTGATCGACGGGCTGAGCGGCGCTAAAGCGGCGGGCGCGGAAACCGGCGACATGGCC
The DNA here is from genome assembly GCA_035695715.1 of Tepidisphaeraceae bacterium. GTDB lineage: Bacteria > Planctomycetota > Phycisphaerae > Tepidisphaerales > Tepidisphaeraceae > RYN-428. Next base: position 39,066 of record DASRRM010000181.1, read on the forward strand.
GATGCGAAAGCCGGGGCGGAGCGGCTTTTGTTGACCGAAGGAATCGCCGGCCCGAGGTCCATTGATCGCGGCCGGGCCACCGGTGCCGGCGGCATGACGTGCCGATGTGCTGGCGGGGCGGGTCTATTATTGGAAGGCGCTTCGTGCTTCGGCATCGCGACATTTGGCTCGGCTAACGCGCCTTGTGCCGCTGCATGCGACAGTTCGGGAATCATGTCGCCGCCGGCAGCTTCTTCAGCATGATCGGACTGCATCTCTGCCTGTGGCTGCGGTGCAATAGCGGCCGGCGCAACACCCTGCGTCACGGTATTCCCGCAATACCGGCATTGCCCGACGCCGGCGAAATTGCTCGGCAGCCATAGCGGCGCGCCGCAGACGCAGTCCATGAAAACGCCATGCTTGCCGGAAAGCTCGGCCGGCGTGCGCGGGCTGAGGTCGATGTCGCCGGCATCGGCGGGAACGACGTTGTCGCTGCGATATCGAAGCGTTGCCGGGCCGATCTGAATCTCGTCGCGATCGCTGAGAATATGCCGTTCCTGGAGAAGCGCGCCGTTGACCATGGTGCCGGTCCGGCTACCGGCGTCGGCGATGTAGAAGCGCCCATCCTGCACGCCAACCCACGCGTGAATGCGCGACACCGCCTTGTCGTCGATGACGATGGAGTTGTCGGGCCAGCGGCCGATGAGCACCCGGCCCACCAGCGCGCCCGCCCGGCGCTTTCCGTTTTGTTCGATGATCAAAATCGCCATATACGCTGCTTACTGATGCAATTTCATTTCGGTTCAATGTCCCGGCCCGGGCCGCTTTTGCAGGAAGCGGAATGACGTCGAGCCTATCTGGATTGTATCGCCGTTTTTCAGCTTGGCGCGTTTCACCGGCTTGCCGTTGATCAACGTCGCGCTGCCCAGCGGCAGATCTTCGATTTCAATTCCGCCGGCCTGAAGGTGAATGGCGGCGTGGCGCTTGCCGACCTGCGGGTCCTTGAACAAATAGATCTGGCAATCGGGCGATGCGCCGATGTAGGTCGGGTTGCGATAGAGAATGAACTGCTTGCCGGCGATGATGCCGCTGGTCACTTTCAACCAGCCGCCCTTGATGACATTTTCGAGCAACCCGGTTGCCAGCCCGGCCACCACGCCGATGGCGACGAAGGCGACGAGTTTGCCGAGCGGCTCGCCACTGGCGAATTTTTCGATGGGTCCGAGCAGTGCGCCGCCGATCAATCCGCCGCACAATCCGCCCAGTGCGCCGACCGAGAGTTTGCGGGCGTTTCGCAGCACCACACCCGGTCCAATGCCCAGGAACAGCCCCAGGATTCCCCAGATGACCGCATGCGAGGAGAGAATTCTGATCCACAATGAATCGCCCCCCGGCGACGTCCCGCGCAGCGAGGCGATCCACCCGATTAGCAGCGCCGCGGCCACGCCTCCCAATAATCCCGCCGCCGCCCCCGTTGCAGCGCTGACCACTGCGCTCCTGGTCTTGCGCTGGGTGATCGGCTCGGCGGATGCGAGGCACATGGCGATCATCATTCCGCACAAGCCGTAGGAAAGCAGATTGACCAGGAAGGCGGCGTAGTTGTCGTTTGTTTCCAGGTCGTGCGTTTGGACGCGTTTTTTCGTCTCGGACAGAGTCGGATCGCTGGCAATGCGGAAATAGGGGTTGGCACGGCCATCTTCGCGCTGTTCTTCGATTGCAACCTGAGCCTGTTTCGCGTCAATTTTCCCAATGAGCTGGCTGCTCCTGGTCGCCTCGATCTCCGCCAGGCGCCGGGCTGCGTCGGCCTTGGCTCCGGGGTCGTAATGAAACATTGACCCGATCACCGGCGTCAGCGGGCCGGCAATCAGCGTCCCGGCGCTCCAGGCCAGCAGGCCGCCGATCAATCCGAACAGCGTCATGCAGAAGATGGCGTGATTGAAAATGCTTCCTTTGGGCGCGGTTGCTTCCGGAAGGGCGTCTTCCTGCATTTTGGCATAAGCGCGGTTGCGCTCCATGGCGCCCTGCTCGCGCAGGCGGTTGTCAACGCGGCGGCTTTTAAGGTCGTCCCAGTTGATCGATAGCTTTTCGTCAGTCATTTCTCACCCTCCGGATGCAGATACAAATTAGTGGGCGACCGTTCTCTTTGCCGGCAAATTCCTGCCGCCGCCTTTGCTCTGGTCCTCCGGCTCGGCGGTCTTGGAAGCTTTGGATGGATCGGCCGAAGATCCCGCGGCCGGCGTCGTGGCGGCGGGCCGGGCCGGCCGAAGCAATGGGAAGCGCCTGAGCGCATCGCCACCCATGGCAAAAAGAACCAGCGGCGCGATCAACGCCGTCAAAACCAAAAATAGAAAACCCGTCAGGATGATGTCAATCCGCCGCTCCAGATGTTTCACGCGCTTGGTGAGCTTGTCGATCGCCGCCAGCGTGTCGCCATGCTGCGGCGGCGCGCCGGTGTCGTTCTCCACCAACATGTTCTCCTTCACCGATTTGCCCGCCCGCCAGATAAATGTTCCCTCATCGCCGGAGTGTGGATCGTAAACCGTGGCAAGCTGCCATGGCTGATTGAAGAAATTGTCCTGGATGAACAGGTCCATCCCCGAGAGGAAAATGCCAAAGCCCGGATGGGTGTGATACCACCCGATGATTTTTTTTCCGGGGTATTTTGAATCCAGCGTCTCGTGAATGCGCGTCCAGGTTTCGGAGGTGATCGTCACCTGCGTCTGCTTGCCGACGGCGTTGTTGCCGCGGATGCAGTGCTCGACGTACACCCACGTTGCCATCCGGTCGGAATAGACATCCCCGACCAATACGCCGCACACCTCGGCTTCCATCGACGATCTGCCGTGGGCGTGAATTTCATCGAGCACCGATTGCCGGAAGACCGCCTGGTAGCGCGCATCGCGCGTTCCGCTGACGCTGGGCACATCGCGCTGGGGGAAATCAGAGCGGTTCAGCAGGCAGGCATCAGGGCCGCCTGCGGGCGCTTCCACCGTCGCCGGCGACAACACGGCAATATTGCTGTCGAAATCAGTGGCCGGTGAATCGGTGGACATATTGGGGATGATCATTCCCATTCCAAACCCTCCGCGTCGGCAAGTTTTGCTTCGATCTGACTGACTTGGCGGCCCGCGTTTATCGCCGGCCCCAAAACCTCCGCGGCATCCCCCGCCAACTCGAACCCAATGGCCCGATCCCGCGTCCGTGCGGTAAGAATATCGAATGGCGGAACACCAATTTCCGCCAGCGTGCGATCCAAAAACTTTTCGTTCCCACGAATCTTGTAAAATGTCACCACATCGCGACGGCCGTCGGGGCAGTGCGGGCAAATCGCCTTTTCCGCCGGCACCCGGCCGAGCGACGCAAACAGGACTTCCTCGCGATGGCAGCGCGGGCAGACCAGCTTTTCGAGCACATCGCGCGCCAGTTCCAACTCGGCAGACTCGCCAAGATGATGCCGGGCCAGGGCAAGCAATTCGCCCGCCGTCGCCGTCGAGGCTCGCATCGGCAGCGGGATGATTTCCTCCAGCGTCTCGTGGCTGTAGCAGCTTTCCTTGCGCTGGAATTGCACGGTGTAGGCTTCGGTGCTGAAACCGTTGAAAACCCATCCCTTGCCGGCGATGGTTTCCAGGCCGTGGATTAATTTGACGGCTTCCTGGCATTGCACGCCGGCGATGATGGAGCTGATGGTGGGGGTGGTCGGCGTTTTGCCACGTTCCATCTCCGGGCGCGACAGAAGATTGCAGCTCCGGCGATTTCGCAGCAGCTTCCAGTCAGTTTCCGACATGGTGCATTCGTAGCACGGCCCATCGGGGGCGAATACGCGGGCGGTGCCTTGAATCTGCTCGATCGCCCCGTCAATCCAGGGGCGATTGACCTTCCAGCAGTTACGGTTGATCGCCAGCCGGGCTTCGCGATTATCCAGGCCGCCGATGACGACATCCGCCCAGCGAAATACGCCAAGGCCCAGGTCGTAAACGACATTGCCGTTGAATGGGTGGGCATTAACCTTGGGATAGATTTCCCGCGCCGCCCGGGCGGCGGCGTCGGCCTTGTAAATGCCGTTGTCGGCTTCGCGGTAGAGAATCGAGCGGGAAAGGTTGGAATTTTCAACGCGGTCGAGGTCGGCAATGAACAGATTGCCAACGCCGAGCAGCGTCAGGTTCTTGATGATTTCATTCCCCAGCGCCCCCGCGCCCACGACCAGCACTTTGGCGCCAGAAAGTTTGGCCTGGTCCCACCAACTGATGAGGCGAAATCGGTGAAAGCGGTCTTCCTCGGTTTTTTCGGTGTCGGCGGTGGTGATAAGAAGCGGGGCGGCATTCTCCGCCGGCGCGGACGTGGCGGATGCCGAAGGCAGTTCGGCGGCAGCGTCTGCGAGGATGATTTGAGGCGAGGACATTTATTTGCAAGCGCGATTGCACGGACGGCCACCTGTAGGGTGGGCGTACCCGCCCACCGCGCCTGTGGCCGCCCGACGGTGCATGGTGGGCGAGTACGCCCACCCTACGACGCTCCAGGTTCTTGTCGGCGGCAGCGCGGAACAGAATCCGCTAAGCCATGATCGTGCCCCGGCGGTAATTTCCGGCTGCAATCGCAGCACGTCCCCATTTTTCACGCCAACTTCGCCGAGCGTCTGCTCGTCGATCAATTGCTTTCCCGAAGCCCGATGATGAAACTTGTAACTGAGCGGCTGGCCATCCGGGGCGTATTGGGGAAAATTCATTTTCTCCAGAAGCACGGCCAGGATGCGGTTTACCGGCGCATCATCGGGCATCTGCACCTCCTGGCGCTTGGTGCCGGTCGCATCCCATACTTCTACATTTAGCAACGCCATAGGCGATTCCTCTGCAATGGACTATCGGAGAAAACCACCCGCCATCCAAGGGCGGGCGGTTGAAATCGAACTTATTCGGACCAGTATAAATGTTTTTTCAGGTATTCACCCGCCAAATTGCCAAGATGTTCCTCTGTCGAACCGAAGGAACAATGATAGGATGTGCCGGGGCAGGGAGAAAATGCCGTGGACCGATAACCGTGGCCGGGCCCATTGTTTACAGAAGGGTCTTCCCGGTTTCGCGAAACTGTGTACAAAGGAGAGGCGATTTGGGCGTTGCGCGTTCGCCCGGTATTGTTTTGGGCTTATATTGATTGCAGAGATTCTCGCTGCACGTTTCGCCGCTACTTTTTTGGGAGAGGTCCCATTCTTCAGCAAAACCCCACATCGATGGATCGCTACGCCGCGCCGCCGCCACCGGCGACCAACGGCGCATTCGCTCCGGCGGTCGATGCCGGCCAGCCGGGACTTTTCCAGGTCCTTTGGCGCCAGCGCTATATCGTGGCGATTCCGATCATCCTGCTGCTCGTGGTCGCGATGATCTACCTCGCCACCGAGCCCAACCGATATCAGGCCAGCGCCCGCCTCACTGTCGCTCCCGCCGGCTCGCGCCTCAGCGGCGATACGTCCGATAACGGCCAGCTTTCCAATTTCCTGTATACCCAGGGCGAAAAAATGATGTCGCGCGAGATTCTTTCCCTCGCCCTCGCCCAGCCGATTCCAGACGACTCCAAGCTTCCCGGCATGGAAGGAAAAACGATCAGGGACCTGCAAACCTTCAAGTACGCCGACCATCCCCCGCTGACAACGATCAAGATCTTTGCCGACGTTTCGGTCGGCAAGAAAGACGATGCCCTGACGGTTACCTATGAAACGCCGTTTCCCGACGAGGCTCCGTTCATCGACAACGCCATCGTCACGGCGTTCATGAAGTATCAGACCCAGCCCAAGCAAACCAACGTAGCGCAAATACTGGATGTTTTTCACGCCGACAAGCAAAAAGTTGAAGCCGAGGTGAACCAGATCGCCGAGAAAATGGCGGTGCTGGAGCGCGAATATGGGGTTTTGTCGAACAACGGCGACGACAATCTCGCCATCCGCCAGCTTGGCGTTCTCTCGCAGCAGCTTGCTGCCGCCCATTCCGACACGCTCAAGGCCAAGGGCGATGCCGACGAAGCCCGGCAATTAATTACCCACGATTCCCGTCTGATTGAGCCAGGGCCCGCCCCGGAAATCGGGGTCGTGTCCGCGGATGACGAGCAGATGCTTCGCGCCAATCTCACGCAGATGCAGACCCGCCTATTGGAAATGCGGGCGCATTATCTGCCTGAGCATCCCGCCGTGCAGGCCATGCAGCAGAAGGTGGATCAGGCCGCGGCCACGTATGTCGAAGCCGTCCGTCGCCGATATCTTCGCGCCGAGGCCGCCGAGGCCGACTTCCGCAACCAGTTTGAGCAGCAGCAAAAGCGGGCGATGGAAGTCAGCCGACAAGCGGCGGCATACAGCCGCTTGAAAGAGGACTCCGACCGCGTTCGCCGATCGCTCGAAACGGTCGACAACCGCATTCATGGCATCGAGCTGCAACAATCGGCCGGCGCGATCGACATCGATTTCTTCGACCCTGCCGACCCAGGCAGCGCCAAACGATCCTCCCCCAGCAGAACCCGCGCTTTGGGCCTGGCATTGGTGATCGGCCTTTTGCTCGGATGCGGCGTGGCGCTGCTCCGCGACTGGACCGACGACCGCCTGCATTCCTCCGATCAGATCAAGGCTTCGCTCGGCATCCCGTTGCTCGGCGCCATTCCGCAAATGCCCGAAGGCACGCCGCGAAGCGTGTCGGGCCAGAAGGTGGTGCACGAACCTAACAGCGACGTGGCCGAGGCATTCCGCTCGGTGCGCACCGCCGTTCAATTCGGCGCGCCCAAGGACCGCTGCAAGACGCTGCTGGTGACCTCGCCCAGCGCCGGCGACGGCAAGAGCACCGCCGCGTCAAACCTCGCCGCCGTCATGGCGCAGGCGGGAAAAAAGGTGTTACTGGTCGATGCCGATTTGCGCAATCCGTCGCTGAACTACATCTTCGGCCTAAAGGAAGGCCGCCCGGGCCTTTCCACGCTGCTTGGCGGACAGGGAACCTGGGAACAGGCGGTGCAGACTTCCGCCGTCAATGGCCTGGACCTGCTGGCCTGCGGCCCGAAATCGAAAAACCCATCGGAGCTTCTCAACGGCCCGATGTTCAGCGAGCTGTTGGAAATGGCCGCCGAGAAATACGACCATGTGATTATCGATTCCCCGCCGGTGATGGGCCTGGCCGACGCCCGGATCATCGCGGCAAGCTGCGACCTGACGCTGCTGGTCCTGCGGGCCGACAAATCCACCCGCAAGTTGGCCACCCTCGCCCGCGACGGGCTGAATGGCGTCGGCGCACACGTGCTTGGCGTGATCGTCAACGACGTTTCCCGCCGCAGCGAGGGCCACTACGACGACGGCTACCGCTACCCCTCGACCCCGCGCGAGCCGGAGGCCGCCGAAACCCGAGCCAATGTTTTGGCGCGGCGGACGTGAAGTTCTCGGCGCACCTCGTTCGTACTTGACGCGAAGGCGCGAAGAGGGACGAAGGTCGCGAAGTCGAACTATGCAAAAAAATCACGCCAGTCGTGCGAATCCAAAAGCCTTGTCTTACGGAGTTCACAGCACCCGGGGACGATGCCTTTGAGACTTGGAACCCTCTTCGCTACCTTCGTCCTCTTCGTGCCTTCGCGTCAAGATTTGCGCCTCGTCTGGCAATGCGCATAACTCGCGCGAAATGCCCCTCGTCCGCCGAACCCCGAGCCAACGTTCTGGCGCGGCGGGCTTGAAGTTTGCAACTCGCCTCGTTCGCACTTGACGCGAAGGCACGAAAAAGGACGAAGGTCGCGAAGTCGTGCTATACGTTGAAAGCATGTCACTCGGAAATTAAAACCAAAATCCAATAGCACTCCCTTAACGAGTTCACAGTAGTTCGGGACGATTGCTTTGGGGTTTTGAAACCTCTTCGCGGCCTTCGTCCTCTTCGCCCCTTCGCGTCAAGATTTGCGCGGACACCGCAAAAACCATCCTCAAAACCCCGTCCGTTTGAATTGCTTTTCCAAATCGCGCAATGACAGCCGCAACGTTGTCGGGCGGCCGTGCGGGCAGTTGCTGGAGCGGTCGACCAGCTCGCGCCGCGCCAACAGCGCCTCGATTTCCTGCGGCGACAACGGATCGCCCGCCTTTACCGCGGCTTTGCACGCCATCATGTCCATGACCTCGTGCAGCACTTCCTCCTCGTGAAGGTCGAGCAGTTCCTGCTCGCCGCGCTCCAGCAGTTCGCGCACGAAGGTGCCGGGATCGAGCTTTTCCAGGAATGAGGGGAATCCCTGCACGGCCACCGTTGCCGGGCCGAAAGGGGACACTTCGATTCCCAGCTTCGCCAGCAGCGGCTGGATTTGCTCCAGCAGCGCAAGTTGCGTCGTCGAGACATCGACGACATCCGGGATCAGCAGCCGCTGCGATTCCAACGGGCCCCGGCTGACGCGTGCCAGCAATTCCTCATACATGATCCGCTCGTGCAGGGCGTGCTGGTCGATGATGACCAGGCCGTCATCGCTTTGCGCCACGAGATAACTGTTGTGAAGCTGAATCGCCGGAAATGCCGAGGCGGTCAGCCGGCCGGAAGGCGCAGACGCCGGCGCGGGTCCGGGATATTGCCCGGCTGGATGTGGTGCTGTTGGAGATTGGCCGGTCGAGAAATGTTCGCCCGGTGGGGATGCCGCGGAATTTGGAATTGGAGAGCTCAAATTCGCCGGCCATGCCGAAGCCGGGCCGCTCGCGCCATTTGACCCGGCAAATATGCCGCCCGTTTCTTCCGCCGGCGCATTCATCGGCACGCTACCTTCGATCGGCAGGCGCGTCTGCGATACCGCGGGCGTCATCCCCTCCGGCGAAAATCCCTGCCGGAAAAATTCCGCCAGCTTCGTGCGCAGGTCCTCGCGCGGGGCGGGATTGGCGTCGCTGCTCATTGGCACGGCAATCGGCGTCAGGTCGCACCCCTGCAGTTTTTCCCGAACCACCGAATGCACCAGGCCGTGAATCCGCCCGCTGTCGCGGAAGCGCACTTCGATCTTCGTCGGGTGCACGTTCACATCCACATCGCCCGGCGGAATTTCCAGCAACAATACGCCGGCTGGATGCCGCCCCGGCTCGCTCAGCCCCCGATACGCCTCGCGCAGGGCATGCTGCACGAACCGGTCGCGGATATGGCGGCCGTTCAGATAGAAGTACTGATAGCGCGCCGTGGGCCGGCACAACTCCGGCAGGCCGATGATCCCATGCAGGCGCAGCTCCGCGTCGCGCACGTCAACGGAAAGATGCGACTCGTGAAATTCCTTCGGCCACGCCGCCAGCAGCCGTTCCTCAGCCACGCAGGCTGGGAGGTCAAGCGCCTTACGGTTGTTGTGGGTTAGCGTGAAAGCAATCTGCGGGTGCGGCAGGGCCAGCCGCACCAGCATTTCGGAAATATTGCCGAACTCCGTCGGGGCGCCCTTGATGAATTTGCGGCGGGCGGGGGTGTTGAAAAAGAGATTGCGCACTTCGACGGTGGTGCCCAGGTTTCCCGCCGCCGCCTGCGCGTCGCTGATCACGCCGCCGCGGTTATGAATCTCATAGGCGGCATCATTATCAGACGTTCGCGACAAAATGCGCGCCTGCGACACCGCGCCGATGCTGGCCAAGGCCTCGCCGCGGAATCCCATGGTGGCGATGCGAAACAAGTCGTCGTCGCACGTCAGTTTGCTGGTGGCGTGCGAGGCAAACGCCAGCGGCAATTCGCCCGGCGCAATACCGCCTCCGTTATCGATGATGCGGATCAACGCCCGGCCGCCATCTTCTATTTCCACGTTGATCTGCGTCGCCCCGGCGTCGATGGCGTTTTCGACCAGTTCTTTCACCACCGCCGCCGGCCGCTCAATCACCTCTCCGGCGGCGATGCGGTTCACCAGCGAGGCGGACAACTGGGCAATGGGTCGGCGAGGGTTCACGGCGCGATTATAGGGCAACGGCGTGCGAGTACGAGGGGTGTTGCGGGAAGCACTTCGAATCGATGCCGCTTGCTTCCTGAAACATGAGGGCCGCACCCGCAACACCTGAAATTTTCGTAGGGTGGGCGTACTCGCCCACCATTTCCGTGCCCGCGACGCAAACCCGGTGGGCGAGTACGTCCGCCCTACAAAAACTCGCCGTATCATGGGCGTCTCGCCCATGAGCAATGATACTCCATTGCGCTTGGTCGGTATTCCGACCAAATCAATCCGGCTTGCCCTGGTCTTGCCGCACATTCCAGGGACCTCCAGAACTATTGCTGAATTCAATCGCAGTACCGATCGAATTCGCGGCGTACCGCGAAACATGGGCGAGACGCCCATGATACGTGAGACCAAGCCGCAGGAAGTACCTCGCACTGTCACGCATCTGCTCCTGCGTCCCATAACTGCCTTCATACCCGCTCCACTCTCGCAGCTTGGTCAAGTTTGCCGACTAATCATCCGACACCCAATAAGCAGTTGACGTATTCGACTGCCGGGTTGTGCCTGCTGTGCCATTTGGGCGGCATGCCGATCCGACGTGCAATGGAGTCTTTACGTTGGCCGGGGTCTCGCATGGGAAGATTTGCGCACACGGCGCGCGGTGGATCCGCGGCGCTGCTGGCATTATCCGGATTGCTCTTTTCCTGCAGCTCGGCAGGGTCGGCATCGCGCACCGCGGTTGTCGCCCCGGCCGAACATGCCAGCCACGTTGAAATTTCCGATAACTTCGACATCCCCGACCTCGAGCAGCATTTTCTTGACGTCGCCAAACGGCTTTCGCCGTCGGTGGTTGCCATCTCGGCCACCGATGCCAAGCTCGAAGCCGACGACGCCCTGCGCTCCGACCGCATCAACCCCGAAAAACTCGCCGCCATGCTCGAACCGGTCGACCGCACGGTCGGCACCGGGTTCATCGTCGACTCCGACGGCTACATCGTCACCAACGACCACGTCGTGGCCACCAATGAAAACATCTGGGTCACCACCGACGATCATCGCGTCTACCCGGCGATCGTGGTCGGCTCCGACCCGCGCGCCGATCTGGCCGTGCTGAAAATTCCCGCCAGTAAGCTTCCCGCGGTTCATTTCTGCGATGCCGCCCCGCGCCGCGGGCAATGGTCGGTGGCGCTGGGAAATCCGTATGGGCTGGCCGGCGGGGGGGAAATGTCGCTCAGCGTCGGTGTGGTCAGCGCCACCGGCCGCTCGCTTCCCAAACTTTCCAGCAAGGAAGACCGCCTCTATTCCGACCTCATTCAAACCACCACGCAAATAAACCCGGGAAACTCCGGTGGGCCGCTGTTTGACGTTCACGGCGACGTGATCGGCATCAACGCCGCCGTCATCCTCCCGCAAAAGCTCACCAATGGGATCGGCTTTGCCATTCCCGTCACCGCCCGCGTCCGCGCCATCATCCAGGATCTGAAGGAAGGCCGCGAAGTGGCCTACGGATGGCTTGGCGTGCGCGTGACTTCGCCGACGCCCCTGGAATGCAAGGAAGCAGGCCTGGGCGGCGATGGCGGCGCCAAGATCGAATCCATCGACCCCAACTCGCCCGCCTCGTGCTCCAAGCTTCGCGTCGGCGACATCGTCGCCAGCTTTGACGGAACCGCCATCGACGACAGCGATCAGTTCATTCGCCTGGTGGGCGAATCGCCAATCGACCATCGGGTCAAGGCGGTGGCGTATCGCAACGGGCGGTCGATGAACGTCGAATTGACCACCGCCCGCCGCCAGCCTCCCGTCGCTGCCGTCACGCGCGACAGCCAGCGCATGCGCTGGCGCGGCATGCTGCTGGGACCAATCCCCCGGCATTGGGATTTTGACGGCAACCCCCGCCCCGAATCGGGCCTGATGATCATCGCCATTGACCCCTCAAGCCCCTTCGTTCAGCAGGGGGCCGCTCAGGGATCGATCATCACGACCGTTGCCGGCAAGTCGGTGAAAAGCGTCACGCAGCTCCAGCGGATCATCAACGACACCGCGCCGGGCGCGTGCGGGATCGGCCTGGTGCGGCCGCCGGCGCAGATCGTTTCAGTGCAGGAATAGCGGGGGTTTCTGAATATGCAGGAGAATACACAACAATTGCTGTCCGATGCCATCGCGCGAAACTGCGCGATCGTGCTCTCGCTGCCATCGGCGGGGATGCTCAGGCACCAGAAATCGCGCCTGCTTGCCGAAACCCCCGAGGGCGTGTGGATTGAGCTCAGCGCCATGGAATTCCCGCTTGCACAGGAGTTGATTACAACCCAGAAACCGGCGGGAATTTCCTTCAAAAGCGGGCAGACCAAGGTCGTCTTCGCCACGCCAATTCTTCAGCTCAATCGCGAATATCGCATCAATGATGAAACCATCATTGCCGCCGCCCTCGTCGCATTCCCCGCTCAGATCAAGGCGATTCAGCGGCGGAGCAATTACCGCGTGAGGGTTTTTGCCGGTTGCGATTTGTCGGCACGGGTCTGGCGAATCGCCCCGCGCGCCGCCCTCGGCGAGCGCCCGATGTCAACCGCCGAACTGTCCACCATTTTTCGCGATCTGAGCAGCGGCGGAATGGGCGTCACCTTTCAAAGCCAGGACGGGGCTGCCCCAAAGGTCAGCACCGAAGACCGCCTGCGGATCGAGGTGCGCTTCCGCGACTTCACGCTTTTGCTCGAAGGCCGCATGCGCCAGCCCTCAGGCCCGCAGCCGCCGGGGTCAGTATTCACCGGCATCCAGTTCAAGGACATGAGCCAGGATATCGAAGGCCGCCAGAAACTGACGCTGCTCACCCGGATCGTCGGCGAAATGCAGCGCGAGGAAGTTCGCCGCGCGCGCCTGGGACTGGCGGGATGAGGCCGACGCGTCGGAATGACGAATGGCGAAATCCGAATAACGAATGAATGACCGATGACCTATAGTGTTTTTCAGGTTGATCGATCGAGCGGGCAATCGTCATCCTGAGGTACTCCGAAGGATCTTGCTCGCCTTCGTGCAGCGGCTAGTAGATCCTTCGGAGTACCTCAGGATGACGGTCCGCGCGAACGCGCCACCAACCTGAGAAACGCGCTAAGGGTTACTGCGTCGCTTTCGGCCCGACATTCGAAATTCGTATTCGGGACCTCCGCAATCGTCCTTCATTGGTCATTGATCATTCGGATTTGATTCATCATTCGGCATTCGCGTTCGGACTTCGGTATCCCGCATTTCCCTCCCGCCTGCAATCCCGTATCCTGCCGGGCATGACTGACCGACTCCCTGAATCGTCGCTGCGCCTTGGCTTGCCAAGCGGGAGCTTGCAAACCTCGACTGTCGAATTGTTCGGCAGGGCGGGGTATCGCATTTCCATTGCCGAGCGCAGCGTTTTCCCACGCATTGATGATGAAAAAATGTCCGCCGTCCTGTTTCGCGCCCAGGAAATCAGCCGCTATGTCGTCGATGGCATCGTCGACTTCGGCCTGACCGGCTACGACTGGATTGTCGAGAACGGCAACGAAGCCGACGTCATCGAAATTTGCGAGCTGGTTTATTCCCGCGGGTCGGCCCAGCCTGCCCGATGGGTGCTGGCCGTCCCAGAAGAAAGCGACGTCCGCCAGCCGAAGGATTTTGAGGGAAAGATCCTCGCCACGGAACTGGTGAACACGACCCGCAAATATTTCGCCCAGCACGGCGTGAAGGTGAACGTCGAGTTCTCCTGGGGCACCACCGAAATCAAGGCCCGCCTGCTCGATGGAATCGTCGAGCTCACCGAGACCGGCTCATCGCTCCGCGCCAACAATCTTCGCATCGTCGACACACTGCTTACCAGCACGCCAAGGCTGATCGCCAACAAAGCCGCCTGGGCGATTCCCTGGAAGCGCGAAAAGATGGAAAACATCGCGATGCTGCTTCGCGGCGCGATCGAGGCCAGGGCCAAGGTGGGATTGAAGATGAACATTCCCGAAGCCGCCCTGGAACAGGTGCTGGCGCTTTTGCCGGCGGAAAAGAGCCCGACGATCAGCCGGCTGGCCGATTCGCAATGGGTTGCCGCCGAGGTGATTCTCGAGGAAAAGCAGGAGCGCGAGCTGATCCCCGTCTTGAAGCGCGCGGGGGCGACGGGGATTATCACGTATCCGTTGAACAAGGTGATTCCGTGAATGGTCAACTAATCCTGAAACAATAGCGGAGCGAACTGGCGCAAACTGTGTCGCCAGGTCTGCCACTTGTGAGCCGTGTCGGGCGACTCTTCGTAGGTGTTCTTAACCCCCAACTTTTCCAACGCCTCGTGATTGGCCTTGGCGGCGGTGGTATTCTCGCGGCTGTCGTAGCTGACGAACAGAAGCTTCACCTTCTGCTTCAAGCTCGCCGGATCAGCCAACGCGGGGTTGTCGGGCGCCAAGCTGCCTGCGCTGAAAAGCCCGATGTTAGAGAATTTGCCGAGATTGGCCAGAGATGATCCGGCTGGTCTGTGCCGGGATACGATGGCATCCGGCGGCCGGTTCCCGCTGATTAAGAGCCTGCGACCGCGCCAGAAGCACAAATTGGTCGGTGGTGACGCCAAGCGAACTGCGCCTCGGACTTTCGGTGCAGCATCATATAGGCAGCGCGAAGCGCCGTGGGAAGTTCGCCGCGATCCATCAACTGCGCCTCCGTCGTGCGTATACGCACTATTGAAAAACCGTAATAGGGCAGGGGACTGAATGCAAGGAAATTCGCTTGGTGGGGGCGTGAAAGGACAGAATAGGTTAGGGCACGTCCAAGATCGATCTTTGTAACGTTTGGATTGGCGTGGCGACCCGGTATATTAACACGTCTGATCGATAGCGGACTTCGGAAGCGTCGGAAGGAGATCGGCGTCGGATGCGCATTGAAGAGTTGACCAGCGCGCTTGATTACGCCGGGAATCCAAACTTCCTAGCCGGGGACGCGCTGGCCCGCGCTAACGACTACGCACACATTTTTCGCAGCGCCGCGGTGCGCATGAATCTTCGCGGGGTCTACGCGCTGAATCAACCGCCATCGAAGCAGTCAAATCGCGAGACGATTGTTCCAATAGTGTACGTGTGCGAAGCCGCCACTGAATCGGAGGCCGTCGAGTGCCGTCGGCTTACGTGGAATCAGAACGCCTCGCCCTTCGTGATTGTTAAGACTCCCACACGCATTCGGCTATTCTCCAGCTTTAACTATTCCGTCGGCAAGAGTTCAACGCCTCAGACGCTGGATCGTGCGATCGAATTCGAGCAGATTGCTACCGAGTTGACCGCATTCAGCAGTAGGGCAATTGACCAGGGTGCCATCTGGAAAGATTTCGGTTGGTTTGTCACGCCGCAACAACGGGTCGATTGGACGCTGCTCGACAGCCTCGAAAAGCTCGACGCACATTTGATCGATTCGGAACTGGATTGGCGTACCTCGCACGCTTTGATCGGAAAGTATGTGTACTTGTGGTACCTGAGACAGCGCGAAATCCTTTCTGACGGACGCCTCGACGAATGGGGTATAAACAAAGATCACCTCTTTTCCCAAAACGCAACGCTTGTCGCGTTCAAGGAGACGTTCGGCCAGTTGGATAATTGGCTGAACGGTTCGATTTTTCCGCTCGATTGGACACGCGAGAACGCGCCCAAACAACATCACCTTCGGAAGGTAGCGGCGGTTTTTGCAGGAGACACGATTGACGGGCAACTGCACCTTCCCTTCGATGCATATGACTTCTCTGTAATTCCGGTTGAAACACTCTCCGCTATATACGAGCGATTTCTTCATGCACATGAACCGAAGAATAAAACGTCGCGTGGAAAGGAACTGGGCGCGTATTACACGCCCGTATCCGTCGTGAACTTCATGCTGGAAGAATTGGACGACAAACGTCCGCTCGAACAGGGCATGACGTGTTTCGACGCCTCGTGCGGCTCCGGCGCATTTCTCGTGCAGTGTTATCGCCGGTTGATCGAAAACAAGGTGCGTCAAGACGGTCTGACCGTCCGCCCCCCGAGAGAATTGCGCGACATTCTTGAACAATCGATTTTTGGCGTTGATCGTGATGAGGACGCCTGTCGCGTCACGGAGTTGAGCTTAATACTCACACTCCTAGACTATGTAAAACCACCCGATCTGCTGCCTGTCGGCAAATACAAGCATGTCTTGCCCGACCTTCACAACAAAAACATTTTCCAAGCCGACTTTTTTGATCCGGAATCACTGTGGGCCAGTAGCGCAATAGAGAAGCAATTTGATTGGGTGGTCGGGAATCCGCCATGGGTCGAAGTCAAACCACCGAAACCCGACGACGAAGATAAAGATGAAAACGCGGATGCTCGCAAATGGATTGCAGATAATTCGCATGGCATGCCGGTCAGCGGCAACCAACTCGCCGAAGCGTTTCTATGGAAGGTAACCAAGCATCTAAAGCAAGATGGTCTTGCCGGAATGCTTGTGCCTGCGATGACCCTCTTTAAGAATCAGTCGCGGCTTCTTCGAAAGGCATTTTTTAAGCGGCTCGATGTCTGGTGCATAGTGAACTTTGCAAATCTCGCGGAGTCCTTGTTTGCGAAGCGGTCGAGAGAACCCGCCGCAGCATTTTTCTATTCGCTACCACCCAAAACCAGACGTCCCGAAGAAGACAACCGCATGATCCTTACGTACTCGCCTTTCGTTGTGAACCAAGAGGCAAACCGACCGGTAGGAAAGAGTCAGCGCGAGGATACCTGGAGCATTACCGTGAATGGCTCGGAAGTCCGCAGTGTTCCCATTAACGATGCCGCGACCGGCGACGCGTTAGTGTGGAAACTTGCGATGTGGGGGAGTGATTTAGATGGGAGACTTTTGGCTTCTGTCGCCCGTCGCTTTGAAACGCTAGATGCCATGGGTCGGCGGCTTCAGATAAACATACACGCGGGGGTGGAATTGCGCAAGAAGCGGGAGTCGACGGGCGCCGATGCCTTGGAGGGTGCTGAGGCAATCACCTTTGTCAAGGAGCTCGAGGACAAATGGGAAATCCTTACGCCGAAACTTCGAGGATGCGGTCGAATTTACTCGTTCCCCGACAATTCACTTATAAAGATCTCGAAGGAACGGGCGAATGTTCGGGCAGGGCGCGATGTTTTGCCTGTGGTTGTTTCGCGTCCGCCGCATGTGATCGTCGATGCCGCGCGGCGTTTTGCGGTCTATTCTGAGGAATTCATTGCGGTGCCACATGCATGGGTCGGCATCGCTGGTACTGAAGAACAGGCAGAGTTGTTGAAGGCGTTGGCGTTATATCTCGTATCTGATTTCGGAAGTTACCACCAGTTCCTGATTTCGCCCGAAATGGGGATTTACAAGTCCAAGGCCGACCTAAAAGCTCTTAGGCAATTGCCAATACCTATCGATAATATCTGCCGCCAGGGATTGGGCATGTGGTCGGAACTATATCACCAACTCGCACTCGCCTCACTACGACCTTTAGGAAATGAGCAATCGCACCAGCCATCGCTATATTCGAATAGCTCAGAATCTACCGATATTTCGCGAGTTGAGGCTGAAGTCAACGCACTTGTTTACGAAGCGCTAAGGCTACGCAAGTCTGAAATCGCAATCGTCTCTGATCTAGTGCACCAAAGACGCCACCTAATTCAAGGAAAGGTCGACAGATTGGTAACCGGTTCGCCGACTGAGAATGAGATGCGATGCTACTGCGAACTGCTCAAGCGGCAGTTAGACGCCTTTTTCGAAGTGGCGACGGAATTGCGACACACGATCGACGTCGTATATGAAGATGCAAGCGCAATGATTGTGGTAGATCGCGGGAAGGCATTGCCGATGCAGCAATCGGTCAAGATCATCCGCGCTGGTGACGCTGCCGCATTTGCATTGCAACGTGTTCGGGACCGAATCACCACCAAGCACCGGCAATGGATGTATTTCAGTCGTGATCTTCGGAAATACCAAAACGGCACGACATACCTGTTTAAGCCTATGCAGCGAATCCATTGGCTACCAAGCCAAGCTCTTGTCGATGCGGGCGAAGCGTTCGCCGACAGGACGGGAGGAAAGGGAATCTGAATGTCGGTGAGTTCTGCCGCTGGCATAACATCAACTTGGGGCGAAGATCTGCTTGCCAGACTGGCGTTCGTCGGAAATGTGCACCGACTCTACGCTCTAGATCATCTCGGCGGAAATTCCATTGCACTTATATTGTCAGCGGCTTGCCTTTGTAGGTCCACTTGAATGCCTTGGCCATAGTGGCGTTGAAATAATCGATGAATGCCAAAACCTTTTTCTTCAGGTCGGCTTTGGAGT